>NZ_JBZEGI010000004.1:0-346379 GCF_058216415.1 Dyella sp. SYSU CM1112 | reverse complement strand
CTGGACCGAGGGTGACCTCAATCGACAGCGTATCGACGCGATTACCGGTGTACGCCATCGCGGGGTACAGAAACTCGTCAAGAACGGCTTGCTGCGCGGAGTGGAAGTCGAGGTCACTCTCGATGCACATGCCTTTGCGGGCGACGGCGATGTCGAACTCTTCGGCAAGATGATGAATCGCTTCCTCGGAATGTATGCCACGCACAGCTTGTACACACGACTGGTGATCGTTAGCCAGCCGACCGGGCAACGCCTGGTGTGGCCGGAGACCAGGGGCGAAGGAGCACCCTTTTGATAACGCTTGAATCCGCGCCGCTCGCCGGAACTGCCGCGCGACATGGAAACTGCGGCCTGACCTGAGCAGTGGCGTCATCGGCCCTGACGCTGCAGAAACATCAAGGCATGCATTACAGCGATGAATCCGCTGTCACGTGAAGCCTTAAAGCGTTTGTGCCAGCGGCGCGGAGGTGGTGAAACGCATCGGCAAATCACCACTGAAGCCTTGTGGATGATCGATCGGAACGGCAAAGCGCCAGTGCTGCGTGATCGCTACGGCATGGGCGTCCAGCACAGCATCGCTACTCGATTGTGCGACCGAAGCGCTTATCACATCGCCCAACCCGTTCACCACCACATGCAATACAAGTTGGCCACGAGATTTATTGATACTCCGGCTTCCCGCCTTTGACGGGCCTGAACGTCGGCTCGCCGGGTATCCCCGCATAGGTGATGATCAGTACCGTGGGCTGATCGCCGCTGACGCCACGATGGATATCGTTGACGGATTCCGTAAAGGCCTGCCCCGTTTTGAACGTCTGCTTTTTGCCGCTGCGTTTGTCTTCGATGGTCAGTTGACCGGAAAGTACGTAGCCCGCATTCGGCATGGGGTGGGTGTGCCACGGCAAGGCGGTGTGCGGCGGAATGGTCATTTTCAACACCGTCAATTGCGGCCGACCCTTGGGATAGGACGGATACGGCACGCCATTCCAAGAACGATCGCTCTTGGCGAGCACATCGACATGCGCTGACGACACGCTTTGCGCATGCAGGCTCGTGACAAACGGCGTACATAAAAGGCACGCGGAGACAACCCGCTTACACAGGAACTTCATGGTGTTTTCTCACATAAAAGGAAGCGTGTTCAGATCGCCTTCGTCGCACCGAAGCCACGATCTTCAGATCGACGCTGATGGACGAAAGCAATCCTTCGATGGGGTGGCTTTCGCTTACGACGGCAACGTTGCTATATGCCGGTTTGCAAACCAGAACCTGCCATCACGCGACAGGCATGACCGGGCCCGTTCCGGCGCCGCTTGATTGGATGGCGTCGGCGATTACCAGCATCTCTTCATGCGAGAGTTCGAAGGTCGCCGCGGCCAGCCAGCCGTCCACTTGTGCGGGACTGCGTGCACCCACAATCGCGCCCGTGACAGCCGGCCATGCCAAGGTCCAGGCAACAGCCACTGCGGCCACCGATACCTGGTGGTGTTCGGCGATCGGCCGCAACGCATCGGCCAGCTTGAGATTGGCCATCAGCTTGTCGCCGGTGAATTCCGCATTGCGCGAACGCCAATCATCTTTCGGCAGAGCCTTGGCGCGCTCCACGGTAAAGGTCCCGGTGAGCAAGCCAGACTGCATCGGGCTGTAGACGATCACGCCCGTCTGGTGCTGATGGCACCACGGCAATTCTCCGGCACCGACCGTGCGGCGGATGGGCGAGAACGGCGGTTGCAGGGTGTCGACATGCCCTAGCGCTTCGGCGGCTTCGAGCTGTTGAACGTTGTGGTTGGAAAGGCCTACTGCGCGCACCTTTCCTTCCTTTTTCAGATCCAGCAACGTCTGCCAGTACGCTTCGAGCGGCGTGCCATCCTCGGCCGGCCAGTGCATCTGATAAAGATCGATGCGTTCAACACCTAACCGCTGTAACGATGCTTCGACTTCACGTCGGAGGCTGGCCGGCGCACCGACTTGACGCGGCGGTGCTTTGCGATTGTTTTCGTCCCATACGAGGCCGCATTTGGTGAACACATAAGGACGCCGGTCCGACGGCAATGCGGCAAGCGCACGACGCACGACCTCTTCGGAATGACCGAGGCCGTAGATGGCGGCCGTATCGATCCAGTTGATGCCGCGCTCGACCGCGTGGCGAATGGCGGCGATGGAGTCGCTGTCATCTTGCGAGCCCCAACCGACGGCCCAATCGGGGCCGCCGATGGCCCAGGCGCCGAAGCCGACACGGGTGATGTGCATATCGGTCAAGCCAAGCCGGCGGGTGGGCAGCGGCGTGGCTGACGAGGCAATGGAAGGTTGGGTTGCCATGGGGCGATCTCTTTGGGGAAGGGGGAGCGATGCGAAAGTAGTCCTCTTCATCTCATCATTCAAATTGAATATTTTGATATGATTAATCTGTTTTCCACATGAAACGAGCCCGCCAGGAGCATCATGGAACTTCGCCAGCTACAGCACTTCGTGGCGCTCGCCGAGGAGAGCCATTTCACGCGCGCGGCGCGCCGGGTGAACATCGTGCAATCGGCCCTTTCCACCTCGATCCGTCTGCTCGAAGCGGAACTGGATGCGCAATTGGTCGTGCGTAGTACGCGACAAGTTCGCCTGACGACGGCCGGCAAGGTCTTTCTCAATAAGGCCAAGGCCGCGCTTGAAGCCGTGGATGCTGCGCGTGAAGCCGTCACCGCTGTGCAGGGGTTGAGGCGCGGCAGCTTGAGCATCGGAACTATGCAAAGCTTGCCGGCGTTTCTCGATTTGCCGTCGCTGATCGAACAATTCCACGCGCAACACCCCGGCGTCGAAGTGCGTTTGTGCCAGGGCGGTGCATCGCAATTGCTGGAGAAAGTGCGCAGCGGTCGCTTGGACCTGGCTTTTCTTCCCCTGTCCGAACCCTCACCGGATGTGGAAACCACCATGATCGCGTGCGAAGCATTGGTCATTGCCTGCGCACCGGATCATCCGCTAGCGGGCCGCGTCGACGTACCGTTGAGCGCATTGCGTGATCAGCCGTTCGTCGATTTCGAATTGGACTGGGGTACGCGCAAGCTTATCGATCGTGGTTTTACGGAAGCCGGCATCGAGCGCCATATCGCTTTCGAAGTCAGCGACCTGGATACCTTGCTCGAACTTGTGCGCCGTGGCTTGGGCATCGCCCTGCTCCCGGAAGCGATTGCACGGGCACGCCGCCCCGCCATCGGCATCGCGGAACTGTCAGGCCCCGAGTTGTGCTGGGAACTGGTTGTGGCGTACGCCGCAGGACATGAAGAACCATCGGTGCCGGTGAATCACGCACCCAGGGCATTCTTCGAGTTGCTGCGCGGCATGGAAACCGCGGCCTGATCCGAGCAGTGGCGTCATCGGCGCTGACGCTGCAGAAACATCAAGGCATACATACAGCGGTGAATCCGCTGTCATATAAAGCTTTAAAGCGTTTGTGCCAGCGGCGCGGAGGTGGTGAAACGCATCGGCAAATCACCACTGAAGCCTTGTGGATGATCGACCGGAACGGCAAAGCGCCAGTGTTGCGCAATCGCCATGGCATTCGCATCGAGTATGGCATCACCGCTGGATTGCGCGACGGATGCGCCGGTCACCTCGCCTTCTCCATCGATGACCAGATGCAGAACAAGATGCCCCGCATCGTGGTGACGCATGCGTGACATGGGCAACGATGTCGTCGGCATCGACACGGGTATCAAAGGCACCGCCTGGCTCTGCGCAGATGCAAACGCCGCGGCATGGTCGGTGACAGGCACGTGATGGCGACGTATTACCGCGACAGGGTGCAGGGCACGATGATGGATACGATGATGCGTCGTGCGCGCAACGGTTCTTGCGCGCAGTCCAGGCCACTCCGCACGTCCTGCCGTCTGATCGCTGAGCCACGCCGTGCCAGCAACGCCAATCAGCAGTGCGAGCAGACTCAACGTGGCAGTAGTACGCAATCTCGGCATGATGGTACGGCTAGCGCCCGGCTCAAGGCCTTTCCAGGATGGCTGTCACGCCCATGCCGCCTGCGGTGCAGATGGAAATCAATCCGCGGCCCGTGCCTTTCTGTTCCAGCAACTTCGCAAGCGTGGCGACGATGCGTGCGCCCGTGGCGGCAAAAGGATGTCCTACGGCAAGGCTGGAGCCATGCACATTGAGCCTGGCCGGATCGATACTGCCAAAGGGAGCATCCAGGCCAAGCCGGTTTTTGCAGTAATCGGCTGATTCCCATGCACGCAAGGTGCACAGTACCTGCGCCGCGAAGGCTTCATGAATTTCATAGAAGTCGAAATCCTGCAGGCTGAGGCCATGCCGCGCCAGCATGCGTGGTACCGCGATCGTGGGTGCCATCAGCAGGCCTTCGCCGTGCACGAAATCCACCGCCGCCACCTCGGCATCGCGTACGTAGGCCTGGATTGTCAGCCCGCGCTTCGCTGCCCACGCCTCGCTGCCCAGCAGCACCGCCGATGCACCGTCGGACAGGCCGGTGGAATTGCCGGCGGTCAGCGTGCCCAGGCCGGAACTCTTGTCGAAGGCGGGCTTCAATGCGGCCAGCTTTTCCATGCTGCTATCGGGGCGCAAGAAACCATCGCGCTTCAATCCGCGGAACGGCACCACCAAATCATCGAAGAAACCCGCTTCGTAGGCGGCGGCGAGTTTGCGGTGGCTTTCCAGTGCAAGGCGATCCTGTTCCTCGCGGCCGATGCGCCATTCGCGCGCCATCTTTTCGCAGTGTTCCCCCATCGACATGCCGGTGCGTGGCTCAGCTACGCCGGGAAACGCCGGCTTCAATTCACTGAACGAAAACCCGCGCACGGCAGTCTTCAGCTTGTCCAGCGGCGTCTTGGCGCGATTGACGGCAAGAAGACGCTTGCGCAGGCGCTGGCTGTAAACGATCGGCACATCGCTCGTGGTATCCGACCCGCCGGCAATACCGGCTTCGATTTGTCCGGCCGCGATCTTGTTGGCAATGATGAGGGTGTTGTCGAGCGAGGTGCCGCAGGCACGCGCCGTGGTGATGCCGGGTGTGGTCGGGGCCAGGCCGGAACTGAGCACCGCTTCGCGCGCCAGATTCCATTCGGAGGAGTGCTTGATCACCGCACCCATGGCGACTTCGCCGAGTTCCACCCCATGCAGCCCAAAGCGTTCCACCAGGGCGCCCAGCACCTTCACCGACATGCCGAAGTTGCCCACGTCCGCATAGGCAGTGTTGTTGCGGCAGAACGGGATGCGCACACCACCGATGACGCCAACGCGCTGCTGCGTGTTTTCCATAGCCTCACTTGATCCCGATACACCGATCAGGCAAGGCTAACCCGCTTGCTGCGTTCGCGAAAGCCCGAATCGGCTGGCAATCAGCGAATGTTAGACTTGCTTGGCTGCATGGCAGCAGGGCATGGGCGGCAGGCACGATGCGCCGCTCATCCACGCCTCCATTCGTTTGATCGCCCCGTTCAATCAGGTATCTCCACGTGGAATCCACGCCGCTGCAAGCGCTGTCCGCCGTCCTGGCCCTGGAACTCTCACCCGGAGACCATCCGCAGCGACTGAGCTTGCAGCGCGACGAGGCGGCGGCACTGGCCGCGCTGGTGGCGGAGGATCTGCATGCGCTGGTGCCGCAGGTCGCACAAGCCCGGTTGGCGGTCGCTGGCGCGGTCTTCGACGCCGTCGAACTGCTGCGCCCCGGCTTCCCCGTCTGGGCGACGCTGGATGAATTGGCGCGCCGTGTCCCTCGTGGCCAGCTGGAAAACGTCGTCGCTTTCGGCAGCCACGAGGGACGCATGCCAGCGCAGCCGCTCGAACCGGATCCGGCTTATGCCGACGGACCGATGCGCCTGCTGCCGCTCAGCTTGCTGGTACCCGAAGACATGGCGCTTGAGCTATCCGAACAGTTGGAAGTCGAACTGGTTGGCCGTGGCGAAGCCGGCGCGCGCACCGCCGATTGGCTGATGCGCCATTTAGGCATTCACCTCGAACATGCGCGCTACCTGAGCCGCGATGACTTGCTCGCACTGACCTGCGTGCAATATGAACATGTGAATCTCGCACCCCTGTGGCAGCTGCTGGAAGCCGCCATGCTGACGCCCTATCGGGCTGAAACGACACTCAGTGCGCGCGGTCTTGGCTGGCGCTATGCCGATGGCAAGGCTTGGGTGCAATCGCCTGCAACATGGCTGGCGGAACAAACCGGTGCTCTTTCCGAACGCGGCCATGGCTTTGCCGGCATCCTGTTCGAGTTACGCCAGTACGCGGCACTGCTGCGGGCGCATGGCCTGCCACTCCAACTCGACACCGCTTCCGCCTCGGCCGGCGGAGAAGGCTGGCTGGCCGATATCCTGGCTGCGCCTCACGATGGTTACGATGCCCCGGCACTCTTCGCCCATGAAGCGGCCGGGCTCGGTATCGTGGCGGTGACGGTGGCGCAGCATGGAGAGGCGGGCCGCGCGCAGGTGCTGGCTCATGCTTATCCCCTGCAACCGGAAGCGCTCGGCGCGATGATGACTGCACTGGCCGACCGTTTCGGTACCGCCAACGATCTGCATGCACTCGGCCGGATCCAGCTCGACGACTCCGGCCAGCTCGGCGCGCCTTCGGCCTCTTTGCACTGATACGGCTGGCTGCGACAGCCTCGCAACTGTCGCAGGTGCAATTGAAACGCCGTCCGGCGCATGATGTGCCCATCTCGGTCGAACCGAACTCGCATGCCCAAGCTGACGCCTTCCGTCGAAGACGATTCGTTGCCCCCAGAACAGGGGCTCGACCTGCTCGCTCACGTCGTACAAAACGTACCCGCGCTGATCACGTACATCGATCCACACGAGCGATTCATCTTCGCCAACGAGGCATACCGCCTTTGGTTCGACATCAATCCGGCCGACATCATGGGCCGTCCGATCAGCGAGGTGCTGGATCCGGAAAGCTATCTGCGCCTGCGCTCCGCCCTGCTGCAAGCGCTGGGCGGGCATGCCTCCAGCTACGAAGGGCAGCTTTTCAATCGCTCGCAGCATCGCTATGTGCACGGCAGCTTCACCCCCGACCGAGATGAACAAGGCCGTTTGCGCGGTGTGTTTACCGTGTTCACCGACATCACCGAGCGGCACGCACTGGAAGAGCAGTTGCGCGAAAGCGAACAGCGCTTTTCGCAGGCGTTCCAGCATGCTGCGGTAGGCATGGCGCTGATCCTTCCCGGTGGCCGATACCAGCGCGTGAACGCGTCGCTATGCAACATGTTGGGTTACACCGAAGCGCAGATGCGCGGCATGACGTGGCGTGAAGTGACCCATCCGGATGATCTTCCGGTCAACGAGGCACTGGCCGACCAGATCGCCAACGGCAAGCGCGAAGCCTTCCAAACCGAAAAGCGCTATATCCATCACGACGGGCATATCGTGCATGTCCTGTTGAGCGTGGCGCAGGTTCGCAGCGAATCGGGCCAACTGAACTATCTGGTGAGCCAGGTCCAGGACATCACCAAACGCAAGCAATACGAAGAAGCGTTGTTTCGCGAGCGCCAGCTGGCCGAAGTCACCCTCAATTCGATCGGTGATGCGGTGATCACCGCGGACGTTTCGCTCAACGTCACCTCGCTCAATCCGATCGCGGAAGCCATGACCGGGTGGGCCAGCGCGGATGCCAAGGGCTGCCCATTGGATGACGTTTTCCGGCTGCGTGACATCAATCAGCGCCAGCCGCTGGACAATCCGTTGCGCCAGGCGATCCGGCGCAATGCCATCGTGGATTTCAGTGGCCGCGCGATCCTGCTTCATCGCAATGGCTTTGAAACGCCGATCGAAACCTCCACCGCATTGATCCACGATCACACTGGCAACGTGACCGGTGGGGTGCTGGTCTGCCATGACATCAGCGAGAACCGCACGCTCGCATTGAAGATGATCCAGCTGGCCCAGCACGACACGCTGACCGGCCTGCCCAATCGCAGCCTGTTGTATGCGCGCATCGAGCAGGCCACGGCGATGGCGACGCAGCGTCATCGCCAATGCGCTCTGCTGTATCTGGACCTGGATCATTTCCGGCGCGTCAACGACACGCTTGGTCACGGCGTGGGCGACCAGGTGCTGCAGGCGGTGGCGCATCAGATTCGCGGCGCGTTGCGTGACGGCGAGGATCTCGCTTTCCGCTACAACGGCGATGAATTCGTCGTGCTGCTGCCGCGCGTGGACGATGCCGACGAAGCCGCCGATTTCGCGCGCAAGCTGCTGGATGCCTGTGCGCAAACGCATGTCTCGCATCTTCCAGCGCTCGACATCCGCGCCAGCATCGGCATCAGCCTGTTTCCGCGCGACGGCACCGAACCGGATGCGCTGGTACGGACAGCCGATGCAGCGATGTACGAAGTAAAAATGCAGGGGCGCCACGGCTACTGCTTCTACGCGCCAGAGATGAGCCAGCGCTCCGCTGCCAGCCAGCGGATTGAAAACGTGCTTCGCCACGCGCTGGCACATGGCGAGCTGTCTTTGCAATATCAGCCGAAAGTAGATGCCACGCTCGGTCACATTGTCGGCGCGGAAGCGTTATTGCGCCTGCAGGTGAATGGGCAGGACCTGTTTGTGCCGGACCAGTTCATTCCGGTAGCGGAAGATACCGGCCTGATCGTTTCGATCGGCACCTGGGCTCTGCGCGAAGCCTGCGCACAAGCGCGCGCCTGGCAACGGCAAGGCCACCCGATTCCGGTCTCGGTAAACGTTTCGCCGCTGCAATTCCAGTACGCCGGTTTTTACGAGCGCATGGATAGCATTCTCAACGAAACAGGACTCGATCCCGGCCTGCTCGAACTCGAACTCACCGAGCGCACCGTGATGAGCGGCGGCGACGGCACCATTCGATTATTGCGGCGCATACGCCAACGCGGCGTGCGCCTGTCGCTGGATGATTTCGGCACCGGCTACAGCAGCTTGTCCTATCTCAAACATTTCCCGGTCGATGCCTTGAAAATCGATCGCGCCTTCGTCCGCGATATCACTCAGGATGCTGAAACGGCCGCCATCACCAGCGCCATCATCGCGATGGCGCGCAGCCTCAACAAGGATGTGATCGCGGAAGGCGTGGAAACCGAAGTGCAAAGCGCTTTCCTGCGCAATGCGGGATGCTCACAGATGCAAGGCTTTCTGTTCGGCGCACCGATGGCGGCGGAGGCCTTCTGGCAACGCCTGATCGAACACGGCAAAGCATGAAGACACGGCGCAAGCACGCAAGCTTGCGCCGCTAGCCCACGTAGCCTTCGTTCGCGCGAAATACACGCCGTACCTCCTGTTGCGCGCGATCGACCAGTACGTCGGGCAACCGGTCCAGGCGATTCTGTGCGGGCGGCGTAGCGCGATCGATCACATGGTTGTCCGCCAGCATCTGGATCATCGCCAAATGATCGGCAGCAAGCAGCGCATTGCCCAATTCGGTCACGGCGGCCTTCGAACGGATTTCCAGCCGTTCGCGCAGAGCTTCGATCACATTCGGCGGCAATTCCCAATGTCTCGCCGCACGCAGGGTAATGTGATTGGCGAGGTGGATATAGCTCATCAAAAACGCGCGGCTGAAAACGCCGAGCGTCGGTGGCGCTTCCTGATCGAGCACCCTGACCATCGCGCCCACGCCGGCATTGCAAACCACGCCGGCGAGATAGGCTTCGAACGGATCGCCGTGGCCCCTGGCCATGTACATGCTGGCGTGCGCGCAACGCTCGGCGTGGTCCCATAGGCGCTGACCCGCGGCGTGCCCGAGCATACCCGCACTCGCCTGCAGGATCGGCTTCATCACATGTTGCGTGACCATCTGGCGCAAACCGTCATGCCCCAGCAGCACTACGGCGTGCTGAAGACTGCTGATCGGGCGTGCCGTGCGGTAATGTGCGCTGCGCGTCACGCGCATCACTTCACCGACCAGCACCGGGTCACGACCTATCAACTTCGCGACCTTGGTTCCATCGGAATGCTCGCTCTTCAGCAGGCGCAGCAGTTGCGGCAGCACTTCCGGCAGGCGCGGCAAGCTGGCGATATCGAAGCGATCGCCTCCGCACAACTCATCCAGCCGCTTGATCATGACCTGCTCTTGCGGCCGCCATTCCATGGCATCCGAAACAGGCATTCCCAGCACCAGGCGATAGAACCAATCCTGGACATCGGCACTGCTCAACGGCAGTGCTTGTGTCTCAGGCGACGCCTCTTCCGGCCAGGGCAATACCACGCCGAAGCGCGGTCGCTCATGAAGCTCCTCGCGTGCAAACAGTCGTTTCCAGAATCCGGCCATATCCCCGACTCGAAGCCTCTCCCCTTGCGAGAAATATCGGCAGACGGGCGGGGATCTTGACTGGGTGTGGTCACCCTTGCACGCAGCGCAATCCCTACTGCTCTGCCTCCCCCTGCAAGCAGGGGGAGGCGTTTCAAGCTTTGCTTCCCGGCGAGGAGCAAGACGCCGCTTACTTGGTCCGCGGCGCGACGATCGCCCCGATCAGATCCTTGCCGTCGCCACGCACCAGATGCGGATAGCGCAGGCCACCGTGGTAGTCCACCTTGACCGTGCTGTAGACGTCCACGTTCTGCACCAGCAACTCGATCGGCGCCTGGGAGGACTTGGCTGCGGTGATCGCATCTTTCAGCGCATCGGTAGAGAAATCACGACCGTTGACGGCCACGATGGTCAAGCCTGGCACCAGGCCAGCCTTGAAGGCGGGACCATTCCATTGCACGTCGCCGATGCGGCCCTTCTGGCTGACCGTCAGGCCGATCGAATACGCCAGATTCGCACCATGGCGCAGACCTTCAAGGGCTTTCTCTTCCGCATTCGGCGTGTCGTTGAATACCAGCTTCCAGCCGCCGTCTTCGATGCCGTGCTCGGGCAAGTCGGGGCCGGTGTAATCCAGGCGATCGCGCAGGAACTTCGCCCAATCGAACGGCTGCACCTGATTGAGCGTGTTGACCACATCATCGAAGGTGTAGGTCTTGGTGACGTAGCTGCCGTTGTCCATGCCGTAGAAGGCATGCGCGAAATCATCCAGCGAACGCTTGCCGTTGCTGAGTTCGCGGATCTTGGTATCGACGTCCAGCCACAGCAGCTGGCCTTCCGGATAGAAATCGGTGCCGCGGATCCAGTTGATCCAGCTGCCGGAGCCGTAATAAGTGAGCGGCGAAGCGTCGGCGGTATCCTGCAGCGAGCGCCAGGCGCGACCGGTGCGATAGGTCATGGCGCCGGCGATGTTAGCGATCGAGTCGCGGTATTGCGCCGGTGTCCACAGCCCTGCGCGTGCCGTCAGCACGCCGCACCAGTAATCGGTGAGGCCTTCGTAAACCCAAAGCAGATCGTCCTGCATCGGCACGTTGAAATTCGGCGTCCATAAGTCGGCCGGACGGCGGAATTTACCGTTCCACGAGTGCACGAATTCATGCGGCATCAGGCTGGCCGCAACCAGGTGCATGTCGTCATCGGTGAAGAAATCCGCCGGCAGGCGATCGTCGCTGGACTGGTGATGCTCCAGACCGAAGTGTCCGGTGTGATCCGACAGCGTCAGCAAAAAGTCGTAGTGACTGTAGTGATGGGCCCCGAACAGCAAGTTGGTTTGCTTCACGACGTTGCGCTGCTGCTCCAACTGTTTGGGAGTGAGCTGCACGTCTTTGGCCGAATCGCCCACCACGTTCAAATGCACCGGCACGCTACCGCCGGGCGTGAGGTCGACGCGATTGAAATGCGCACCGGCGATCAGCGGCGAATCCACGAAGTTATTGAAGCTCACTGGCTTGAAATGAATGGTGGCGCCGGACTGGCTCTCCACCTGCAACGCCGTCCCGAACTTCCAACCCTGCGGCAATTCCACGGTGGGCTGGATCTGGATCTGGCGTGTGTAATACCCGGCCGGATAGAACGCCACCTGGTTGAATTCCACATCGACCAGATCAGGCGTGGAGGATGCACTGGCGCCGAAATTGCTGCCTTCGCCAGCACCCGGCGAGAGGAATTCGAATTCGAGATCGAGCTGGTTTACGCCCTGCGGCACGTCGAGATGAATCGCGAACATATCGCGCAGGTCACGGCGCCAGGGCAGTTGCTTGCCGTTGGCGCGAATGATCAGGCCGGCGACGTTTTCCACCGGACCGGAGGGCGCGTGTTCGCCCGGAATCCACTTGGGATAGAACAGGGTGAGCGCACCCGATTTCACCGGAATGGTTTCGTGCGAACGGAAGATGCGCTTGCCGGCATCAGAGAGATCCACATTGACTGTCAGCATGCCTGCGTAAGGCTGATCGGCCGGTGGCGGCACGGCAGTGGACTCAGACTGCGCGGCTGCCGTGGCCGACAAAGAACAGGCTGCCATGACAGCAGCAGCGATCAAGCTGAAACGCAAGGAATGGGACTTCACGCAAGGACTCCAGGCAGGTGCCATCCAGGCAAAACCCCCAGAAGGATGGCAGGACGATGAGACCGCCTATCGGCGGATGCCCCCGCATGGTGAGCCAAACGCCTGCCCCCCTCCCCTGCCAGACGTCATGCCGGACGCCCTCTTCTTATGGTGCAACGCGAGAAGAAAAAGCTGACTTGCACGACGAAGCGCAAATACATGCAACGCGATGGAGCATCGGCATCCATCGCATCCGGTTCGCTTTTTATCAGGGACGTTCCAACTTGCTGTGCCGGATCCCGTATCCGAAATAGATCACACACCCCAGCGCCATCCAGATGATGAAACGCTCGAACGTGATCCACGGTAGACCGCCGATGCGATGCCAGCCATCGCTGTCCAGCCACGGCACACCGAAAATCAGCAGCAGCGAAAACAACACGCCCAGCGGGGCGACCACCGCCAGCGCCGGCGCGCGGAAGCTGCGCACCACGTGCGGTTTGCGCAGGCGTAGCACCAGCACTGCCGTGCAAATGATGATGAAGGCGCTGAGCGTGCCGATGTTCACCAACTCGGCCACTTCGCCGATCGGCAACAGGCCCGATACCACCGCCGTGAAGACACCCAGGATCACCGTCGGCCGTGCGGGCGTGCCGAACGTCGGGTGGATGTGCGCGAACCAGCCGGGCAGCAAACCATCCCGCGCAAGCGCAAACCAGATGCGCGCTGCGCCCAGCATGAAAGCAAACAGCACGCTGGTTACGCCGATCACCGCTGCCACGGCAATCGTGATGCTCAGCCAATGCAGGCCGATCGATTCGAATGCATCGGATACCGATGCATCGCCGCCCAGGTGGCTGTAGTGCGTAATGCCGGTCAGCACCAGCGACACCGCGATGTACAACACCATGGCGACGGCAAGCGAGAGCAGCACCGCACGAGGCAAATCACGCTGCGGGTGACGTGCCTCTTCCGCCGCCGTCGTCAAGGTGTCGTAGCCGAATACGGCGAAGAACACCACGCTCGCGCCCGTCAGCACGCCGGCCCAACCGAAATGCCCTACGCCCTGTGCATCGACGACGCGCGGCGGAATGAACGGATGCCAGTTGGAGACATGTATGTAGAACGCACCCACACCGACCACCAGCAACACGCCGATCACCTTGATGGCTACCACCAGCGTATTGAAGCGCGCCCCCCATTCCGTGCGTACGGTCAGCAGCGCTGCCACCAGCAACGACACGATAGCGGCAATGATGTTGAAACGATGCCCATCGCTCGGCGCGGCCACCGCGTGCGCGCCATGTACGCCGAAGATCTGCTGCAGGTAGTACGTCATCGTCTGCGTACTCATGCTTTGCTGCGCCCAATCCGGCAGATGGACGCCTACCGAACTAAGCAACACCTGCACATAACCGGACCAGCCGATCGCCACGACCGCTACCACCAATGCGTATTCCAGCAACAGATCCCAGCCGATGACCCAGGCGACGAATTCGCCCAGCACCGCATAGCCATAGGTATACGCGCTGCCGGTCACCGGAATCAGCCCGGCGAACTCCGCGTAGCAAAGCGCGGCGCATGCACTGCCGAAACCGGCAATGATGAAACTCAGCGCCACCGCAGGACCGGCATTCATCGCCGCCTGTTGGCCGGCCAGCACGAAGATGCCCACGCCGATAATGCCGCCGATGCCGATGGCGGTGAGTTGCCACAGACCCAGCACGCGACGGAAGTCGCCACGCTGCCCGGCTTCCGCTTGCAATTGTTCAACGGCCTTGTGCCGTAGCATCCGGCTCAGGAAGCCCATCGGCGCCTCTCCAAAAACGAAAGCGTCGATCATAGCGAAAGCGAACGATTTGTACGGCTGCCTGCCGTCATGGTCGGCAGGCTTGCTGTGCTGCACCGCAGCTTATGCAGAGACCGGACGCGTCGCGCCTGCGTGCCGACGCTCATAAGCCGCGATGCCGATGATGGCCAGCGCACTCGCACCTGACACTGCCACCACCGCCAAAACCATGCGCGGGTCGAGACGAGGCACTCCGAACCAGCGACCACCCCATGCCACCGCCAGCGCGGTACCCGCCGTGCGCAACATCTCCAGGCCCATACCTACGCCACGTCCTTCCATCAAGAAACCGATGACCCACAGGCTGTACATCAGATACATGGCGTAAGCCACGGCTTGCATGAAAGGAAGCGCGGGCGCCCCATCCAGGAAGTTCACGCCGACGAGCAGAAGCAAGGCAAATTGCACCACGCAATAAGCTTTCAATACCGGTGAAATGGGCGGGTTATAACGCGCGTGCGCCATGTCGAAAGCAGCTTTGGGAAAACGTTCCGCGACATCCGCGGGACGCCAGCCAGGCGGCTTGATCCATACCCGCAGCTTGTCCAGCCAATGGCATGCATGCCAACTGTCCTTGAGCATCGCCCCATACACGTCGACATTCGCCCATAGCGGATTCCAGCTCTGTAGCGGCGAGCGTGTGCCATACACCGGAGGATCCTCGTCGTTCTCCTCCACGAATGTGCCGAACAAACGATCCCACACGATCAGAATGCCGCCGTAATTGCGATCCAGATAGCGATCATTCACCGCATGGTGCGCGCGATGATTCGACGGCGAACAGAACACACGATCGAACCATCCCAGGCGACCCACCATTTCGGTATGGACCCAGAACTGGTAAAGCAGATCGATCAACGCAATAACAGCGAATACCTGCGTGGGATAGCCAAGCAAGGCCATCGGCAGATAGAACAACCATCCCAACAGAAAGCCGCTACCCGTTTGACGCAGCGCAGTCGTCAGGTTGTAGCTCTCGCTCTGGTGATGCACGACGTGCGCCGCCCACAGAACATTCACTTCATGTCCCATGCGGTGCAGCCAGTAATAAAGCAAATCGTAAAACAGCAGTCCGCTCACCCATACCCCGATGCGATTCGCGGGCAAGGTCCATAGCGCCAAATGGTTTGCGCACCAGCCGTAAATGCCGATCGCAAACACCTTGGTAAACACACCGACGATCTGCGAAACCATGCCCAGGCCAAGGCTATTGATCGCATCGTTCGCGTAATAGACATCACGCCCGCGCCATTTGGCGACCAGCAACTCGATGCCGATCAGCACAAAGAAGCCCGGTATCGCCCAGGCCATGATGCGTTCGGGAGTCATCATTGCAGTCCTGCTCTTCCCCAAGGCGGAACATGCGGCGGAGTATACAGCGCCATGTTCAACCCGCCTGCAGGGCCTGGTTGTAGCCGGGCGGATTGGAGGCTACGTAGCCGTTGCTGGCGGTGACGACGAAATAGCTTTGTTCCTGCCGAATCGCCGGAACCGTTGACCAAAAGGATGGCTGCGGCCGTGCATCCCGCCACATATCCCGGTTATGTACGCCGGCTTAGGCGGCGGCTTAATGTATAGGTTTGCCTTTGATTACAGGTATTAATGAGACGCGGCTGAGCGCGTAAAGCGGACCATCTGTCGGCGCAGTAAACAACAGACAGAGCGTATGTTCGCCATGCTGTGCAGGCAGCGGCGCATCGAGGACGAAACGGCGGTTGTCCTGCAATGGTTTCGGCAGCGGCAGCGTGGCCAGCACCGGCCCATCGCATCGATCGCGGTGCACAACCAATTCGCCGTAAGGCGTCGTGTGCGGCCGTTGCACGACGAGTTTCTCGTCATGGGCCAGTGCATAGTTGCGCTCAAGCCTGACGGTCTCGACGTGGATAGATCCGATGCCATCCAGCGGCGCCGAGGGATATTGCTGGCATCCATCGAAAACATTGATGGCATAGACGGGATGCATGCTGACCGCGTCCGGCATCGGCTGCACGCGCAAGCGAAAATCGCTACCGGGACAATTGGGCAATGTCACGCCCAGGCGACTGAGCAAATGCGCTCGATCCAGCACGCGTTCACGCGGCGCAGCAAGCAGGCTACGGTCGTCGGCATAGGTGGCCGCCTTGACCGTGACAGGTAGCTTCACCGTGAAAGGCATGCGATAGACCGCTGCGTGCACATCGGGTGTGCTGCCGTCGGTGGTGTAATGAATGACGCCATAGCTGGCCTGATCGGAAAGCGTGACCCTGGCCGTGCCCTGCTTCAAGGCGGCATTGGCGTCGAGGCTGATCACCGGCTCAAAAGCGCTGTCGGCGTAAGCGATATGTTGCCCGGCATAACGTTCCAATTGGGCAGGCAAGCGCGCGAGAAAACGCTTCCAGTGGCGCGCCGAGGCCGGCGACCACACCACTTCGCTCAAGGCATCCAACCTGGGGAATACGGCATGCTCGACGTGCTGCATGGTCGGCATGTGTTCCGTCCAGACATTGACCTGGGCACCGAGCACATGTGCGGCTTGCGAAGCATTGAGCGAGGCGGGAATGGGCTGGAACTTATAAATATCTTCCAACGTACGCACCGGATTCCGGCCGGCCGTCTCATCGGGAAGATTGCTCTGCACGCTATCGAGATAAAGATCCGGCGAGGGCGACATCACCACATCATGCCCGAGCTGCGCAGCCTTGATCGCCCCCTCGGTACCACGCCAGGACATGACCGTTGCATCGGCCGGCACGCCACCATCCAGAATTTCATCCCAACCGATCAGGCGCCGCCCATGTGCGGCGAGATAGCGCCCCACGCGGCCAATGAACCATCCTTGCAGGGCATCTTCATCCTTGAGATGCAATGCGTGAAGCTTGGCTTGCACAGCCGGCGAGGCTTTCCATTGATCCTTGATCGCTTCGTCGCCGCCTACGTGGATGTACTGCGAGGGAAACAGCGCCATCACCTCATCGAGCACGTTATCGATGAACTGGAATGTCGCGTCGTTCACGTTGTAGAGATACGGGTTGACGCCCCAGTCGACCGACACCGATGGGCGCTTGCCGGTCACACCCACCTGCGGATACGAAGCGACCGCCGCCTGGGCATGGCCCGGCATATCGATTTCAGGAACGATCGTGATGTGGCGTGCGGCAGCGTAGGCCACCACGCTGCGGATTTGCTCCTGCGTGTAAAAGCCGCCGTAGCGCACCGGCTCGCCGTCATGACCGGCATCGGGCGGCGTACGCCACGCACCGATGCGCGTCAACTCGGGATAGCGCTTGATCTCGATGCGCCAGCCTTGATCGTCGGTGAGATGCCAGTGCAGCACATTGAGCTTGTGCTGGGCCATCTGGTCCAGCAACGCTTCAACGTCCGTCACCGACTGGAAGTGTCGCGCGGAATCGAGCATGAGACCGCGCCAGGCGAAACGCGGCCAATCGCGAATATGCAGCACAGGAACGTCCACCGCTCCGCGCTGTGCGTCCGGCGTCAGCAACTGCCAAAGTGTCACGGCGCCATAGAACAGGCCCGCGTCATCGCGCGCGGCGATATGAATACCTTGAGGCGTCACATCAAGCGAATATCCTTGGGCCTGCGTCACGACTGCCCGCGGGTCGTGCTCGAAGACGATAGCGCCTGCTTGCGCTTTGCCGCCCGCTGTCTTCAGATGAAGGCCGCGCGTGCGCGCAAGAAGATCTACCAGATAGTGCGCTGCCCTGCGTGCAGCGGCATCATCGCCCTGCGCCACGACAAGCGTCTGATCATCAACCTTGAAGGAGCCCGTAGCTGACTGAAGCTGCGCAGGCAACGGAATCAGCGATGGCAGGGCAGCTTGCGCCACGCCGCACGACATCAGGCAAAGCAGCAGACTGGCACATCGCATGATTTTTCCAAAACGCGAATGTCGGTTCGTGTCGACACACTGCATGTGCAATCTCCTGGGCATGTGCCCTTCTTGCTCGGCCAGCACGTGTTGAGCATCGCTCATCAGCCGCTCCCCTCTCTCTAGCAGAGCCTGCTTCAAACCCGATCCGGAAACCAGTCGGAGAGGAGTGGCTCACGGTCAATGCATACCGGCAGAGCACGGTCAAACTCCCCGCTCGCGAGGAGACAGCTATGTCCTGCACTACTCAGCGACACATGACCACCACGTTCCGGCATTGATCAGAATCACCTAGTCATGCGGCAGGCTCACCGCATACAAATACCACGCAGCATGCGGCAACCACTGCTCCGTCCAGCGCCAGTCGTCGTCGCGACCGGTCTGGGCATAGCCGAGGTCGAACGCGATGCCGTCTTCGTCGTGCAATCCGGCGGTGATCCCATTGATGATGGCGCCGGGTGCACTGGTGTATTCGTACGAGCGGAAGAACATGTACGGCGCATTACGCTGACCGCTGCCCATCAGCATGCTGCTGTCGTAGGGATTGCGGCCCAGGATCCAATGCAACTGGTTCCAGGCATAGTCTTCCAGTTGCGCGTGAAACGCCGCATCGTTCGCGAACAACGGCGCCGCCATGCGCGCAGCCGCAGCTAGCGAAGCCAGGCGGGCGTTCTCGCCCTGCCACCAGGGTGCTGCTTCGGTGTCGTGCGGAAAGAAAAACGCGGTACGCACCGTGCCGTTGCCCATGCGCACCAACTGCCGCGCATAACCGAAGGGATTATTCACTTCATCCGTGACATGCAACTCGTAACGCAGCGATCGCCGCACCGTGTCGCGCACCGCTACTTGTTGCGCTGGCGTAGCGATGGTGTCGTATTCCAACAAGGCCACGACCGGCAGGCCCGCATCGGTGGGATGGAAAAATGGACGCGTTCCTGCATCGGCCCGCCAGTAGTCCTTTTGCCCATCGTGCGTGATGAGACGTGCCATAAGACTTTGCGCGCGGCGATCTGCTGCATGCCGCCAGGTTTCATCATGCGTCGCGCGATAAAGCTCGGTGGCAGCGAGCAGTGCGCAGTAATCGTCAACGATGTTTTCCACCCCATCGTTGAGCAATTCTTTGTTATGTGCATCCAGGAAGCGGTAAGCGTCTTCAGCCGTGCGCAAATAATCCTGCCGGGTGAAGTCACCCTCGGCATTCATCGTGCTGGCGAGCGCCAGCGCCGCGATCGCCATGCCGCCGCCCGCACGGAAGCTGGATTCGTAGGCGTGCGGCCCACGGGCCGGCTGCTCTATGCGCTCGGTAGTATCGCTGGCGTTGCGCTTGATCTGCGTACGCCAGTTGGGATCGCCGATGCGGCGGTCCTGTGGAAGCTTGTCTTTGCCGGGCGCGTCGATCGATTCGTAGAAGGAACCATCCGGACGCTTGTCGCGCACCAGGAAGTCCGCGCCGAACAGCCCTTCGTCAAGCAGGCGGCGCTCGTACTGACTGAAATTCGGATCGTGGCGTGCGTCGAGTTCCTGGTAACTGCGCAGCAGACTCCACACCACCAACGGCAATTGCTGTGTATTGAAATACGAGGTGAGGTTCTGGTGCGACAGATGGATGCCGTAATCGCCTGTCGCATCGTACCAACCACCGTGGATATCCAGCGTGCCCGGCTTGCCGTCCGGCCGGGGAAGGTGGCGATCCGCCTTGTCCATCAGCCCGCTGGCACGCTGGCCTTTGAAGTAATAGAGCACGTTGGAAAGCGTGTTGCGCTCCAACACGTTGTCTTGCAGCTGGAAGTCATCCGAGTGCACGCAATGGCCGTGATCTTTTAACACCAGGTAATAACGCCCCGGCGTTTTCAGCGCCGAAAAATCGCCTAACCAGTAGTGCTGACCACCCCACCGATCCACCGGACCGGTGTCGCGCAGTGCGCCCGTGAACACCGGCTTGTCGGTCTTTGCATCGATCACCTGAAAAGCATGAAGCGCCGTGCCCGGATCCGCCGATACAACGACCTGCTTATCTGCCTGTAGGTCGTAACCGACTTGGTCGACCAGCATCTTTGGCTCTGCCGCCTGCACCTGCAACACCCACAGGCAGAACGCGGCCAAGACGTAACACGGGATAACCTTCATGCACAAACTCCGCGATTGGAAATACTGCGACGCCTGCAGTCACACTGCACATGGCTGCCTAATGTGTGAAATTCACAGACACCTTGAGTCATTTTGGAAGCAGGCATCCCTTACCGTGATCGAAGTCCAGGAATACATTGAAGTCCTCAAGAGCGGCCGAACCCATGACATAAGGCGCAACAGCTTTACGATCGGGGTAATAGCGAATCATCCTTTTTATAGCGTGACCATCCGTCCCGAGGGTCACCTCTGTTGTTTGATACCGCACCTTCTCAATTCTTTGAAAGTTAGCTCGCTCCGCCGAGAGCGGCCCCGATAAACCCGTTACGGAAGCACTGGCCGTTGCGGACAGATATCCATTATCGCCAGTATCCAGCAGGATCTCCTCTTTTTTTCCATTTATGGCGTAGCTGAGCAAAATCTGGGCTGAGCCAAGCCGCTCGGACGCTATATGAAGTTGATCCTCGCAATCGATATGCGAACGAGGATGAATGACAATCTGAGTATTCTCGATCAGCATCGAACCAAGTTTCGAAATTGCATTCATGCCTAGCGCCGAAATCTTGATATCAGGGCTTATGACCAATGGGAAATTTTTGAAACCTATCTCGTCAAAACCGTTACCCCCTGGAATCAACGTAGTAGCCACTCCCAGGCGGGTCTGTACGGTTTGCCCGTTGAACGTATTGTTCAACGGTATAAAGGACGACGAATACTGTTTAACGTGGGCAGGCTTTGCGGTAAATTCACCTAGCGCCGTTGACGATGCGCCGGTATCAAACCATATAGGGCCTACTGCATCATTGATTTTGACGGATATCAGGTATGGCAACCTGTCCTCGAGAACGCCATCCTTCGCTTTTTCAGTGAAGGAAGACAGCTTTCCCGCATCGATCCCCTTCCTAGGTATCACCATAGATTGTCTGGCTGGAGACGGCGGTACCATTTGTGGCACGTCAAAATAGTCCTCAAGCGGAACGTCCGATATGCCAGGCAGAACAAAATTGGACGTTTTCGTTATCCGGATGATGACTGGTGTTACGGCATCGCGCGTATTTGCTGCAGCGATGGCCCATCCCTTGATGTCGCCTCGGATGTAGTGGTTGCCTGCCAGAGCACTACCACACAGCAATACGGGAACTGGATTTCGTTCCAGCACATCCCTTCCTATTGCCAGACATTTTTTCAAATGTGCATCTGAATCGCTCAAATCAAAGATCGATCGGTAATAGGCGGCTAATGCATATTCATGATTTTCCGGCGTCAGGTTTTGCGAGACAAGGTCTCTAAGTTTTTCGAAATCCCCTTGCCTCATTGCGACATCAATACCGTGTCCGTCGGAAACAGTTACCGGCTTCGGTGACGCAAGCAATTGACCGTAAGCCGGCGTGACGCCGATCCAAAGGATCAGGCCTAGGGTCATTAAGGAGCATGCGCGGATTAACCTGTCCACGACATGCTTTACATCCATTACATGGTTTGCGCGTGCCATAGCGTTACTGTTGAAGCTGACTGCATTCACACTCAAGCTCCTTGATTTTCGGCGGCGTCTCCTGCTGCTGAACGTTCAGAGGAGAACTTATCCTCGAAACGCAAGGGTTTCATTTTGTTCAACAGTGTCGATTACATTTTTTATAAAAGCAGACCACCCATCCAACAGCGTAAAACGCTTTCACTCCACGCTCAAACCCTTCTTAAGGCTTTCAGCCACATGACTAGCTTCTGGTTTGTTCAACAAGCGCAGCCTTTAAAACTTGTGGAAATGAATCGACACAGAAAGCCAGCTCAGAAGGCAGATGTGATCAACAAGTGCCTCCCCGCGATCCAAAGCGCATTGCTTCATACCCTCGCAATTAGCATCGCTCGACTGATCTCGCTGTAACAATCCACAGCGCCAAGACGCCAGCAATGTGGTTTGCGTCAAAAAAGTGGACCTGGCAAAGCATCACCAGGTCCTTGGCGGGGAAGAAGAAAAGTGGTGCTTTACATCAGAACTTGAAGTGCGCTTCGAGCATGAACTCGCGACCGCTCACATACTCGTTGAGCAATTCCGTATTGGTTGGGCCGAGGTACTGCTTGTATGCAGAGTTCAACAGATTCAGCATGTCGAAGGACACGGAGAAGTTCTTATTGAACGCATAGGCCGCCGATGCATCGAGCTCTTTGTAACTGCCGGTGTACGCATCCGGTGCGCCGGCCACGTAGCCGCCGGACAGATACTTGCTGCGGTAGTTATAAGAAATACTCGCGCTGTACGGGCCCTGCTCGAAGTACGGAGCAAACGTGTAAGAGTTCTTCGAGTTGTACGGCAGCGGACCACCGGTTGCCGTGCTCGAATCGGAGTACGTGTAGTTGGCGCGGATACCAAAACCGCTATCACCAAAGGCCTGCTGGTAGCTGATCGCCGCACCCTTGACCTTGGCGCGACCGCCATTGACCGGCGCAGAGACGTCGTACTGGCAGATGCCGGCGGTCGTACACATGCCGCTGGCGACCAGCGACTGACCGGTGGATCCCGGATACAAGGTGCCCCACGAACCGTTCTCGCGCGTCTGCATCGTCGCCGCATTGACGACGTAGTTCAGCACGTTCTTGTAGAAGCCCGAAACCGCAACCACCGACTGGTCGTTGAAATACCACTCCGCCGAAATGTCGGCATTGAGCGAGCGGTATGGCTTGATGGCCGGATTGCCCGCGGTGGCAGTCAGCGTCGTGTCATTGGCTTCAAAGTAAGGGGCCAGTTCGTTGTATGGGGCATAGGCGATCGTCTCCGATGCAGCGCCACGCAAAATGATATCCGGCGTGACGTTGTAGGCGATGTTAAATGCCGGCAGCCAATTGTTATGCGTACTGGTCTGGCCGATGTAACCGGTGCCTGGGGTAAAGTTGCAGTTCCACGGCACGATGCCTGACGCATCCGGAACCTGGCAGCTGCTCGGCACGTAATAACCGAACGACGTGATCTTGGTACGCACCCAACGCACGCCGATGTTGCCATGCAGATTGTCGTTGCCGAAGTTCAACTGGCCATAGGCAGCGGTATTCTGCTGCTGCACGTTGAAGGTGTTATCCCAATAATCGACCGGGTCGTTGGCGACCAGCGGACCGTTGTTCTGCACCGCATTGAAGATGCAGGTGTAGCCGCAGGTCTGCACGTGCTGCACCGAGCTGCCGCTCAAGCCAAGCGCCGAGGCGCCCTGGAGATTACTAAGGCCGCCATAACCGATCTGGTTCAGCGTCATGTTCGGTACGCCGCGGTAGATCAGCAGACTCTGGCTTTCCCAGTGCGAGGCGTAGCGTACGCCCACCAGTAGTTCGTTGAAGAAGCCATCGAAATCCTTGCTGAAATCGAGCTGGCCGTATTCATCGCGCGTTTTGTAGGGCTTGTAGCCGATGTTGCCGCCAAAGCCGTTATCCGCCCAGTAATTCGGATTGTTGGCAGTCGACGGATCGGTGAAGTTGAAGCCTTTCTGGATGCTCCAGTCAAAGCCGCCACCGTAGTAAAGCTCTTTGAACGCCTGGCTGATGACGTTGTTGGACGTGCTCACGCCGACCTGGCCACCCAGACGCCAGCCATCGCCATAGTACGTACCGCGCCAGTCGATACCCTTGGTACGGATGTACGACGCACGTGCATCGTTATCTTCGTACGTGTCGGCAGTGCTCGTGCATGAGGTAGCCTGGTAACACGGTGTGCCCGCCTGCGAGCCGGCAGCGATCACGCCGTTCGCGTTGCGCGTAAGACTGGTAATACCAGCGAAATTGAACGCAGCGATCGGATACAGCGAAACGTTGATGTTGTTGAGGTTATCGGTCATGTACATCAAGCTGAGCGTGCTGTCGAAATGCTCGTTCGGCTTGTACTGGATGTTGACCAGAATGCTGTTGCGCTTCTCGATCTGCTGGAAATTGGCGGAGTTGATTTCCGACGGCATCTGATCGGAAGCCTTCAAGGCGCCGGACGCCACCTGCGCGGCAATCGCGGGGTTTTGCGCCGCGACAGTCCCGACGGACGTATAGCCGAAGATTTCCTGGCCCTGGCGAGACGTGTCCTGCTCGTAATGCTGCGCGGAGAAATCCACGCCGAAGGTCTTCGCATCATTGTGCCAGCTGTAGAACACCGATCCGTTCGGGCGGTTGTTGCTGGTCATGTCGTTATAGTTGACGCCGAACGAACCGCTGAGCGTATTCGACTTCACATCTAACGGCTGCAAGGTGTGCATGAAGACGGTGCCGCCCAGGCTGCCTTCCGGCAGACGTGCTTCCGGGCTCTTGTAGATTTCGAGCTTGCCGAGAATTTCCGGCGGCAGCAGCGAGTAGTTGAAGCCACGGTTCGGGCTATCGCCATACAGCCACAGCGCCTGGGCCACCGGGTGACCGTCAAGGAACGCCTGGTTCAAACTAGGATCGATGCCGTCGATGCTGACACGTTGGGTTGCGCCGAACAGATGGTCCAGCGTGACGCCGGGTACCTGCGCCAGCGCTTCGGCAACGTTGGTGGCCGGAAATTTGCCGATATCCGTAGCGGTAATCGCATCGACGATGGCATCGGCATTGCGCTTGGTATCCATCGATGCCTGCAAGCTTGCGCGGATACCGACCACCGTCACCGTTGCCAGCTGCTTCGCATTGGCCTTGCTGGCTTGCTCCGCTTTCTGTTCGCTGGTCTGGCTATTGGCTTGGGTAGAATCCTGTGCATGCAACGCACCGGATAGACAGAGTGCCGCGATGATGCTCGCGGTAAGCAGGGTCTTGCGATGTGACATGGCTTCCTCCCCTCAGAGGCGTTTTTCAGCACGGAAAATGTTCGCGGCATGTCCGTACTGCGTGGCGTATGGGCTTGCGCCCGGTTCGAAACAAAAACCCTCGTTCCTTCGATCGATGGGCCCGTCAATGGGTTTGTCGACCGTCCAAATACAAGCCAGCTGCGCCAATCACT
Organism: Dyella sp. SYSU CM1112; assembly: GCF_058216415.1. NCBI lineage: Bacteria > Pseudomonadati > Pseudomonadota > Gammaproteobacteria > Lysobacterales > Rhodanobacteraceae > Dyella > Dyella sp. SYSU CM1112. The sequence continues at coordinate 321,259 of NZ_JBZEGI010000004.1, read as the reverse complement.
CCGAGCTGGCCGTGCTCCATAAGTCGTACAGGCACTTGCTGCAGAAAAGGGCGCATCACGCCCTTGTTGAAGAAACGCTCGGCGAACGTGCTGGACAACAGCAGGTCGCGAATCTGCGGCAAGATGCCCCCAGCGAGATAGGCCCCGCCGCGCGCGCCATAGAGCAGCACGAGATCGCCGACGAAACTGCCCAGCAAGCCACAAAACACATTCAGCGCCTCGACGGCGGCAGCATCCGAACGCTCCATGGCACTGCGCGTAATATCGGCAGGCATGTGCAAGTTCGACGGCGTACCGCGCAACGTGCAAATGGCGTTGTAAAGATTGACCAGGCCAGGGCCGGAAAGCGCGTGCTCGAACGATACATAGGAGCGATCGCGCGCCAGCAGACGCAGGATCTCGATTTCCAGTTCATTGCCCGGCGCAAGCGAAACCTGGCCGGCTTCCGTTGCGAGCACCGTGGCATGCGGCTTGCCCGGCAACAGCACCGCCGAACCCAGACCCGTACCAGGCCCCATCACCAGCACCGGGCCGTTGACCTGGGGTGCGGCAGTGTCGACCACTGACACGGTGTCGGCCTGGGTCATGAACTGCGTGGCGTAGGCGACGGCCTCAAAGTCATTGATCACTGCCAGGCTGGCAATGCCCAGCGTTTCGCGGATGTCGCGGATGGACACCGGCCAGGGAAGGTTGTCATTGACGATCGCATCGCCCAGTACATAACCCGCGCTGGCTACGGCGCAGTGCTCGACATGGGCGCCCGATCCGAGCTGGCCGACGAAATCCTTCAGCACGGCGGTGAGACTGGGCCACTCGGCGCAGGCATAGCGGCGATATTCGAGCAGCGTCACCGGGCGATGACCATCTGGACGCGGACTGACCAGTCCGATGCGCGCATGCGTGCCACCGATGTCGGCTGCCAAAAATGCCGGCTCCGGTGACGACACCGATTGCGCATTGCCGTGTACGACCGCCTGTGCCACGCCCCCTCCTCACGTTTTTCTCTACACTCGCCGCGAGCGCTGTGATGCGCCTCTCGGAGTGCGACTTTGTTGACGGAGTCTGGTCAGGAATGACAACGCTGTCAACAGTTCGACATCAACGTGTCGCAAGCCAACTTGCCGCACTGCGATAGCAGATGCCCGATCGTTGCAATCGCAACATTTTAACTTTTTGAATACAAAGATTTTTACGCCATGCAGCCCCTGCCAATCGACCTAGAAGCCGGGCTGTTGCGATGCGTCACATGCTGTTGCATTCAAGGACGATTTGACGCACGTTGTCGCCACTGTCCTGCGCCCGTCGATTGACAACGTTGCGCCTTGAGGACAATAAAGGCCATTACGGTGATGTCGGCTGTCGACATCGGGTTTGTCCACGGGGAATCGCTGCATGTCGTCCACCTCCTACACCGCCGACGCGCCACGCACGTCGACCTTGCTGCCGATGATCATCATTGGGGTGCTGTTCTTCATTTTCGGCTTCGTCACCTGGCTCAACGGGCCACTGATTTCCTTCGTGAAAGTGGCTTTTACGCTCGACGACATCAGCGCCTTCCTGGTGCCGTTCGCGTTCTATGTGTCGTATTTCGTACTCGCGTTGCCGGCCGGCGTGGTGCTCAAGCGCACCGGCATGAAAAAAGGCATGGCACTGGGCTTGTTCATCATGGCCGTGGGGGCGGCTATCTTTGGCGAGTTCGTGCGTATCCGCATTTATCACGGCGCGCTGGTCGGCTTGTTCGTCATCGGCGCTGGCCTGTCCCTGTTGCAAACCGCGTCCAACCCGTACATCAGCATTCTCGGCTCCATTGAAAGCGCGGCCCAGCGCATCGCCGTCATGGGCATTTGCAATAAAGTGGCGGGCGCACTTGCGCCGCTGGTTTTCGGCGCACTGGTGATGACCGGTATTGATTCGTTCCAGGACAAGGTGCTGGCCACTCCGGTCGGACCGGCACGCGACGCATTGCTTACTGAATTCGCTTCGCGCGTATTTGTGCCGTATATGGTGATGGCCGGCATCCTGGTGGTGCTGGCGATCTGGATCGTGCTGTCGTCCTTGCCGGAGATCAAACCGTCCGGTGCCAACAGCGAACGCGCCATCGGCCATAGCCGTGGCGGCATTTTCAGCTTTCCGCATCTGTGGCTGGGGGTGCTGTGCCTGTTCCTCTACGTCGGCGTGGAAGTCATGGCCGGCGATGCGATCAACACCTACGGCCAGGGTTTCGGGCTGCCGCTGCAAGTGACCTCGCATTTCACCACCTACACCATGCTCGCCATGCTGGTGGGCTACCTCTTCGGCTGGGTGCTGATTCCTCGCTTCATTTCGCAGCAACGCTACCTGGCGATTTCTGCCGTGCTGGGCGCGCTGTTTGCGGTCTGCGCGTATTTCACGCATGGCTATGTGTCGGTGGCGTTCGTCGCCGCACTGGGTTTTGCCAACGCCATGATGTGGCCGGCCATCTTCCCGCTCGCCATCAAGGGCCTGGGCAGCCATACCGAACTGGGATCGGCCTTCCTGGTGATGGGTATCGTCGGTGGCGCGCTGCTGCCACAGGCGTTCGTGCATCTGAAGCAGTACATCGATTTCCAGCTGGCGTTCGTGATTGTCATCGTGCCGTGCTATCTCTACATCCTGTACTACGGGATGCGCGGCCATAACGTGGGCAACCACGCGCACTGATGCCGCTTATGCCCGGTCCCGACAACCTTCACTTTCAACCTGGCGGGTGGGCTACGATGTGCACCCGACATCCGGGAGGATTTTTCGTTGCACAGTCCCACCATCAAGGACGTCGCCAAGCACGCGGGCGTCTCGTTGAAGACGGTCTCCCGCGTTATCAATCACGAGGCGGCGGTACGTCCCGAAACACGCGAAAAGGTGGAACGGGCGATCGAACAGCTCGGCTACCGTCCCGACCCGTCGGCGCGCAGCTTGCGCAGCAGCTCTCACTCGTATGCGATCGGATTGGTCTACGACAACCCGAACGCGCACTACGTGATCGATATGCAGAACGGCGTGCTGTCAGCATGCCGCCAACGCGGCTTCGGCCTGCAGATCTATCCTTGCGACTCTGCCGCGCCGGGCCTGGCCGAGGAATTGGTCTCGCTGGTGCAGCGCGCACGCCTGGCCGGATTGATCCTGGCGCCGCCGATGTCGGAGCAATCCGCCCTGCTGGCGACGCTGAAGGCGCACGATGTGCACTTCGTGCGTATCATCGCCGCGCGCGAAGACCCCAGGGACGGCATGCCCTGCGTCTATGTGGACGACCACGACGCCGCCTATGCGATCACCGAGCACCTGATCCAGCTGGGTCACACGCGCATTGGCTTCCTCTGGGGCGAACCGCATCACCGTTCCAGCCCCGAGCGCTACCAGGGTTATGCCGATGCGTTGAAGGACTACGGCATCCCGCTCAATCGCAAGCTGATTCTTCCCGGCCGTTACGCGTTCGACGACGGCTTCCGCGGCGCGCGCAAGTTGCTCGCGCTGAAAGAGCCGCCTACGGCCATCTTCGGCTGCAACGACGAAATCGCGGCGGGTGTGCTGGCCGCGGCTCGATCGGCCGGGCTGGATGTGCCGTGGGATCTCTCCATCGCCGGTTTCGAGGACAGTCCGTTCTCCAAGCAAGCGTGGCCGGCGCTGACGACAGCGCGGCAATCGACCAGCGAAATCGGCCGGCATGCAGCCCTGCGTTTGATCAATGGCCTGCAACAGGCGCACAGCGAGCCGGCCAACGAAGGCTTCATGCCCGAACTGGTCGTACGCGGGTCGACAGCTCCGCCACGGCAGACCTGAGCAGCAGGCGTTCTCCTGTACGGGGAGAACGCCCATCGCGGGCACGATCCGCGGTTGGCGTGAGCGGTAGCTCAGTGGCTATGCCCTCCCTTCATCAGCGCCCCCCTTTTTTAATCGTCCCGCGCCCTCTTCTGCCGTGCAGCGAGGATTACCCCTCGCTCTCACTTCTTCTCTCGCAAGAGAGAACAGCATGGCGCGCGCTTTTTCTCCGGAGCCCCCATGAAATCCGCTCGTGACACCTTGATGTACAACGAGGCGCAGGAAAGCGCCGCCACCGTGGAACGCCAACTCGCGCAAAACGCCGCACTGCTGAAGGCCCTGGGCGAACGCCTGCGCGCGCAGCCACCACGCTTCATCGTCACCTGCGCACGCGGCAGCTCCGATCATGCGGCGGCCTACGCCAAGTATGTGTTCGAGACCCAGCTCGGTCTGGTCACGGCGTCCGCCTCGCCATCCGTGGCCTCCATTTACGATGCAAATCTGCAACTCGAAGGGGCCCTGTTCATCGCGATGTCGCAATCGGGCAAAAGTCCCGACCTATTGCGTAGCGCACAGGCAGCAAAAGACGCAGGCGCGTACGTGCTGGCGATGGTCAATGTCGAAGACTCACCGCTTGCCGCGCTGGCCGACACCGTGATCCCGCTGCGTGCTGGCCCGGAACGCAGTGTCGCCGCAACCAAGAGCTATCTCGCCACACTGGCCGCCGTGCTTCAGTTGACCGCGCATTGGGCAAACGACGATGCCTTGCATGCCGCCATCGCGCGCCTGCCCGACGATCTTCGTCGCGGCTGGGAAGGCGATTGGAGCGCGCTCGAACATGGGCTGGTCGATGTCCACAATCTTTTCGTCGTCGGCCGTGGTTATGGCTTTGGTGCCGCCCTCGAAGCCGCACTCAAGCTGAAAGAAACCTGCGGCCTGCATGCCGAAGCCTTCAGCGCCGCAGAGGTGAAACATGGCCCGATGGCCCTGGTCGGCGCGGGTTTTCCTGTGCTGTTCCTGGGCCAGGACGATGGCACGCTGGAAAACACACTGGCCGTGGCTGCCGAATTCCGCGCGCGCGGCGCGCGCGTGTGGGTGGCCGCACCGGGAGTAACCGGCCCCGACGCCCTGCCGCTTCCCCCGGATATCGAACCGATCGTGACGCCGCTGCTTGCCGTGCAAAGTTTTTATCGTGCTGCGAGCGCGCTGTCGCTGGCACGCGGGTACGATCCCGATGTACCGCCACATCTGCGCAAGGTTACGGAGACGGTGTAATGCCTCCCCATCCGCTTATCGCTCTCGTCAATGGCCGCGTACTTGGGGATCACGGTCCACGTGAAGGCTTGGCTGTACTGATTCGCGGCAAACGCATCGTCGCCATTGTCGCGCAGGATGACGCACGCCTTGCCGATGCGCAGAAACACGACCTACATGGCCGCTTGCTGCTACCGGGCTTTATCGACGTACAAGTGAATGGCGGCGGCGGCCTGCTGTTCAACGACACACCTGACGTGGAAACCCTGCGCGGGATCGCTATCGCACATCGCAAATTCGGCACCACCGGTATGCTGCCGACCTTCATCACCGACACGGCGGATCACATGCATGCCGCCTTGCAAGCAGTAGACGATGCCATTGAACAACGCGTGCCCGGCATTCTCGGCATCCACGTTGAAGGCCCTTTTCTTGCCACGGCGCGCAAAGGCATTCACAACGCCGATTTGTTCCGCCAGCCTGATGAAGACGATATCGAAGCGCTTATCGGCGTTCATCGCGGTCCGGTGATGTTGACGCTGGCGCCGGACCAGATTTCGCCACAAATCATTGCGCGTTTGAGCGGTGCCGGCGTGATCGTGGTGGCAGGCCATACTGCTGCTGACTACGCCACCACACGCACCGCGCTCGACGCAGGCGTGTGTGGCTTCACACATCTCTACAACGCCATGACGCCACTCGGCAGCCGCGATCCGGGTGTCGTCGGCGCAGCACTGGACGATCCACACAGCTGGTGCGGCTTGATCGTGGATGGGCATCACGTGCATCCGGCCACCTTGCGGGTAGCCATTGCGGCAAAAGCCCGCGGCAAATGTGTGCTCGTTACGGATGCGATGCCGCCCGTCGGCAGCGATCGGCCCGACTATGTGCTCAACGGTCAAACCATCACCATGCGCGACGGCATCTGCCAGAACGAAGCAGGTGTGCTGGCAGGCTCCGGACTCGACATGGCAAGCGCGGTGCGGAATGCCGTACAGATGCTTGGTCTATCGCTGGCAGAAGCATCGCGGATGGCGAGCACGTATCCGGCCGCATGGATCGGGCTGGAGCGCACGCATGGGCGGATTGCGGCCGGATATCGGGCGGATTTCGCCGTCATGGATGACGCGCTGGTGGTGCATGAAACCTGGGTACAAGGCGTAGCCTACCCTGCCCAGTGAATGGCCCGCGACGGCCGTGATCGGCGACGGGCGGCGTCCATGAACTGACGCCGCCTCGTTGATTGATTCAGCGAGGTCCGTGATGTGCAGTGCAGGCCGGCTCGTTCGTGCGAGCGGTCATCAAAGCGGCGGAAACTTTACCGCCAGTTGCTTTCGCGGCACGCGGTCCATGGCGTCGCTTGGACTGGCACGCAAGTGATGATCGCTGCCGAAGGGAAAGGTGACGCCGTTGCCCATGTAGCCGGTGACATGGAGTTTCGGAAAAAGCGGCTTGGCTGCCTTGGAAAGCTCAGGCGCCAGGAAACCCGAGCCGCGCGCCTGCGTTACCGAATCCAGGCTGCTGTCTTTCAACAGCGGCACGGACTGACAAGCCGTAAGACGCAGATCCTCGAAATCCTTCGTCAACCCCTTGTCACTGAAATGCTGCGCCAGTCCGCCGGGGCTCAACGAGGCACTGTTACCAATGGTCGGCTTGGCATAAATCCCGGGATGGGGCACGTCCTCGGATACCGGCGCACCGTGGCCAAGTACATAAAGCTTGTCCCTTTTATCGAGGTTCTCCAGCGGCCTTTCATCCGAGTAGAGCGACGGATACAGCTTGGGCGCGGTGACAACTTCTCGCTTTGCCGGGAAAAGACTGGGCCACCTGGGATGCGCAGGTGTATCCGTTACCTTGACATTGACCGTCGCATTGGCGATCTCCGTCTGCTCCAGCGCCCGATACTTGGTGGGATATAACGCCTTATCGGCTTTGGCCATCAGTACGTCGGTGGGCTCGAACGTTCTTATCGCATGCGCGCGTTTTTCTTGTCGCATCGCTTGATCGCGCTGCTGCGTATTGAGCGATTTGTCATGCGCGATCTGGCGCATGCGCATCTTTTGCGTATAGCCGCTCGTAACGGTTTTGTTGTGATGTGTCTTCAGTGTCTGGTCGGCCGCGTCAAGCGTGCCTTTCCAAGTTGCCAAGGTCTCCTGGCGAAGGGTCTCCAAACGATTGGCTTCTACATGAGAGGGAGCAATCAGTGGATGGGCCTGCTTGCCTTTTTCGACGCGCACCATGTTCTCGCCAAGCGCGGCATCCAAGGCATGCGTTCCACCGAACGGCGTATAGAGAAATGTGCGTTTCGAGGCAGGATGGCTGGAAGCCACCACGGGCGGTATCTGCAATGCCGATGGCTTGCTCTTGGTGGAGCTGCCGCTTCCGCTGTCCATACACATGCCCCCTGCGCGTGACTGGAATCCAAGAAAAGCCCCGAATGCCTAGCTTAAACTCATGCAAGCCTTCCTGGGCAACTGCCTGCTGCCCTACACGCCGCCTTCACATTTGCAGGCTTCTGTGCGTGAGACCGAAGCACTACTGAGCGCGGGCAACCGATTGAGTGGTCACACACAGGATCCAGCGTGCCCGCGCACCCCTCGCGGATTGGCTTGGCTTTTCACCCCCATAACAGGGACCCTCTCTTCGCCATTCCGGGCACCGGCAGAATTCGATTGCCCTAAATGCTGTTTGCTGGAAGCTGCAGACGGTTTGCCCAGTGGCCAGATACGTAGCGAGATACCCATCGCATTTCCGCCACATGCGAGCATAACGGGCGCAATTGGCCGCACGGCAACTGGGCTGTCGCGCTCGTGAATCGACCTGCACACTGCAAAGGATTAGTGCTCGCTGTGCGAGCGATCCATCGTTGTGGTTGGCGAAGTTGAAGCGGCTGCGGGTGCCGAAGCGTTACTTACCTTCTGCAACGTACCCACCCTGACTGTGCCCCGCCAAAAACTATCGATCCCCTTAAAATACATGGTGGAGTTCCAGCGGCTTTCGGCCCAAAATTTGCCGCATCCGGTAATAACACCACCTTCGACCGCACCGAGGCCGCATTGAGGTGGCGGATCTGCGGGATCAAGCCCGGCTGCGCCGAAAGCAGGCCTCTTTAGACTGCCGAAGAACTGTGCAGCACTATAGGTTTGTTCGTAAGGCTCATAGCCAAGCATTGAACCGGTCATGTGTAGCTTTGCTTGCTGCAGCTGGGCAATCATGCGCGGCTTCGCCACCGCATCTCCGTATTCGGCCATCAGCTGCTTGAGAATGCCATCTGCCCTATCGCGCTGCTGCGGATCGAGCTGCGCCCTAACGCGATCTCGCGTAGCCACAAACTGCGGATAGTTACGTTCAGCAGAGAGCGCTATCCATGCATACGCCGTAGCAGGATCTTTAGTGACGCCCTGACCGTTGAGATACAGCAAACCGATACTTAGCTGAGATACCTTGTCGGCATAGCGAGCACCGAGAAGGAAGTATTTCATCGCCTCGGCGTAGTCTCCCTTCTCGTAGCGAAGAATGCCCTCAAATTGACCGTGCAGGTCCGGGTGGCCTTCCGTCGAATTTGCTTTCATCGCGTCCAGTGTGTGCTGCAGCTGTTTGTCGGATGCGGACCCGGCCACCTGATCACCATCGAAGGCAAAGGTGATGAAGGGAACAAAGCCGAGTGCGACACAACAGATGAATGCAAAGCGTAGAGCACTCATGACGCCTCCTTGGCGGCTACAAAAGCAAGTCGAAACGGCATTGCTGACGGCAGAGAGTCTACATCCGCCCGGGACCAGGAAGCGGACATGTCCGCGCACATTGCCAGCACCATGAACGAGACCACCTGCGGATTGCAGCCGTTCCTGACAGTGTGATTGAAGCAAACAACACAGCCACTATCGGGCGATCAGCGGCAACCCTTCTCCGTGCACTTCATTAAGAAGGCACCGATCTTGTTTTTGCGCATAGCCCACTCCTCAGAATCGGCCTTTTCACGCAAAGCCACTCCTGCGTGCCGTGCGTGAATCATCACTGCTCGCTTATATTTCCCGTTTTGTCATAGCGGGTTTCGACGACGCCGTTGCGCCGCACCCCTTCGGCATTGCCGTGCTGCTTAGTCCTCTGCGGGGGGTGGCCTAAAGAAAATCTCTCGCACCTCAAGCGCTCCTTGGAGCGTTTTGGCTCCTTTGCGTACCCAGGCCAGCACCTCGTCCAGATTGTCGGTTTCCAGTATCAAAAGACCGCCCACGAACTCTTTCGTCTCCAGATACGGCCCATCGGTGACGATCACCTCACCGTCGGGCTGTGATCGCAGGGTGACTGCCTTGGGACTCAGGCCACAGGCGAATTTCCTGACGCCCGCCGCGATCATTTCCTTGTTGAGCGCGTGGATGGCTTCGACGGCCGCTTCGCTTACAAGGGAAGGGTCAAAGTCGTCGGGAAGGTAGGTAGAGATTAGATATTGCGGCATTTTCGTCCCCTGATCTGGCCATCGGCCGGGCTGGTTACCGGCCTTCACTACAATGACGAACAGCAGGACCGGATTTCGACACGCTGCCGACAAAAATGTGCGGGCGACACCGAATGAGGACCGCGGCTGTAGTCACCCCCCCATCAAAGCTCGCTGCATGGCTGGGGTCTCCATGAGGGAGATAAACTTGCCGAGGGTGCCCAGCGCGAGACGTGATTGCCACAGAGGCCAAGGGTAACGGCCGTACTATCTTGCGGGTGGCTTGCACGACCCATTCACGCGCGCCATCCAAAAATTAGACAAAACGCCGACGCTGAAACCGGCTGAACCGGGAAGATTGAATCACCACATCGCGCGAAGAGAGGCACGGGGGATGGGAAAACGGCTATGGGGAAGCGAGTGGTTCATGCAGGTCGCTGTTTGCGTGGGCTATGCATTGGCTTTTCTCGCGATTCACTCCATCACGTCGGCGCCCGCCCACTGGCATCTCTACGCCGGTCTTCAAGTGATCTGCCTACTGATGGTTCCTTACCGGTATTGGGTAGCCTTGCTCATCGGCGAGACCATTCCCAACGCCTACCTGGCATGGCAATGCCTGGACAGTTTCGGACCTACTTGGGTCGCGATCCGCATGGTTCCAGAAATGCTGTTCGGCATGCCCATCGTATGGCTATGCCGAAGCAAGCTAAATATTTTCCCAACCAGGCATTTGGTCAACATCAAGGCCCTGCTTGCGTGCATCTTGCTGGTATCCCTGGTTCTCAGCGCCTACAGCTATGCCTTGATATCCGTTCTTCATATCACGAGCGGACCATTCCGCCAGGGCCCGATGATCGCGGCCATTTTCCTGGTAGGTAACTATGCAGGTCTGCTCACCCTCTTACCTTGGGCGCTGATTTGCCGTCTGGACTACCGCAAGGGACGCATCAACACCCACCTCAAACGCATATGGTCGAACCGGCTTCTTACGGACGCACTGGGCATCTCGGCCCCGGTGATTTTGCTCATGGCTGTCGTTGCATCGCAGATGAGTCCGGTACAGGCGCAGATCATTGAAATGGCCATGTTCATCCCGGCAGCATGGTTGACCGTGAGACACGGTTGGCGTGCAGCGGCCATCGCCGGAACCCTCGTCATTATCTGCAACGGCCTTTTACAACCGGATCTCCCCACGACATCCAACGTCGTCGAGATAACGGCCGCGCTATGTCTTGCCGTGAGCGGACTCTATGCTCTGGGAGCCAAGATCACGGCGCAGAACCTTCGGGAGGAACGTGAGCGCGCGATTGCGCAGGATGTTCAGCAAATGGCGAGACAGAACCTCCTTCTGAGCGAGCGCCGGATGAAGCGAGCGGCGGAACGACTGGAATTTGCAGCCAACTCGCTGCACATCAACAATGCAAGATTCCTCGAACACATGCGACGAATTCTTCCCAATATCGAGACGCATAGTTTCTACAAACAGGCGGTTGCGGCGCAGGAGCAGGTGTATCGTCTTGCCGAAAGCCTGCATCCCTCGGCCTGGCGCGACCGCGGGCTTCCTGCCGCATTGAACGAAACGCTTGCCCGCGCGTTGGACGAGGCCGGAATAGCTTATAGCTGTGAAATAAGTGGGCGGGGCTTTATGTCCCTGGAGCCCAGTGTTCACACGGCGATTTATCGAATGGCCTGCGAGGCAATTGTGTATGTCTCATCTCAAAGGATGTGCTCGCGTATCAAGCTGCGGGTACGGGCCGGCCAAACCAATGATCATCGCTGGGTGGTCGTTCGTGCAGAGGGATTTCTGGACGAAGACGAGCTGATGAAAGCCGTTTACTTCAGCGAACAACGGCGCGATCTTGCAACCAAGCTCGGAACCAACCTGGTGAACGTGGACGAGATCCGCGTTCACGCCCAGGCATTCGATGGCGAATTACATGTGCAATCGACGACTGAACGGCTGATCGTGACGGCACTTCTCCACAGCCATGCTGCAGAAGTGCGGAAGGAAAAAATTTCCACACCTCTGCGTCTGTGGGTTAACTGAGTTCTTAATGGACGGGGGCGCTGACAGCGGCGGAGCAACTCACTGGGTCGGTACATGTGTCCTCGACGAAGAACTGGGTCGTCCCCGCGCTTTGGGGCTCCGCCATGACACTGGTGGCGCCATCGTTGTAAATCGTCCGGGCATTCGATGAGGTGTTCGTGGGCGATGTCCGAACATCCTGTGCGTCGACACCCATCGGCAAAACCACGACGGTTCCGGCAGCTGTTGCTACGGCGGCATGCACATGGCCGTCCAGATCGTTGACCTGGATGTATTTGATCCCGTGGAGCTTGAACACGTAGACGTGCCAGTTCGGACTGGTGCTCATGTCGGCTGCATTCGGCCAAGACTGCCCCAAACCTTCGGAGGGTGTGGACGTCTGAGCAAAGACACCCGTGGTCAGGCCGACACTGGCTAGACTGACGAGCAGAGCTTTGCGGACTCCTTGAGTGCATGACATCGGGCTTCCCCTTCATTGAGAGCCGGTAGACCATCTACCGGGTAGAAAGAATTTAGCAGGGGAAATGCGAGCACATACACGAGAAAAGTCCTTCCGTTTCTCCTGGTTCATTGCCGGATAGGAACAGAAGATCAGTCTTCACGTTTAGTGGACATGAAAAAGCCTAATGCGCCCACCCGCCTCATTTTGGGTGGCGACCTGCCGGCCATGGGGATTATCGAGGCATGTTGCGATGAAGATTTATTCAATAAGGGAGAGCTGTCGGCGTCCCCAAACAATCCATATAAGAAACATCACTGATAAACGTGCAACCGATTAAATATCCACCCGTAATACGACTTCACCAAAGCCTTGTCCGCACAATCCGCGTATAACCCATCACACCGCTCACGTAATGACGTCAGTGCAGAAAAATAAGCGTCCATCGGTAAGCCTGCTGCTTTCAGCACCATGCCGGGCAGATGCGCGATATCCAGCATGGGATAGGTCGGCAGCGGCGTACCCGGCACGTTGCTCTTGATCATGTAGTAGGTGAGGTAATCCTGATACGGTACCAGCGCGGATGGCAAGGTACGTGGCAGCGTGCGCATCAGATTGTCGAAGGAAGGCTGATGGTCGCCGAAGTGGACGAGCACCGTCGGTTGCGCACGATCGAGAAAATCATGTTCGAGCCCCTTCATCGCGACATCCGAATCATGCAGTCGTTGCAAGTAGGTATCGAAATTCAGCGCAGCGTCCGACGGCAACCCCTGCAGCAAATTCTGGAATGACTTGGGCAAGGTCGACATGGGATCGTCGTGCGGGCCATGCTGGTTAATCGTCAACACCATCATGAAAATGGGCTGCCCTGGTTTCTTCAGCTTGTCGTAAATCTTTTTGGCAGCCGCGAACATCTGCGCATCGGTCTCGTCCCAATCATCCAGGCCGAGTTCTCCAGCACCATAAAAATGGTCGACACCGTAGGCTTTATACGCATCGCGACCATTCAAAAATTCACCATGCGTGGGATAGATCGCAACGGTGAGATAGCCCAGGCGCTTCAACAACAAAGGCAGCGAATCACGCACGTGCGGCGCCAGTACGTAAGGCGCATACATGCCACCGGGGCCGAAGATGTCTTGCGGCATGCCGGTCAGGGCAGCGAATTCGCTTACCCAGGTGCCACCGCCGAAGGTGTGTACGCGCATAAGGCCCGTGCCACGGGTGCGTGCATCCGGCTTGAACATCGCGACATCACAAGCAGGTACGGTGCAATGCGTAAAAGGTGCCGGGTCGAACGTGCTCTCTTCGAGCACTTGCACGATGTCGGGATAGTGCGTCGGGTCCACCGGCGATGGCAGCGGTGTCGCCGTGCTCTGCCAATCGCGCTCCGCGCTCGCATCATCCGATGTCGTGGGCACGTGGACACTCGAATCGCGCAGATTGACGAAGAAATTCGTGAGATCCGCATCGTCGGACATCTTGTCCCACACACCACGTGCATGGACCTGCGCAAAGGGGCCCGATGGCAGCAGGCACAGCCAGAAGGCCAGCACACTGAGCACGATGCCGCCGCTGCGCAACAGCAGGCGGGGCAGCGTCTGAAAGCGGATGAACAATCGTCTGTCGCCATACCACGCAAGCCACAGGATGATCGGTACGGCGACGCCTACGCACATGCCGACGCTGTAGATATTCGGATAGCGCCGCAAGGTTTCGAACAGACTGGAGCGCACGTAATACACAAAGTCCGCAGGCATCAGCGGCGACTCCAGGTATTCCTCCTTGAGCACCGTGATGGCACGCAACAACAGGAACAGGCCGCCGCTGAAAACCAGCGCGAAAGCCGCGCGGGCGAATACGAACAGCGACGCGCCGACTACACACAGCATCAAAGCGGATACAAAAGCGCGCTGCTCGATGAGTGGCTCCTGCCAGGCGGTAAACCACATGCAAACCGCAAAAAACGCCAATGCACAGAGCATAGTCGTGCGGTTTCGCGAGGCGCGAAACGAAATCAGCGGCATAGACGGGATCCCCCTTCTGGTATGGCGGCGCCTCGTGGGACGACGCTCGTCTTTATCAATGTCAAAGAAGCGTCATTTTAGGGCTTTTTCGTCCGGCTGCGGGCGCGCCGGGGCGCGAACCGTCATGCATATCTGCTAGGTTCATGCATTCCCCTGCTTCAACCGGAACCTGCATGACCCGACGTTCTTGTCGACTGAGCGCTCTTGCTGCCGTCTTTCTGCTGGCCGGCTGCGCCAGCCAACCCCATCAGCCGGCCCCATCCCGGCTTGCGGTACCGGATGGCGTACGGGCAGACGTCGCTATTCTGGAAACCACCGACCTGCACTCGAACGTGCTCAGCTATGACTACTACAAGCAGAAGGCCGACCCGACGCTGGGTTTCGAGCGCACCGTCACCCTGATACGCAAGGCACGCAACCAGTTCACCAACAGCCTGCTGTTCGACGCCGGCGACACCATCCAGGGCAGTGTGCTGGCCGATTACCAGGCCCAGGTGCAACGCGTGGGCTGCGGGCAGGAGCTTGCGATCTACAAAGCGATGGACGCGGTCGGTTATGACGGCGGCACCATCGGCAACCATGAATTCAATTACGGCCTGCCATTCCTTTCCCAGGTGACCGGTACGCCGATGAACGTCGAGGGCGGCAGCACGCAGCACTGCGCCGGCCCGCACTATCCGCTGGTGCTGGCTAACGTGGACAGCGTTCGCGACGGCAAGCCGATCTTCACGCCGTGGACCATCGTTCGTCGCAACGTGGCCGCCTACACTCCGGATGGCAGCTCGCTCAGCGTGCCGTTCAAGATCGCCATCATCGGCTTCACGCCACCGCCGATCATGCAATGGGACAGACAGAATCTTGCAGGCAAGGTCACCGTGACCGGCGTGGTGGAAGCGGCAAAGAAATACATGCCCGAGATCGAGGCACAGCATCCGGATCTGGTCATTGCGATTTTGCACGGTGGCCTCGACGCGGCGCCATACAGCTCCGGCATGGAAAACGGCGGCTGGTACCTTGCCGGCGTGCCGGGTATCGATGTCTTGCTGCTCGGTCACGAACACACGGATTTCCCCGGCCCACGCTTTGCACACATGCCGGAGGTGGATGACGAGCGCGGCTTCGTGCGCGGAGTGCCGGCCGTGATGGGTGGTTTTTTCGGCAAGGATCTTGGCGTGATCCGGCTTGCACTGGTGCGCCAGCAGGGCCACTGGACGATCGACAAACGCAAGACATTCAGCCAGGTCTGGCCGATCTGCCCGCCAATGCTGATAGGCGGCAAACCGGCGGTTTCGGCGTCGAACTGTGTGCCGGCCGATCCGCAGATCAAGCTGGTGGTCGGCAAAGTGCAGCAAGCGGCGATCGATTACGTGAATACACCTATCGGCCAAAGCACAGTGCGTATGAGCAGTTACTTCGCTGACGAGGGCGACATGCGGGCCCTGGCGCCGGTGAACGCCGCGCAGATCGATTACGTACGCAACGCCCTGCGCGCCACGCATCCCGAACTGGCAAATGTGCCGGTACTGGCTGCCGCCGCAGCTTTCCGCACCGGCTTCGGTGGGCCGGATGACTACACCGATGTGATGCCCGGTCCGCTCACCTTGCGCAGCGCCGCTGACTTGTACTTCTATCCCAATACGCTGACGGCGGTGAAGGTCGACGGTGCCGCCCTCAAGGCGTGGCTGGAGACATCTGCAGAGCGTTTCCGTCGCATCGATCCACATACCACCGCCGAACAGACGCTGATCAACGACACATATCCCGGCTTCAACTTCGATCAGATCCAGGGCGGCATTGCCTATGTCATCGATGTTTCCAAACCGGTTGGTCAACGTATTGAAAAGCTGACTTACCACGGCAAGCCCGTC
Source organism: Dyella sp. SYSU CM1112 (assembly GCF_058216415.1). NCBI lineage: Bacteria > Pseudomonadati > Pseudomonadota > Gammaproteobacteria > Lysobacterales > Rhodanobacteraceae > Dyella > Dyella sp. SYSU CM1112. The sequence continues at coordinate 305,415 of NZ_JBZEGI010000004.1, read as the reverse complement.
ACCTCATCGCAGACCTTCGTCGTGGTCACCAATAATTATCGCGCCAGCGGCGGCGGTCATTTTCCCGGCTTGAACGGCAGCAACATCGTGTTGGCTGCACCGGATGAGACGCGCGACATTCTCGCCCGCTGGCTGCAAGCGCATCCTGTGCTTACCGCAGAAGATCTGCCGCGTGCGTCATGGCATTTCGCGCGGCTGAAAACTCAGGGGCCGGTGGTGTTCACTTCCGCCAGCGACAAGCAGGAACTCGCCGCGACCGATGGTCTACACAACGTGAAACAAGTGCGCGACAACGGTGACGGCACTGCCGTATACGCCATCGATTTGTCACGCTGAGAATCGCTCTTGCTGACCTTCCGCAAAAGACCTCAGCAGACGTGACAAGGATGGAACGCACAGCGAATGCGTTTCATCCTTGCAACGGAGAGACCATTTTTGACTGAAGCGGCAAGGTTTCTTTTGCAACCTTCTCGCCGGCTGTTCTCATGCCATAGTTTCATTAAACGCTTATTGACAACCGCTGCAACGCACAACTATCGTCGGTCGCATGTCGCCTGCACGCATGCCAGCACGCATCGAATTCGCCCCGGTTTTCAACGGGCGTAACGGCATGGCAGCGGCAGCGATCACCACCACGATTACCACCACTACCGGAACCGGAACGACCGGCTTCGGGGTGGTGTCTGTGCGCGAATAAGTTCTCATACGCAAACGGTCCCGCCCTCGACGAGGCGGGCCGGCACACACCGAACCGCCAGCGAGCCAGGGGCCTCATACGGAGGCCGTCATGGAAAGCTGTGCACCACTCATCGCCGAACATCCGCACCGCCTGCCGCCGTTGCAGGCCGCTGTCTCGCGCCGCCGAACACTGGCGATCGGCGTGATCGGCCCCGGACGCGTAGGTAGCGTGCTGCTTACTCAACTACGCACCGCGCAAGCCCGCCTTTTGCACGAAACAGGACTGGAGCTGAAGCTTTGCGGCGTTGCCGCCAGCCAACGCATGTGGCTGGATTGCGACGATCCGGAACTCAACGCGCAGCACGACGCCCAAACATGGCGGCCGACCGACCTGGATCAGTTCACCGCTTACATTCGCGGGGACGGACAGCGTCAAGGGATGCTGATCGATTGCAGCGCCAGCGATGCGGTGGCGTCGCAGTATCCCTATTGGCTTGCCTCAGGATTGCACGTCGTCACGCCGAACAAACTGGCGAGCAGCGGCCCGCTTTCACGCTGGCAAGCCATTCGTGCAGCCAGCAACCACGGCGGACGCTTCCGCTACGAAGCCACCGTGTGCGCGGGCTTGCCCGTGGTGCAAACACTGCGGGATCTGCTCGATACCGGCGACCAGTTGTCTTCGGTGGAAGGCATGTTCTCAGGCACGCTTGCGTGGCTCTGCTGCCAGCATGATGGCAAACGTCCCTTCTCTGCCCTGGTCCGCGAAGCGCATGCACTGGGCTATACCGAACCTGATCCGCGCGATGACCTTTCCGGTATCGACGTCGCACGCAAGCTGGTGATTCTCGCCCGCGAAGCCGGCTGGCCGTTGTCCCTGCACGATGTCTCGGTCGAAAGTCTGGTGCCACCGGCGCTGGCCGACCTGCCGCTGGAAACGTGCATGGAACGCCTGGATGAACTCGATGCGCCCATGGCCGCACACCTGGCCGAAGCGCATGCCCAGCAAGGCGTACTCCGCCATGTCGCCAGCCTCGACCGCGACGGGCGTGCGCAGGTGCGCCTGCAGGTATTGCCTTCCTCTCATCCGTTCGCACATACACGTCTTACGGATAACATCGTGCAATTCCGCACCCAGCGCTATCGCGATAATCCGCTGCTGGTGCAGGGTCCCGGCGCCGGACCGGAAGTAACGGCCGCCGGGGTGTTCGCCGATTTGCTGCGCATCGCCGAAGCATTGGAGGTGCGCGTATGAACGCTCCTTTTGCCGTGAAACCGCCCATGTCCTCGCCACGCCTGCAATCCGCTTCGGCCACCGCGTTCGCCAGCGTGGGCAATGTAGGGGTTGGCTTCGATATCCTCGGCCACTGCCTCGCTGGCGCATCCGATCGTGCCGACGTGCGTCGCATCGACACCCCGACCGTACGTATCGCGAGCATCCAGGGATGTGTGGACGTGCTACCCATGGATGCCGCGCAAAACACAGCCGGCGCTGGGCTGATGGCTTTGCGCAAAGCGCTCGGCCTGCAACACGGCTTTGAGATTTCGCTTCACAAAGGCATCCCGCTAGGTTCCGGCATGGGTGGCTCGGCAGCTTCTTGTGTCGCGGCACTGGTGGCAGCGAATGCATTGCTGGAACGTCCTTTGCCGCGCGAATCGCTCTACGGCTTCGCGCTGGAAGGTGAAGCCGTTGCCAGCGGCGGCCGCCATGGCGACAACGTCGGCCCCATGTTGCTGGGTGGACTGGTGCTCGCCACGCGCGATCGTCTCGTGCGTCTTCCGGTACCTGCCACATGGCACTGCGCACTCGTGCATCCGCATGCCGTATTGGAAACACGCAAGGCACGCGCAGCGCTCGCCGGCGATTACGCCTTGAGCGATTTCGTGGCGCAGTCGGCCAACCTCGCACTGGTTCTCGCCGGCTGCTGGCAGGGAGAGGCGCAACTCGTGCGTGAAGGTTTAAAAGATGTGCTGGTCGAACCGCGGCGGGCACCGCTGGTGCCGAACTTCGCGCGCGTGAAGCAAGCCGCTCTCGATCACAAGGCCATGGGCGCAAGCATTTCCGGCGCCGGCCCTAGCGTGTTCGGCTGGTTCGAACAGCGCAGCGATGCGGAAGCGGCCGCCGACGCCATGCGCCAGGCCTTCGCCGAGGTCGGCCTCGATAGCGACAGTTATGTCGCGCCGGTAGACGGTCCCGCTGCACTCCTGTCCACCCAGGGTAACCATGCATGAGTGCAAGCTTGCGTTACTTCAGTACGCTTGATGCCAGTCCTGCCACCACGCTCAGCAACGCGATTGCTGCAGGCCTGGCTCCTGATGGCGGACTCTATGTGCCGGAACATCTGCCTCCACTGCGACCCCAAGACTTTCGGCCGCATGGCAGTCTTGCCGATACCGCATCCACCTTGCTTGCGCCTTTTTTCGCCGGTGACGCGCTTGCCGGCGAGCTCCCCGCTATCTGTGCGGAAGCCCTCACCTTCCCGACGCCACTGCGGTCGTCGTCAGCACATCCCGGCACCTCGGTGTTGGAGCTTTTCCACGGCCCGACGGCTGCCTTCAAGGATGTCGGCGCACGCTTCCTCGCTGCTTGCCTGCGTCGGCTTCGCGATGACAGCCAAAAAACACTGACCATTCTGGTCGCGACATCTGGCGATACCGGCGCGGCGGTAGGCGCGGCCTTTCACCGGCAACCTGGTATCGAGGTGGTCATTCTTTACCCCGATGGCCGCGTGTCACCGCGCCAGGCACATCAATTGGGTTGCTTCGGCGACAATGTGCGCGCGCTACGCGTACAAGGAAGATTCGACGACTGCCAGCGCATGGTGAAGGCCGCACTCAACGATGCCTCCCTGCAAACACAAGTACCTTTGTCATCCGCCAACAGCATCAGCCTGGGCCGATTACTGCCGCAGATGAGCTATTACGCACACGCTGCGCTTGGCTGGTGGAACGAATATCACGAGCCGCTCCACCTCATCGTGCCCACCGGCAATCTCGGCAACGCACTCGCCGCCGTGTGGGTTCGCCAGATGGGATTGCCGATCGGACAGATACGTCTCGCCTGCAACGCCAACGCCACCCTGCCCGATTTCTTCGCCGGCAGCGCTTACACACCGCGCCAAGCCATCGCCACGTTGGCTAACGCCATGGACGTCGGCGCACCGAGCAACTTCGAGCGCCTGCGCTGGACGTTCCCGCAAGTGGAAACACTGCGTGCGACCCTGCAGGCGCAGAGTGTGTCCGATCCCGCGATCAGCGCCACCATCGCGATGCATGCGCGGGAACATGGCGAGGTGTTTTGCCCACATACCGCTACTGCCATGCATGTGTTGGATCAGTATCGCGCAGCGGGCGATGCATCACCGTGGACGGTGGTTGCCACCGCGCATCCAGCAAAATTTGAGAGTGTGGTGGAGCCGCTGATCGGGCGATCTGTGGAAATACCGCCTGCGTTGGCGGCGATGCTGGAGAAGGACGCGGTGGCGGAGCCGATGGTTGCGGAGGATGGGGTGTTGAAAAGGTGGTTGTTGGAGAAAGTTGGGTAGCTTGCTCTTCGCGTGTTGTTGCTTGAGCTTTCTCACCTAAATTGCTGGATTTCGATAATGGCTGCATTGCCTGCGGCGCTTCCGGTCCCAGAGGGACCGGGTGACTTTTCTTTGCGTGCCCACGCCAGCGTAAGGAACGCTGGCGAACAGCGCCGCTGGCCCGAAGAGCGGAGAGCAGGACGCCTGAAGTCAAGAAAAGTAACCAAAAGAAACAGCACCCCAAGGACTCGCCTTCCTGGCGCGCGCTTCCTGCCAGCGCTACGCCTGGTCAGGCTCGCGCATCGAACTTTTCGACAAAGCATTTTTTACGGAGAAGTGTCGCTTTTGACCGGCGCACGGCGCCGGCACCGAGTGCACGCCTGGACGGCGTGCGGCTCTTTCCGGGCCCCTTAGGGAGCGGTGGGGGATGGGTGGATCAGCCCGAAGGGAAGCCGGCATGGATGTCGGCTTGGTTTTCGTCAGCACAGGAGGTGCTGTCGAAAACCCCCACCCATTCTTCACGCACTGGGCGGGCAGGAGCCCGGCCAGCGCTCCCTCGGGGTTGCCCTTCTCTTTGGTTACTTTCTCTTGGGCACGCAAGAGAAAGTGACCCGGTCCCTCCGGGACCGGAAGCCGCAGGCAATCCATCAACCAACGACATGCTCAATCGTGCCAAGCAATAACAATCAGCCAACCCTAATCACCAAGCGCCTCACCATTCGTCTCAATCACCCGCGCATAAAACCCCGCCGATGCCTTCGGCGTACGCCTCTGCGTCGCAAAATCCACGTGATACAAACCAAACCGCTTGGCGTATCCCAACGACCACTCCAGATTGTCGAGCAACGACCACGCGTAATACCCCTTGAGATTCACGCCGGCGTCGATGCAGCGATGCAAAGCGCGAAGATGCTTGCGCAGGTAGGCGATGCGCAGCGGATCTTCGACCAGGTCGCCTTCCGCTACCGGCGGGTCGTAAAACGCCGCACCGTTTTCCGTCACATACAACGGCAGATCGCCATAGCGATCCTTGAACCACATCAGCGTATCGGTCAGGCCTTGTTCGTAGACCTCCCAATCCGTTTCGGTGTGCGTGGCATGTCGCTGGTGCACGCGCGAAGCGCGGCACGGATAACCATCATCGTCGTGCTTCACGACGGAACGGGTGTAGTAATTGATGCCAATGAAGTCGACGGGCTGTTGCATCAAACGGAAATCCTCGGCGGGAATATCCGCCCACGCATCGCCGAAGACCTCTTTCAATGCGGGAGGATAAGAGCCGAGCAGCGCCGGGTCGGCAAATTGCTCGTTCATATAGGCGTGCGCGCGGCGTGCTGCCGCGATATCTTCAGGGCGGTCCGAGGCCGGGTATTTGGGTTCAAAGTTGAAGACCACGCCGATTTCATGGCGGCCGATGGCGCGATACGCCTGGATGCCGGCGCCGCTCGCGCGCATCAAATTATGTGCGGCGATGGGCGCTTCGTATTTATTGCGATGCCCCGGCGCGAGCGCTCCATGCAGGTAGCCGCCATCGGTAACGACCCACGGTTCGTTGAGAGTGGACCAACGTTTCACCCTGCCGTCCAGCGCCTTGAAGACCACCGTGGCGTATTCGGCAAACCACTGCGCGCTATCGCGATTGAGCCAGCCACCGCGATCATCGAGCGCGGCAGGCAAATCCCAATGAAACAGCGTGGCGTTGGGTTCGATGCCGTATTCCAGCAGTTCGTCGACCAGCCGCGAATAGAAGTCCAAACCTTGTTGATTGATGCGCCCGATGCCCTCCGGCAAGATACGTCCCCATGCAATGCTGAAACGATAACTTTGCAGGCCCAAGGCGCGCATCAGCTGCACGTCGTCCTTGTAGCGTCGATAGTGATCGCAGGCGACATCGCCATGGTCGCCATTGGCCATCATCCCGGGGGTGTGTGCAAAACGCTGCCAGATGCTTGGACCCGCGCCATCCGCCAAGGGCGATCCTTCAATCTGGTAGGCAGAAGTGGCAGCGCCCCAAACGAAGTCAGCCGGAAAGCGATAGCTACGAGTCATGATGCAAAACTCTCCATGCCGCAGTGCGGCTTGATGTCATCGATTACGCGGGGAGAATAGTCCAACGCTTTGCGTAAATGGGGCAATGCATATCGATGGCGACTGTCAGTCTTGACCGTGTACGCAAGGTCTATCCCAATGGGCATGTCGGCGTCGATGATGCCAGTTTCGACATCGCGGATGGAGAGCTTCTGGTATTGGTGGGTCCTTCCGGTTGCGGAAAGACGACCCTGTTGCGCATGATCGCCGGCCTGGAGCCGATCTCGTTCGGCTCGCTGCGCATCGACGGGCGCGTGGTCAACGATGTCACGCCGAAGGATCGCGACATCGCGATGGTGTTCCAGAACTACGCGCTTTATCCGCACATGACGGTGGCTGAGAATCTCGCGTTCGGCTTGCGCCTTCGCGGCAAGCCATCGGATGACATCGCGCGCCGCGTGCACAATGCTGCGCGCCTGCTGGAACTGGAACATCGGCTGGACGCCAAACCAGCCGCGTTGTCCGGTGGGCAGCGCCAGCGTGTTGCGCTTGGCCGTGCGCTGGTACGAGAGCCGAAGGTGTTTCTGCTCGACGAGCCGCTGTCCAATCTCGATGCCCGGCTGCGCTTGTCGATGCGCGTCGAGATCGCACGCCTGCATCGACAATTGAAAACCACCACTATTTACGTCACGCACGACCAAGTCGAAGCCATGACGCTCGGGCAACGTATCGTGGTGCTCGATGGCGGCAAGATCCAGCAGATCGACACACCGATGAACCTCTACAACCGGCCGGCCAATTTGTTCGTGGCCGGTTTCCTCGGTTCGCCGGCCATGAATCTTCTGCGCGGACGCCTGCAACGCGAAAGCGGCGGCAGCCTGGCGACTGCGCAAGGCCTCGTGCCGCTGCAGCTTGAGCCGCATCAAGCAACTGCCTTGGAAACATGGTTCGAGCGCGAGGTCGTGCTTGGTGTACGTCCCGAGCACCTGCAGCCGTGCACAGCGGACGCGTCGATGCTGGAAGCAAAAGTCGAGGTCATCGAGCCGGTCGGCAACGAGGTCTTTCTCAACCTTCGCTTCGGCGATCAGGCGATTGTTTCGCGCGTACCACCTCATCCCATTCCTGCGCCGTGCAGCCATCTTCCCATGCGGTTTGCCGCTGACCGGCTGCATTTTTTCGATGCGGGCCAAGGCATGCGCATTGTGTGATGGCATGTGCATAGAGATCGGTCGCAAGCTCATCGCTCCAGCTCTATCCCTTGACGCTGCCTAGCAGCAGGCCTTCCAGGTAGTAGCGCTGCAAGGCCAAAAACAACACTAATACCGGCAGCACCGTCACCACCGACCCCGCCATCATCAGTTCCGTGTCTTGTGCGTGCTCGCGCGCCAGCGAAGCCAGGCCCAGCGGCAAGGTGTAATGCTCCTGTCCGGTGAGCACGATCAACGGCCACATGAAATCATTCCATGCCGTGAGAAAGGTGTAGATCGCCAGCGTGACCATGATTGGCTTGAGCAGCGGCAGCACGATCTGCGCGAAAATGCGCCACTCGCCCGCACCATCGATACGAGCTGCTTCCAACAGCTCATCAGGAATGCCGCGCGCATATTGACGCACGAGAAAGATGCCGAACGCCGTCGCCATGGCGGGCACAATCACACCCCCGAAGTGGTTCACCAATCCGACCGGCTTGAGCATCAGAAACAGGGGCAACATGGCGACCTGTGCCGGAATCGCCAGCGTGCCCACAATGGCCTTGAACAACCTGTCGCGCCCGGCGAAGCGCAATTTGGCAAAGGCATAGCCGGCCATCACATTGAAGGCCAGCGACAGCACGGTGATGGCCGTCGATACGAACAGGCTGTTGAGCAGATAGCGCCCCATGCCGGCCCGCACAAACAACGCGTGATAGTTCTGGAGCGTGGCGTGCGCCGGTAGCAGCGGTGGCGGCAAGGCGCTGGCTTCACCGGGCCGCATCAGCGATACCGACAGCATCCATAACAGCGGAAACAGCGCAACGATCGAACCCCCGATCAGGAAACCGTTGATCAGCGCCTTGGCGATGCGCGGGTTCATGTCTCACCGTCACGCCGGCCAAGGCGCAGCATCCAGGCGGTCACCATGAACATCACGACGAACAGCAAAAAGGCAATCGCCGAGGCCGCGCCAAGGTTCCACCATTTGAAGCCCTCGTTGTACATCAGGTACAGCACGCTGACCGTGCTCTGCAACGGCCCGCCTTCGGTGATCACATAAGGCTCTGCAAAGAGTTGAAAATAGCCGGATACGGTCAGGATGCCGACCATCAGCAAGGTGGGCGCGAGCATCGGCAGCGTAATGTGGCGGAACTGCCGCCACGCTGATGCGCCGTCGATACGCGCCGCTTCGTAGAGTTCGGCAGGAATCGCCTGCAATCCGGCCAGCATGATGATCATGTTGTAGCCGAAGTTTTTCCACACGGCGAACAGAATGATCGCGGGCATGGCCCAATGCGGATCGCCCAGCCAATCGATCGGATGCCACCCCAACCCGGCGAACAGAGCGTTGACGAGGCCGTACTTGGTGTTGAACAGATACCGCCATACCACGGCCACCGCGACGACCGTGGTCACCACCGGCGCAAATAAAGCAGCCCGGAAGAGTGATTTGCAGCGCGCCAGCGGCGAATGCAACAACAACGCTGCACCCAACGACACCAACATGGAAAGCGGGACGCCGACCGCAACAAAGTAGAGCGTGTGCCCGAGTGCCTCCCAAAATAACGGACGATGCAGCAGAGCCCAGTAATTGCCCAAGGCGACGAAGCGCAGATTATGGATATCGGCGAGCGCGTAGAGATCGTAGTCGGTAAGGCTGAGGCCAAAGGCCGCGATTACCGGCAGCAGGAAGAACACTCCCAGCACGGTCATCGCTGGTGCAAGAAACAACCACGCTGCTCCCTGCCGATTCATGGGGCGGGTCCCAGCGCGGAGCGCCCGTGATCCAGCATCCAGCGTCGCTTTTCCAGAATGCGGTCGGCGCGACGATCAATCTCCGCCGCAGCCCGGTCGATCGTCAGATTCCCGGCCACCGCCTGTGCGGCAACCAGTTGCATCTCATTGACAATCTCTTCCCACTCCGGCACCGGCGGCGCCGGCTTCACGCGTTCGAGCTGCTGACGAAACGCTTGCGCCTTCGGATCATCGCGCAGGCCACCGTGATTCCACGAGCTGCGCCGCGGCGGCATGTCACCCAGCAAGTCGTAGAAACGTCCTTGCACGTCCGGGCGAGAAAGGTATTCGATCAATGTCCAAGCCGCTTTCTTGTGTTTCGACAGGCGAAAGATCACCAGGCTTGAACCACCCGCCACCGATGCCCCCGGGCCATCCGGCCCCGGCAGCGGAGCAGTGTCCCAATCACGCTGTTCCGACGCGGGCAGCCGTTTGCGGAACTCGCCGATATTCCACGGACCGGAAAAATAAAAGCTATATACGCCGCGCCCGAATTCCGACCACGGATTGCCCGCTTCGACATTGGTAATGTCCGGCGCCTCATGCAAGCGGAACGTATCGACATAAAACGTCAGGGCACGCTTGAAACCCACGCTTTCAAAATTGCCGTATCGACCGCCATCCTTGAGCAAGGGATCCGGCTGCTGCAGCGCCAGCGATAGCAGCTGCTCGTATTCATTGGTCGGCAACAGGATGCCGTACACACCACGCTCGGGATGACTCAGCGCAGCCAGCATGCGCCGCCATTGCGCCCAGTTATGAGGAGGCCCGTCAAAGCCGGCTGCCTTCAGCAGATCGGTGCGATAGAACAACAGGCGTGTATCGACATACCACGGTATGCCGTACAACCCTCCATCGTATCGATTGGTTGCCCAGATACTCGGAAAGTAATCCCCTGGCTGGATGACGGTGGAATGAGCCACCTCCGTCTGCAGTGGCTCCAGCGCGCCCAGTGCGACAAATTCCGGCAGCCAGGTGTTGCCGAGCTGGGTCATGTCCGGCATCGAATCGCCGGCGAATGCGGTCAGCAATTTTTGATGTGCGGCAGTCAAAGGCAGCTGCTGCAGATCGACATGGATGGCGGGGTTTTCGCGCTCGAACTCCGGCAACAGTTGCGTCATCGCCTCGCCTTCCCGGCCGATGGTCCAGAACGTCAAGGTGTTCGGATCGGCATGTTGGGTGCACGCCGCGAGCCATGTGCCGATCATCAGCAGGGAAATAAGGCGGTACAACGCGAGCCAACGCCACCACGCCCCGCTGGGGTGAGGACTGGGGTGAGGAGCCGGGCTTGCCTCGATGCTCATGGCTGGCCTGATGCGTTCTCGATGCTTGAGGTAGAGGAATGTAGCTGTTTGCGCGGTTCTCTCCCTTACTCGACCCGTTTCCACAAATGCGGGGGAGGCCCTTCGTGGCGATTATCCGGCGGACCGATCCAACCAACCTCCCGTAAAGCCTGCACGCTGCAAGCCTTTGCGGATATATGGATTCTTGCGCATCACGCGCCACACGAAACCACTGCGCCAATTTTCGATCATCAATACGATCGGGCCTTGGTCGATACCGATCTGCAGCGTATCGAACCAGCCCTTACCGTGAATCACGTGTCCTTCGGTAGGTCGCACATCGGTGTCGAAGCTCGGATTGAAGGCATCGACAAAACCATAGCGATCATAGACATCGTTACCGTAACGCTCCTTCATTGTCTGTAACGCAGGCACCACGATTTCCGGTGCAAATGCAATCGAACCACCTGCAGCGGTGGGTGCAATGGTGCCGTCATCGGAAATGTAGTCGAGGCCCGCGCCACGCGCCGTATAACCCTGGAATTTACGGTAGCGGCCGTCGGGCATGCTCCATGCAAAATTCCCTGGGCCATTGCAGGCAGTCAGCCCCCACACGTTTTCATCATAGCCCTTCCAGTGTCCTGGATTGGCGATGGCGTAATCATGCTGGGCATATACGGCAAGACGGCTGTTCTGGAAATAATCCAGGCCATGGGCGCGACTCCACGCATCGCGGATGCCGCGGAAGTCGACCCAGGCTTCGCTGTATTGATGCCCGAACAGCGGGGCGAAATTCAGGAAAGTATGCCCTTCGAAGCGGCCCCAATCCTTGGGATAGGTGCTTGCCCAGGCCGTCCATGCGGTGCGCGCAATCGGATGCGTCGGCGAGCCGAGCGCAAGAATGTAGACCAGCATGCCCTCGTCATAGCCCTTCCAGTCGGCGTGGATGAACTTGCCGCCCGGGGTCCAACCCATGCTGATCAGCGGTGCGCGCGGCTGCATCCACGTCCAGTCGACACGGCGGTAGATCGCATCCGCAAGCGCGCGGATCTCATTTTCTTTCGGGGTATCGCGATCGTAATAAGACTGCGCAAACAGCACGCCACCCAGCAATAGCGTGGTATCCACGCTCGACAGTTCGATCGCGCGATTGAATCGCTTGCCCGTACGCATATCGAGGAAGTGATAGAAGAAGCCGTGATAGCCGGAGGCATCGTCTTCGCTGTCATCCTCCCGCGCATGCGCAAAGAAACGCAGCGTCGCCAGCGTACGATCGACGGCCTGCTCACGCGTGATGTAACCGCGCTCGACACCAATGCCATAGGCGGTGAGGCCAAACCCTACCGATGCAATGCTTGAGAAAGAAGGGCCGGGATAATGATCCGGAATCAGGCCATTCACAGGATTGGCGCTGTCCCAGAACCACTGAAACGTGCGCTTCTCCAGATCCTCCACCATCGCCTGCTGTGGTTTGGACAGGCTGTTGAAGCCATCCTGCAAAACCGGCCGCGCCCAGGACGGCTGTGCCACGCCGCTGCAGAAGACCAGTGCGGCAAGAAGCGCTTTAAGCGCGGTGTTGCGGAAAAATCGGGACGTCATGATGAGCAACTTGCAGTAGCAGAGGGGATAAAAAATTTGGCGAATCCCGGTACGTCGAGGGACACGTACCAGGATCCGCAAGCACATCCCGTCCCTGGGAAACAGACACTAGAACTTGATGCCCAGCGTCAACTTGACCTCGCGCGGCGTGCCGAGGATGTTGCCCGTCGGGTTGAACGCAACCGGGTTGCGATTCAGTACACCGTTGGAACCGTAGTTCCAGATGTAATCGCTGTAATTGTTCCAATTGAAGGCATTGAGCAAGTCAAACCGCACATAGGCATTCAGGTTGTCGTAGATCCTGAAGTTCTTGGTGACCTGGAAGTCGATCTCCCGATAACCAAAGATCGGACCGCCGATCAGGAAGTGTGAGCCTGGCGGCGTGGCACTGATCGGCATGCATCCGTTTGGCGTGTTGGCACCGTAGCATGCGAGGCTGATGCCGGGAGTCGGTGTCGCCAGAACGAGCTTGTAGCCAAGCAACAGCCCCCACGGCAGATCGTTCGAACCAGCTACGACCAGGCGATGCTTGGCGACCGCCGAGTCGACGTACGGGTAATCCTGGATGGTTTCCTCGTCGAACGCATACTGGTCGGTGACATCCTGGCTGTCGTTGTTCTGCCTGGCCTTGGTATAGGTGTAGGCAATGTTGATGCCCCAATGCGATTCCGGCGTATAGGGTTTCTGGATCGAAACCAGTACCTGCTGTGTTTTCTGCGTGAGGCCGTTGTTGGCAATGATCAAGTTGCCAAAGCCAGGGATGGGCTGACCCCAAGGCTGGCTTCCACCTTCCCAGAAGGCGCCGTTCGGATAACGGTTGCCCAGGGTGAGCACGACACCATTGAAGCGATTCACTTGCGCCCAGGTGACATCGGTAACCCAGTCGCCGAGCTGATTGCGCATGCCGATGCTGATCTGGTCGGAATACGGCGTCTTGAGGTTGTTATTCATCAGGTCTACTTCACGACCAGCCGTGGTACCCGTGAGCAACCCTTGCAGTACACCGATGCCGCCAAGATAGGCGGGATTCCAGGGAATGCAGGTTGGACTTGCCGTGCATGCGTGGAACTGGTTGGGAAAGGTGATGGTGGCCTCGGACAGCGCCAGCTTGGTCTGCTCCAGCTGCAGGATCTCGTAAATGGTGCGGTCATAGGAACGACCTGCACCGCCGTGGATCACATGCTGCTGGTCGCCATCGAGGTCATACGAGAAACCGAAACGCGGCTGAAACTCGTTGGTCTGCGGATGGCGGTTGTGGCCGTTGCTGATGTAGTCGTTGACGTTGACGCCACCCAGTGCCAGGGACTGCGCATAGGTGACGCCCGGCGCAGCACTCGGATTTTGCGCGTTAAGCGCGTTGACTACCGACGGCGGCGTGACGAAGTTGAGATAGGACGGCGTTTCTTCGTAATCCCAGCGGATACCCAGGTTCAAGGTGAGATGTTGGTCGACCGTCCAGTCGTCCTGGATGTAGGTGCCGATCTGCTTGTCATTAGTCCTGACAAGAGGGCTGGTGCCGGGGAGCGCGATCGGGAACAGCACCTGATACGGCGTCGACAAAGTGCCGGTAGGCGTGACGTCATACGAGAACTGTGGATTGAATTCGCCGGCATCCTGCGCCACTAGTTCGATCAGTTTGTACTTGGCGCCCATCTTGATGACGTGATCACCATGCCATTCCAGGTCATTGAAAGTCAGGTCATCCTGGATCGATGGGCCTTTCTGACCCTTGTCCTGCGTGCCGAGTGGGCTGGCTGCGCCGGTGGTCAGGATCGCCAGGTTCTGGTTGTTGGAAGCCGTATAGGTCGAACCGTTGCCGATGTTCACCGCAGACGGGTTGAAGAACGCGTTCTCGTAGGTCGCCTGCAAACGGTTGAACCACGCGTCCGCACTGTGATCCCAGCGGATGTCGAAACGGCGGTCGTAGTTGATCTGATTGAGCGCCGACGACGCAGCGACACCGGTGCCCGTACCGGTGATGGCGGTCTCGTCGCGATCTTTGCCGCTGACCTCGATGCGATCGCGATCGGTCGGCTCGTAATCAAGCTTGAGGAAGTACAGGTTTTCCTTGAACGGCAAGCTGGATGGTCCGAGCTGCGCAAGCACGCTCGGCGGCAATTGCGAAACCAGTTGCTGTGACGCCGCGCCAGGCGCGACCGCAATCGGTGTGTCGTACTCCTTGCCTTCGTAGGCGAAGAAGAAGTGCGCCTTGTCCTTGATGATCGGGCCGCCCAGCGAGAAACCGTATTCCTTGTCGTGCGAGGGCTGCTTCTTGCCGCTCGCAGTTTCCGATGGCGTCATGGAGCGCAAGCGCGTGTCGGTCCAGTCGCCGAATACTTCGCCATGGAATTCGTTGGTGCCGGACTTGGTTTCTGCGATCACTGCAGCACTGGAAATCTGGTCGTATTCGGCCTTGTAGTTGGAGGTAACCACCTTGTACTCGCCGATCGCCAACTGCGGAAACGGATTGCCCTGGCTGGCGTTCTGGCCAGTCACACCACCGTTCTCCACGTAGTTCTTCTGGCCAACGCCATCGATGTACACATTGATGCCGGCCGGCGCCTGGCCACCGGATTGCAGGCTGGTGTTGCCGTTCTGCTGCACGGTAAAAACCATGCCGGGCACAGTGTCGGCAAATTCGAGGAAGTTGCGCGTGATCTGCGGCACTGTCTCGATTTCACGCTGCGTCACCACGGTGCCGACTTCCGACGTGGTCATTTCCGGCAAGGTGGTGGCACTGACCGTCACCGGTCCAAGGTTTTTGGCATTGACCGCGGGCGCGGTAGTGGCTGTGAGGTTGAGCGTAGAGGTGGTTGCCACACTGAGCGTGACCGTATGTTCGGTGCCCGGACCTGCGTCCACCTGGTAGGTGCCGGGCGGCAGGCTGACCAATGCATAGCTACCGTCCTTGTCTGACTTGGTGACGCGCACATAGCCGGTGGCGATATTCTTGGCGGTGACCATCGTGTTCGGCGTCGTGATACCGCGCAGGTTCGCATCGGAAGTTTGCGCGAAAGAGATCGTCGGCAATGCAGCGGCGGTGATGATCGAAGCGGCGATGAGCCGCGTTAGCAACAGCTTTTGGTAGCGCGATACAGCTTTCATGTTCTCCCCTCCCGAATGTCTTGCGGGTGTCGTTATAGGTGTGAGGTGCGCGACGTTCGGCGGGGTTTGCGCGGTGCAGATGGGACACCGGGCTTGCCGCCGCAGGATTCGCGAATGACGATGTCGCATCCCAGCGTCTGCACCGATGCCGGCGCCTTGTCGGCCGGATCCAGCAAGGCCGCAAGACGCTCCAGCGCAGTGCGGCCGAGATCGGCGATACGTACCTGCACCGTGCTTAGCGGCGGCGTGACGTAACGCGCGATCAGAATGTCGTCGAAACCGGCCAGCGCGATGTCGTTCGGCACATCGATGCCGGCTTCCTTGAAGGCATAGAGGCAGCCGATCGCCATCATGTCGTTGGCGGCGAAGACGGCTTGCAGACGCTTTTTCTGCGCCAGCAATTCGCGCGCGGCGCGATAACCGGATTCTTCGGTAAAGTCGCCGTCCACGATGGTAAGCGGCACATTGGGCGCATACTTGGCCATGGCGGCGCGATAACCTTTGTCGCGCTGCTGAGCGTCGAAGTTGGTCTTGGGACCGGTGATGAAAGCGATGCGCTGACGACCTGCTTCAACCAGATGGCGCACCATGGCGATGGCGCCGGCGCGGTTGTCGATATTGAATACTGGATAGCGCGTGCTCTTGACCGGGCTGTCCAGCAACACCACCGGCAAATTGTCCGGAAGGTTGTCGGCGAGAAAGTCCGCATCGACGTATTCGGAAAGCATCAGCATGCCGTCAACGCGGCCACGCATGGCGCGCACGGCCGCCGCCGCATCCGCAACGCCATCATGCGAACTGGATACCAGCAGATGCAGCCCGCGTGCACGCGCGGCGAGATCGATGCCGCGGATCAGTTCGGAGAAAAATTCGCCGTACAGATCCGGCAACACGGCACCGATGGTGTGCGTGCGTCCGGTGATCAGGCTGCGTGCCGCATTGTCCGGGATGTAATGCAATCGTGCGGCGACTTCTCGCACGATTTTCTGCGTTGCCGGCGTCACGCCGCCGGTGCCATTGAGCACGCGCGACACCGAGGCGACCGAGACTCTGGCCTCGCGCGCTACATCCTTGATGGTTGCATTCTTAGTCGTCATCGACAGCGTTCCGCAATGTGAGTGAGAGCCCCAAACCCCAACGGCGGCGCAAACGTAAACGTTTTCATG
Organism: Dyella sp. SYSU CM1112; assembly: GCF_058216415.1. Classification (NCBI taxonomy): domain Bacteria; kingdom Pseudomonadati; phylum Pseudomonadota; class Gammaproteobacteria; order Lysobacterales; family Rhodanobacteraceae; genus Dyella; species Dyella sp. SYSU CM1112. The sequence goes on along the minus strand of NZ_JBZEGI010000004.1, from coordinate 289,048 downwards.
GCGACTTGTAAAGGCGCGCTTAAGAGCACGTACGTTGCACCGCAATATTTGGAAGACCGGCTCCGATCCGACGAATGTCGCTGCACAGCGCCAGATGGCTTCGCAGGATTAGGCAGTCAGCGACATGGCAGTGCAGCACAAGTCGGCGCCAGGTGCCGTGCAGGCACGGCGAGCGGGCGTGAAACGCCCGTGGTGTACGCGTGACGGTGCTGCATGGAGAGAAAAACCGATGCGTGCGTGTCGCATCCCGGCATCAACGTCATCGCATCCAGGCATATTCTGGAGAGGCGGGGTCTAGCGACGTTGTGATTACGTAAGCGCAGTGCGCTGCCGCCTTTGGCAGCGCATGCTTCGGCACACGCTCACGTCAACATGTTCAACGCTTAGCGAAGCATGTCCAGCACTTGCGCGGTGGACCGCACGCGCCCCAGACGGGGAAAAATATTCTTGATGGCGAACTCATGATGTTCGCCGCTGGTCGAACTCATCGCATCTTCGGCGAATACGATACCGAAGCCGAGTTCCCATGCATTGCGTGCGGTCGATTCCACGCCAATGTTGGTAGCGATGCCGCCCAGCACGATGTGTTCGACGCCGCGACGGCGCAGTTGCAGTTCCAGCTCCGTGCCGTAGAACGCGCCCCACTGGCGCTTGATAACGCGAATATCGCTTTCGGCAACGCTCAGCTCCGCTGCGAACTCCAACCAGTCGGTGGGAAAGCTGCGTGCCGACATCGGCGCATCCACCACCTGGCGCAATGCATCGCCGCCATCGGCGGACCAGCCCACACGCACCATTGCCACCGGCGAACCGAGCTCGTGGAAACGCCGAAGCAGCGACTCGGACTTCGCCAACACATCGGCAGCCGTGTGAGGACCGCCTGCGAACGGTACGATACCCTTCTGCAAATCGATGAGAACAAGCGCCGTATGGCGTGGATCTAACTTTTCCACAAGATTCTCCGGATCATAAAAGTGAGGATATCCTCACTTTGGAGTTTATGAGGATGGCCTCACAAAAATCAACCAGTGCCCGTCGCCTGCCCCAGCGCCAGCGCGGCCATGAACGCGTTGCGGCACTGCTGGAAGCGGCTGCAGGATGCTTTGTGGAAAAGGGCTACGAGGCAACCACCATGACCGAAGTCGCGGCACGCGCCGGCGCGGCAATCGGCTCGCTTTACCAATTCTTTCCCACCAAGGAAGCATTGGCACGCGCGCTGGTGGAGCGCTATGCCGAAGCGGTGTATGCGGAGCTGGGCAAGCTCGCCGAACAGTCGACACAGTGGACCACCGAAGCGTGGGCGGAGCGGCTTTGCACCTTCCTGGTAGCATTTCGCCGCCGGCATCCGGCGTTCGTCATGCTGGTCGAATCCGCGCCGACGCCAGCGACCGATGCGATGCTCATCCGGCGACGCGTGCGGGCGGAGTTGCAGGCGCTCCTGGCGCGCAGGGCACCGCATCGATCAGCCGAAGAAACGTATGCGGCGGCGGTAGTCGTGCAACAGATGATGAAGGCCGCGATAGCGATACAAGCCGAAGCGGGCATGCCGGGCAAACAAGCGGCCATGGCCCAGTTGCAACACGCCATGCAGCTCTATCTGCATGACGTGTTCGGCAGCTGAAGAACGTTCGATCAACCGCCGCTCTTGGCGGGGTAAGTCTGGAAACCGCCACCCTGTTGCTGCGGCGCTTGCGGCTCATTTTGCGATGGCGGCTGGTAGCCGTGACTCTGCACCGGCGGCGGCGGCGGTGGCTGCACCACACGATAGCCGCAGTAATACGCCTCCCACGGCTGCGAACCATCGACTGGATCGGCCAGCGGCTTGATGGTATCGGCATGCATGCTCAACGCGCTGTTGCGCGCCTGCACCTGCAGCTCGTCGCGGACTTTGATGTCATTGCGATCGAACGGACCGACATGATCCGTCACCGAAACAGTGATCTTGCCGATGTCGCGACAGCCCGTGACATCACCGGTCCACACGGTGCGAACGTTGTTCGAACCCGGATCGGGATTGATGCCCCAGGTGCAACCGCCGAGCAGCACAACAGGTGCGAGCAGCAGCAGAATTTTGCGCATAGGTAACTCCATCAGAGCGAAAGAAAGAAAATTTTGCGTCCAAGCTGAATCGTAGCGCGTTGCCAGCGGCTATCGCCGAACGCAGGCTTAGCATGGTGAGTTCGATATCCGTCCGGACACTGTCCGCACGCGGGCGCCCACTGTCCGCGGACAATCGAGGATCTCTCCCCGTGCATCAATAAACCCAGGCGCATCAATAGATTGCGAAACCGATCGACGCTGGCACGGGGATTGCTCCGACGAGGTCAAGGACATGTGGTCCCTCACTCCATCGGAGATACGGATATGAAATTCGAAACGCTGATACTACGCGGCCTGTTCGTCGCATGCATGGTGGTCTGCGGATTGATCCTCGCGGCCATGGTCACCGTCAAGCCGACGCCCGTGCAATTGGCGGCCAGCGATTCACTCTCGGCCTTGCTGACCGCGGCGCCCACCAGCTGCGTGCTACCCCTCGCCGACAACCTGATCTGCCTGCGCGTAGCGGGCTGATTACCAGCACTCACGACGATGACTTTCGGAGCACCTATCATGAATACTGAAACGTTCCTGCTGCGCACCTTGTTCGCCACCTGCGTGCTGGCCTGCGGCCTGACACTGGCAGCCATGATCATCGCCAAGCCGGCACCGTCCGGGTGGACGACAGCTCACACGGTCGCCGCTTCGACCACGGCGGCAGGCAAGGCCGCGCAATCAGCGCATGTATCCCGCACGGCGGGTTGAACACAGCGGCCCTGCTCATCCGATAATGGCGGCATGCTGCATGTCATTCTTTTTCGCCCCGAAATCCCGCCCAATACCGGTAACGTCATTCGCCTGTGCGCGAATACCGGCGCGGCGCTGCATCTGATTCGCCCGCTGGGCTTCGAACTGGACGATGCCCGCCTGCGACGCGCAGGCCTGGATTATCACGAGTACGCCAGCGTCGCGGTTCACGACGACCTCGACACCTGTCTTGCGACCATTGGCCAGCCCCGCGTCTTCGCCTTTTCCACTCGCGGACGCGGCTGGCACGTGAATGCATGCTTCGCCGATGGCGATGCCTTGTTATTCGGCTGCGAAACCGCAGGATTGCCCGATACGGTGCTTGCCGCGCTACCGCCGGAACAGCGCCTGCGCTTGCCGATGCGTGCGGACAGCCGCAGCCTCAACCTTTCCAACAGCGTGGCCGTGGCGGTGTATGAGGCCTGGCGCCAGTTGGGGTTTCCAGGCGCAGTCGATCCCTGATCGCGCCCATCACGGCCAGGGTAACGTGCGGCCGGCTACAATTCCGGCATGACTGCCGCCGCCTCTTCGACCCTGCTTCCCCAGCCGTTGCGCAAACTCGCCGGCCGGGCCCTGGAAACCGCGCTCAATCATGCGCTTTCGCTTGATCCGGATACGCAGGCCAAGCTTGCTGCGTTGAAGGGTCGCAGCGTGCAGCTGCATGTGCAGGGCGTCGATCTCCGTCTGGCCATTCGTGTTGAAGGCGAACACCTGAAAGTCGGGCCTGCGCCGGAGCAGAGCGATTTGCGCGTAGCCGCTACGCCGGGCAGTTTGCTGTCGATGCTGCTGCGCCGTCATAGCGAAAGCCTGGCGCCGGGCAAGGTAGAGATTGCCGGTGATGCTGAGCTGGCCCGCCGCCTGGAAAAACTCGCCAGCGGTTTCGCACCGGATTTTGAGGAAGCCTTCACCCGCACCTTTGGCGACGTAGTGGGTGTGCCGCTGGCGAAAGCCGTGCGCAGCGGTTTGGCCCACGCACGCGAAACCGGTTCGCATCTGACGGAAGACAGCGCGGCATGGCTGCGCGATGAAGCACGCATCGCCATAGCACCCGGCGAAGCGGAGACTTTCCTCGATGAAGTCGACGCCCTGCGCGAACGCACCGAACGCCTGGAAGCACGGCTGGCGCGATTGGAACGCCGGCAGCAGGGATCGCGCTCGTGACGCCGCTGAAAGCTGTTCCCGGATTACTGCGCGTTGCGGTGGTGCTGCTGCGGTACCGGCTGGATGAGCTGGTCGATGCCACGCACCTGTTCCGTCCGTTGAAATTCGTACGCCCGCTGCTTGGACGTCCCTCGGTGGATGTGCGTCCGCTCTCACGCGGTGCGCGTATCCGGCTGGCGCTCAACGAACTGGGGCCGATTTTCGTCAAGGCTGGCCAGGTGTTGTCGACACGCCGTGACCTGGTGCCGGGCGATATCGCCGACGAACTGGCGCTGCTGCAGGATCAGGTGCCACCATTCCCCGGTGAGCAAGCGCGCGTCGTCATCGAGCGTGAACTGAAACAACCGATCGACAAGCTCTACGCTCATTTCGATCCGGTGCCGCTGGCCTCCGCTTCCATCGCCCAGGTGCACGCGGCCACCACGCACGACGGCCGCGCGGTGGTGGTGAAGGTGCTGCGTCCACGCATCGACGAACGCATCGCTCGCGACGTCACCCTGCTGCACTCGCTGGGCCAACTCGCGCAGCGCTGGCACCCCAATGCCGACAAGATCCGTCCGCTCGACGTGGTGAGCGAAGTCGAGAAGATGCTGGAAAACGAGCTGGATCTGCAGCGCGAAGGCGCCAATGCCAGCCTGTTGCGGCGCAATTTCATCAGTGGCGTGGACCTTTACGTACCCGAGGTGTACTGGGAACTCACCACGGCTGGCGTGCTGACACTGGAGCGTGTTTCGGGTGTTTCCTGCGATGACGTCGCCGCGATCGACGCCGCCGGCATCGACCGCAAGCGGCTCGCCGAGAAAGGCGTGCGGCTGTTCTACGAACAGGTGTTCCGCGACAACTTTTTCCACGCCGACGCGCATCCCGGCAATATCTGGGTCGATCCGTCACGCGTGAACGAACCGCGCTTCATCGCCCTGGATTTCGGCATCATGGGTTCGCTGCCGGAAGAAGATCAGTATTGGCTGGCGCAGAACTTCATCGCCTTGTTCGAGCGGGATTACGCCCGCATCGCCAAGCTGCACGTCGACGCCGGCTGGATGCCCGCCAGCGTGCGCCTGGATGAATTGGAAGCCGCCGTGCGTACGGTGTGCGAGCCCTACTTCACGCGGCCACTCTCGCAGATTTCCTTGGCCGAACTGGTGGTGAAGCTGTTCCAGACCGCGCGCAAGTTCGAACTCACATTGCAACCGCAACTGATCCTGCTGCAAAAGACCCTGCTCAATATCGAAGGCGTAGGACGCCTGCTTGATCCAGACATCGATATCTGGGCCGTCGCGCATCCCGTGCTCAAACGCATCCTGCGCGAGCGTTACAGCCCATGGCACACGCTGCGCGAAATCCGCAAGCGCATTCCGGAGTGGTTCCACAACGCACCGCAGCTGCCGGAACTGGTGCGTGATGCATTGCGCCAGATGGCCGTGGGTGAACAACGCTTGTTGTCCGACGCCGATCAGCTCAGCAATCAACGCGACCTGGTACGCCGGTTGATGCATGCCGTGGGCAGCGGCTTGCTGGGCACAACACTGCTTATCTGTGCCACGGTGATCTGGACTTTCGGTACGAAACATGGCGTGTGGCTGCCGCTGGGCATGGGTGTGCTTGGGCTGCTGTCGTTTGCGCATGGCTGGATGCGCAGCCGGGTGAGATAGCTATGGCGCGAAGCCGCTCCCCCTCTCCTGCTGCACGCAGGGGAGGGAGCTGGTCGCGGCGAACCGCAAAATTCGGCTCGCGCTTGAAAGCATCTCTGCTACGGCCGGGAACAAGTCTCCGGAAAAATGCTTGAATGCGCTGAGCGTGCAGCCTCAGCACGACATCTCACCCAACGTCTCCCCATGCTCCCCATCCTCTACCAAGACGATGCCCTCATCGCGGTCAACAAGCCCGCCGGCCTCGCCGTGCACCGATCGAAGATGGTGGGTAATGCCGATACCTTTTTGATCGATCTCCTGCGCGAACAAGTCGGCGGCACGGTGTACCTTGCGCACCGTCTGGATCGCGCCACCAGCGGTGTGCTGCTGATCGCGCGTTCCACCGACATCGCCGCTGCACTCGGTGAGCAGTTCATGGGCCGCGACGTGCACAAGCAATACCTCGCGGTCGTGCGCGGCTGGCCGGAGCCGGCAGAAGGCGTTGTCGATTACCCATTGCCGGGTTCGCGCGATAGCGGCCCGCGCCGCGAAGCACGCACGGCCTATCGCCGCCTCGCCACGGTGCAGGTGCCGATTGCCTTGGGCCGCTACGAACAACAGCGCTACAGCCTGGTGCTGGCCGAGCCGGAGACGGGACGTTTCCGACAAATCCGCAAACACATGGCACATCTGCATCACCCGGTGATCGGTGATTGCCAGCATGGGCGCAGTGATCACAACCGCCTTTATAAGCAGTATTTCAGCTGCCATCGCATGTTGCTGCATGCCTGGCGGCTGAGTTTCCGGCATCCGCGCGATGGACGCCCCATGGTGCTGGAGGCACCGCTCGATGCCGCGTTCCAGGGCGTGCTGGACAGATTCGGCTGGGTATTGCCTGACGCTAAAACCATAAGCGTCATGCCAACCGGCTAAACTTACGCCCATGTTATCTGTAAGCCGATCCATCGTCCTGCCGGAGTCCGAGCTGGTAGTGCGCTTTATGCGCGCCGACGGCCCTGGCGGCCAGCACGTCAACCGTACCGAGAGTGCGGTGGAGCTGCGTTTCGACGTGGCGCACTCGCCGTCCTTGCCGGACGATGTGCGGGCGCGCGTGCTGGAACGACGCGACCGTCGCCTTACCGATGACGGCGTGCTGGTGATCCAGGCGCGACGTTTTCGCGATCAAGGCCGCAATCGCGAGGATGCGCGGGAACGCCTGGTGGACATCCTGCGTGGCGCGCTCATCGCACCCAGGAAGCGTATCGCCACCAAGCCCACTCGTGCCTCGCAAATGCGTCGCCTGGAAGGCAAACAACAACGGGCGAAGGTGAAGCAGACGCGGTCGCGTTCCTGGAGTCACGAGTGAGCGAGCCGATCCTGCCGCCCGTCCCGTCGCAAGCACCCAAACTCAATAGCCGCTTCTGGCCGTGGCTGATGCGCAGCCTGCTGCGTCTTTCCGGATGGCGTCTGCGCGGACAACTGCCGGACGTGCCCAAGCTGGTGATCATCGGCGCGCCGCATTCGTCTTACTGGGATGGCGTGTGGGGCCTGATGATGAAGATCGGGCTGGGCATCAACATCAACATCATGATCAAGCGCGAAGTGCTGGAAGGGCCGCTCGGCATCATCCTGCGCCCGATCGGCCTGATTCCGATCAACCGCAGCGCAGCCTTGAACGTGGTCGGCCAGATGGTGAAGCGTTTCAGCGAGCAGGAACGGATGTGGCTGGGCATCACGCCCGAGGGCACGCGCAAGCACGTCAAGCAATGGAAGTCCGGCTTCCTGCGCATCGCGCACGATGCCAACGTGCCGATCCAGACTCTCTTCATCGACTACCCCAGCAAGACCTTCACGCTCGGTCCGCTGATTTACGCCACGGACCAACCGGATGCGGACATGGCAGGCATCCGCGCACTGTTTCGTCCGTATCGCGGCAAACATCGCAATACCGAGGCGTAGCACGCCATTCCACGCGGCGGGAAAACGCATGAGCACGCTAGGCATTCAACACTACGACGCTTTCCTGATTGCCAGCCTCGCGCTCAACCTCACACCCGGCCTCGATACCTTCTACATCCTCACGCGCAGCGGCCGCGAAGGCCACGCTGTGGGCATGGCTGCCGCGCTCGGCATCAATGCCGGCTGCATCGTGCATACGCTCGCCGCGGTGCTTGGTCTTTCCGCCATCCTGATGACCTCCGCCGTCACCTTCCACGTCTTGAAATACCTCGGCGCGGCCTACCTCGTGTGGATCGGCCTGCGCATGCTGCTATCGCGTGCTGTTGCGCGTCCCGCCACCGAAACCCGCGGACGCGGATTCAGCGCAGCCTTTCGGCAAGGCATGCTCACCAACATCCTCAATCCCAAAGTCGCACTGTTCTATCTCGCCTTCCTGCCGCCATTCGTATCCGTGCATGCCATGCATCCACAACTCGGATTACTGGTGCTGGGATTGAGCTTCATCGGCACCGGCCTGAGTTGGTCTACCGTGTTGGCCTTGATGGGCGCACGCATCCATCGATGGCTCACCGCAAAACCGCACATCGGTCAGTGGGTGGACCGAGTATGCGGCGGGGTGCTGGTGGGGTTTGGGGTAAGGCTGGCGTTGCAGCGGCGGAGTTAAGTGCAAGCCTACGTTCTTTCGCCTGGCAGTCTATAAAGGCGAGGACACGTCTCAACTTTTCCCACTAAGACGAACTCATCCCGCTGATCACCTCCCCGATCTGCAATGCAAATCGCTCGAAGCATTCTCCGAGCATGGCGCGCCGCACTTCCAGCAACGCGTTCTCTTCGTCGTGTGTATTGACGATGGTGAGTGAGGCGAGGAAGAGGAGTTGGTCGCGAAGGTCGTGCAGTTTGAGCATGCCGTCTTCGGAGAGTTGGTAGGGGTGCTCTTGCAATAAGGGGTGGTGGTTGAGGTCGTGTACGTACATGGTTTGGCTCCACGGTCAGGTCACGCCGCGGCGTGCGCGGCGTGATGGGCACAGGGCGGGGCCCTGCATCGTTGTCAGGTTTCGCGCGTGGCGAAGCTGGCTACGTGCCCGAGGGAGCCTGAGGCCATGCAAGCAGCATGGCGGTGAAGCGCGTGGGGGTTGGCACAGAAGGGACGCACGGGTGCGCAAGTGCCGTATGATCAGGCGTAGCCATATCAACTTCCTTTCAGTTGGTTTGGTCAGCGGACCGTGTGGGGTCCTAAGCCCATGCGGTCCGCGCTTCACTACATACGTCGGGCGTGTTGCGATACCTACGGCAGAGGCCACACCCGACGTGCAAAACATCCCACAACTTTTTGGGTTTGTCTGTCGGGGAATGCCTACACGCTGATAGGTGTGCGTGTAGGTGTTGCGCCTTGATGCTCAGCGTTCGGAATGGCCGGGCTCGTCGTAATCGCGATGCGTAAGCAGGCCGGGGCGAATGAGATCGATGAAGGCGCGTGCTTCTTTGCTGAGAAATTTGCCTTTGCGCATGACCACGCCGTAGCTGCGCTGCGGAAAGTAGGGGCGCATGTTGCGCACGGCGAGGCGTTGACGATCGGCATCGGTGATGCAGATGCCGGTAACGATGGAAATGCCAAGACCCATGGCGACGTATTCCTTGATCACGTCCCACCCGCCGACTTCGATCGCTACTTGATATGGCACCTGGCGTTGCTGGAAGACGAGGTCGACCAGGCGATAGGTGGAGAGGCGTTGTGGCGGAAGAATCAGGCCGTAGGGGGAGAGATCTTCCAGCAGCAGGTTTTCTTTGTGCGCGAGTGGATGATCGAGCGGCGTGATCAGCATGGGGTCGTAGTGGTAGACGGGCGCCCAGGCAATGTCGTTGGGGACATCGAGCATGGAGCCGACGGCGAAATCGGCCTCTTCGTTGCGCAGCAGCGCGAGGCCGTCTTTGCCGGTGACGTTGGCAAGCTGCAGATGCACGGCGGGATAGCGCTGACGGTATTGGCGCACGAGGTCGGGCAGCAGGTATTGGATGGTGGAGCTGCCGGCGGCGATGGTGAGCTTGCCGGATGAGAGGCCTTTGACCTTGGCTTGGAAATCGCGGTCGAGGCTATCCCAACCTTCGACGAGTGGGCGCGCCAATTCATAGAGCGCTTCGCCGGCATCGGTGAGGTTGATGCGGCGCCGACTGCGATGGAGCAGTTCTACGCCGAGTTCGCGTTCCAGCGCTTGCAATTGCAGGCTGATGGAAGGTTGCGAGAGGTAGAGCGCTTCGGCGGCGCGGCTGAGGGTGCCGAGTTTTACGGTGGCGACGAAAGCGCGCATTTGTTTGAGACGGTTGCCCTTGTAGTAGAAGCGGCCCGTGTCGGTGGGCGGCGAGCCCTGGCGGCGACCACGTTTTTGGGGAGGCGTGGATTTGGGGGGCATGGTTGCGTTCCCGTGGCGCTGTTTCAGTTCGACGCGAGGTTGGCTTCACCCCGTCCTGGCCCTCCCCTACTGCACGTAGGGGAGGGGACGGTGTTGGGCGATTGAGGGGGCTGATTCGCGATTTATGGCTCCATACCGTGATGAGCTAGCGTATTTCGTCCCTTCTCAGTCAATCACTTATATTATGTATTGATTTTTTGAATATCTAAGATTGAAACATTTGCTTTGTCAAAATAATAGCTGATGACTAGCTTCCCACCACACGCTCTTGTGACGGTAGGTGGAGAAGCAGATGGCAGTACCTAGCGAAAAATTCGTGAGTCGGCCGGCTGAAGTGCATGCGGATGGCGCCGGCTATGCCGAGATCCTGACCCCGGAGGCGCTGGCTTTTCTGGCGCGCCTGCATCGTTTTGCGGAGCCCCGGCGCCAGCAGTTGTTGGCGGCGCGCCGGCAGCGGCAGGCCCGCTATGACGCGGGGGCGTTGCCGGATTTCCGGCCGGATACGCGCGCCATTCGGGAGGCGGACTGGACGGTGGCGCCGATTCCCGCTGCGCTGCGGGATCGCCGGGTGGAGATCACCGGGCCGGTGGAGCGGAAGATGATCATCAATGCCCTGAATTCCGGGGCGAAGGTGTTCATGGCGGATTTCGAGGATTCCTCGGCGCCGAGTTTCCGGAATCAACTGGACGGCCAGGTGAACCTGCGCGACGCAGTGGCCGGCACGCTGGCGTATCGCTCGCCGGAGGGCAAGGACTATCGCGTGGGGCCGGATCCGGCGGTGTTGGTGGTTAGGCCACGCGGATGGCATTTGCCGGAACGGCACATCACGGTGGATGGCGAACCGATGGCCGGTGCGCTGGTGGATTTTGGGCTGTATGCGTTTCATAACGCACTTGCGCTGGATGCGCAGGATCTCGGCCCGTATTTCTATCTGCCCAAGCTGGAAGCCATGGAAGAAGCCGTGCTGTGGAATGAGGTGATGGCGCTGGCCGAGGATGAGTTGGGGCTGCCCTACGGCACGATGAAGGCGACGGTGCTGATCGAAACGCTGCCGGCCGTGTTCCAGATGCACGAGATTTTGCATGCATTGCGTGAGCGCGCCGTGGGCCTGAACTGCGGTCGCTGGGATTACATTTTTTCGTATCTGAAAACCTTCCGTCGCCATCGCGACCGCTTGCTGCCGGAACGCGGGCAGGTGGTGATGACGGTGCCGTTCTTGAAGGCGTATTCGGAACTGCTGATTCAAACCTGTCATCGTCGCGGCGCATTCGCGATGGGCGGCATGGCGGCGCAGATTCCGATCAAAGGTGATGACAACGCCAACGAGCAGGCGATGGCGAAAGTGCGCGCCGATAAATTGCGCGAGGTGCAAGCCGGTCACGATGGCACGTGGGTGGCGCATCCTGCGTTGGTGCCGGTGGCGATGGCGATTTTCGACGCGCACATGCCGACGCCCCATCAGCTGCATGTGAAGCGCGAGGATGTGAAGGCGAATCGCGACATGCTGATTGCGCCGTGTGGCGGCACGATCAGTCGCGCAGGTTTCGACAACAACGTGGACGTGGCACTGCGCTATACCGCCGCGTGGCTGGAAGGACTTGGCTGCGTGCCCATCCACAACCTGATGGAAGACGCCGCTACCGCGGAAATTGCACGCGCGCAGCTGTGGCAGTGGCTGCATCACGGCAGCCTGGAGTTTCCCGATCACGCGCCGATCGATTTCGCGCTGTTCGATCAGGCGCTCACCGCCCATATGCATCGCCTGCAGGAAAGCACGCTACCCGGCGCTCATCGCGCTGCCGATGCGGCGATGCTGCTTTCCACGCTGACGCATGCGGATGAATTGGGTGACTTCCTCACCCTTCCTGCTTACGACCAGCTCGCCTGATCGCGTGCTCGTTCAACTTGTCTGGGAGTAGATGCCATGAAAACACTTTTGCCGACGGCCGAGCAGATTGCGCTGGACTGGAAGAACAATCCGCGTTGGGAGGGAATCCGGCGCCATTACAGCGCGGAAGATGTCGTGCGTTTACGCGGCACGGTTACGGTGGAGCATTCGCTGGCACGTCGTGGTGCGGAACGCTTGTGGAAATCGCTGCATCAGGACGGTTTCGTGAACGCGCTGGGTGCGCTGACGGGCAACCAGGCCATGCAGCAGGTGAAGGCCGGCTTGCAGGCGATTTACCTGAGCGGCTGGCAGGTCGCCGCCGATGCGAACGTGGCGGGCGAGATGTATCCGGATCAATCGCTTTATCCGGCGAATTCGGTGCCATTGGTAGTGAAGCGCATCAACAACACGCTGCTGCGCGCGGATCAGCTGCATCACGCAGAGGGTAAGGATGACATCGATTGGATGGTGCCGATTGTCGCCGATGCCGAGGCAGGCTTCGGTGGTGTACTGAACGCCTTTGAATTGATGAAGGCAATGATTGAGGCGGGGGCAGCGGGCGTGCATTTCGAGGATCAGCTTGCCGCGGTGAAGAAATGTGGCCATATGGGCGGCAAGGTGCTGGTGCCGACGCGCGAGGCGATTGAGAAGTTGAATGCCGCGCGGCTTGCTTCGGATGTGCTTGGGGTGCCGACCTTGGTGGTTGCACGCACGGATGCGGATGCGGCGGATCTGCTGACGTCCGATATCGATGCGAACGACCAGCCATTTACGACGGGTGAGCGCACGGTGGAAGGCTTTTTCCGCGTACGCGCGGGATTGGAGCAGGCTATCAGCCGCGGACTCGCGTATGCGTCGTATGCCGATTTGGTGTGGTGCGAAACCAGCAGGCCGAACCTGGAAGAGGCGCGCCTGTTCGCCGAGGCGATCCATGCGAGGTTTCCCGGCAAGTTGCTGGCTTACAACTGCTCGCCAAGCTTCAACTGGAAGAAGAATCTGGATGACGCGACGATTGCGAAGTTTCAGAGGGAACTGGGTGCGATGGGTTACAAGTTTCAGTTCATCACGCTGGCCGGTTTCCACAGTCTCAATTACGGCATGTTCGAGTTGGCGCATGGTTATGCGCGGCGGCAGATGAGTGCGTTTGTCGAGTTGCAGGAAAAGGAATTCGCGGCAGCCGAGCGGGGCTTTACCGCGGTGAAGCATCAGCGCGAGGTAGGCACGGGTTATTTCGATGCAGTGACGCAGGCGATTCAGCAGGGACAGTCGTCGACAACCGCATTGAAGGGATCGACGGAGGAAGCGCAGTTTCAACGCGTGTCGGCGGCGTGATGGTGTTGTGAGCGCGAGGATCTAGGGCGAGATGGCGCTTTCCCCACCCCGCGCGCAACGGAGGGAGTGGATCCCGACAATGCGAGCTTCGGGGGGTCACTGAGGCTAATCGCCGTGTTACGCCGAGCTGTCCCATTTATACGATCCGTTTTCAGAAGCGCACGTATTGATCCTGGCGCAAGTAGTCGCTCCCTCCCCTGCTTGCGGGGGAGGGTCGGGGTGGGGTAACACAGTCTCGCGATAAAGCAATGGAATTGCCTCATGCATACCAAATGGAAACGTGCGCGGCGACTGCGCCAAGCAAGCACCGATGCAGAGCGGCACTTATGGCGTTTTCTTCGACATAAGAACCTGGCGGATTATAAATTCCGTCGGCAGTATCCGATTGAGCGTTACATCGTCGACTTTGTTTGCATATCTGCGAAGCTGGTAGTCGAGGTCGATGGCAGTCAGCACCTCAGCGCTCTTGTTTACGACGCAGAGCGGACACGAGCGATCGAAGCGGCGGGTTATCGGGTGCTTCGCTTTTGGAATGATGATGTTTTATTGCGGACGGATGGGGTGCTAGAGGCTATCTGGCGAGAGTTGACGGTGCGCTAAAGAACGGATGACCCCACCCCAACCCTCCCCTGCCTGCAGGGGAGGGAGCTATTTCTCGCAACGGTGAAGAGGTTGACATTCAAGCCGGCTCGCATAAATGCCGGCAGATGCATCAGGTTTCTGCTGCGGCATCGGGCGGGACCAACACGATCACTGTCCAGTCCGGTCGCGGGTCGAGTTCGCGCTTTTCTGTTGCGACGCGTAGCGTTTCTTTTTCATCGATGCCGAAAAGCAGAAGTGAGGTGGAGCCGTATTGCTCGATGAAGTGCGGCCAGTCGAAAGTCGTGGTGAGACCGGTGGATTTGATGCGCCAGCCACGTGCGAGCATTTCGGCGAAGCGTGTGTGGATCATGGTGCTTTCGAACAGAGCCGGCACCAGCAGGCGTTCATTGAGCGCAGTGCGGCGATTGCGTTCTTCGGGTGCCAGATTACGCAAGCGATAGACGTTGTCGCGGCCAAATTCCTGCTGGTAGTGCAGGCAGGCAAGCGAATTGCGGTCGCGATGGGTGGAAAGACCGAACATCTGACCGATGCCGGTGAGGTCAAGATGACGGTCAGCGTGGGCCGATGCGGGATTGCCGTAGAACGTGGCAAGTCCTTCCATGCGTGCGCGACGGATGCCATCCCAGTCGTCATCGGCAAGCAGTACCCGGAAGCCGGCATCGTGCAGGGCTTTGCCGATGACGCGTGCTACGACATCGGAACCGAAAATCAGTACCCCGCGCGGCTCGGGCTCCGCCACTTTCAACCATTTTGCGAGTGGACGCGCCGTAGCGCTTTGCAGGACGACGGTGCCGATGATCAGGATGAATACGAGTGGCACGAGCGCTTCACTGCCGGTGATGCCAAGACGCGCGAGGCGCAAGGAAAACAAGGCCGATACAGAGGCGGCAACGATGCCGCGCGGGGCCACCCAGGAAATCAATGCGCATTCGCGCCACGACAGGCCGCTACCGATGCTGGATGCGATGACGGAGACAGGGCGCACCACGCATTGCGCCACCAGAAAGATTGCGATACCCGCCCATAGCATGCCGGATGGCAAGGGCCAGCTCAGACGTGCAGCCAGCAGGATGAACAGCGTGGACACCAGCAGCACCGTGAGGTGCTCTTTGAAGTCGAGGATGTCATCAATGTGCACGTCGCGCATGTTGCCGAGTGCAATACCCATGATGGTGACGGTGAGCAGACCGGAATCGTGCGCCAGTTGATTGCTGAGCGTGAAGGACAACAACACGATGGCGAGTGCACCGAAGTTTTGCAGGTATTCGGGAATGAGTTGGCGACGCAGCAGGAATGCCAGGATCAGTGCCGCAGCGCCGCCGCTTACCGCACCGATGACGACGGTAGAAAAGAAGACGCCGATGGCGTGCCCTTGATGGCGAGACACGATGGCCTCGTAGATCAGCACGGCAAACAGCGCGCCAAGCGGATCGATCACGATGCCTTCCCAGCGCAATGTATTGGCGATGCGCTCATTGGGCCGCAGCGTCCGCAGCATCGGCACGATGACGGTGGGGCCGGTGACGCAGGTCAGTGCGCCGAACAGCAAGGCGATATCCCAGCGCAAACCGGCGAAGTAATGCGCTGCCACGGCGAGCAGCAGTAACGCGATGATGGCGCCGTAGCTCACCAAGCCGCGCACGACGTGGCCGATGCCGACCAGTTCGTGGAAACGCAGCGTGAGGCTGCCTTCAAACAGGATAAGCGCCACAGCCAGGGATACGACGGGGAACAGCAGCGGACCGAGCAGCTTGTCGGGATTCAATACGCCAAACACCGGCCCCAAGAGAATGCCGGCGAGCAGTAGAAACAGGATGGCCGGGAGTTTCACCCGCCAGGCGAGCCACTGCGCAAAGAAGCCAATGGCCAGCATGCCGGTCAGCATCAGGCCGAGTTCGATACTCATGCATGCGCCTCTTGCGGCCATCCGGAATTGCCGCGTTGATGAAGCATAGCCGGGCTTATGTCTAATCCGAGAGGAGAGAAAGGCGCCGGTATTGCAGGGCTTCGGCGAGATGGTGACGCTCCAGCGCAGCTACCCCGTTATCGAGATCGGCGATGGTGCGCGCAACGCGCAAAGTACGGTGATAGGCGCGCGCGGAGAGTCCCAGCCGCTCCAAGGCAGCGTCGAACCATTTGCGCTCGGCCGGGCCGACGGCGCAGTCGCGCTCCAGCTCACGGGTGCTGATTTCGGCATTGGGGCGCCCCGCGCGGGAGAGTGCATGGTGACGTGCACGGATGACGCGCTTGCGCACGGTGGCGGAGTCTTCGGCGTGTGTGGTTCGCGGCGTGCTCAGTTCGGAGAGCGGCATGCCGGGCACGTCGACGCAAAGGTCGATGCGATCGAGCAGCGGACCGGAGATGCGTGCACGATAGCGCTGCACTTGATCAGGTGTGCAGCGGCAGCGTTGGCGCGTGTCCCCGGCGTAACCGCATGGGCACGGGTTCATGGCGGCGACAAGCTGGAACTGCGCAGGAAAGTTCAATTGGCGGGCTGCGCGCGAAATCAGGATCTGGCCCGACTCCATGGGTTCGCGCAGCACTTCCAGCACATGGCGATTGAATTCGGGAAGTTCGTCGAGGAACAGCACGCCGTTGTGCGCAAGAGAGATCTCACCCGGTCGCGGTTGTGATCCCCCGCCCACCAGGGCCACGGCAGAGGCCGTGTGATGCGGGGCACGGAACGGACGGCGACGCCACTGCGCCGGGTCGACGGCTTGGCCTGCCACAGACATGATCGCGCAGGTTTCCAGCGCTTCGGATTCGGACAGGGGCGGAAGGATACCGGGCAGGCGTTCCGCAAGCATGGTCTTGCCGGTGCCTGGCGGCCCGATCAGCAACAAGTGATGGCCACCGACGGCCGCGATCTCCAGTGCGCGCCGTGCCTGCAGCTGTCCGCGCACGTCGATCAGATCGGGGCCTGTATCGTCGGCGCCCAAGGTCAAGGTCGACATGGGCGGCTGCAATTCCTGGGACCCGCGCAACCAGCCGCACACATCGGAAAGCGTGTCAGCGACGCGTACGTCGACTTCGGAAATGAGCGCCGCTTCCTCGGCATTGGCACGCGGGACGATCACACGGCGCCCCCTTGCGCGGGCTCGCAGGAGCGCTGGCAACACGCCGGAAACCGGGCGCAATTGTCCGGAAAGGGCTAGTTCACCTAGGAATTCGCAATCGTCGAGCTTTTCGCGGGGGACCTGATTACCGGCGGCGAGAATGCCAAGTGCGATCGCCAGATCGAAACGGCCGCCGTCCTTGGGTAATTCGGCGGGCGCCAGGTTCACGGTCACCTTGCGGTTGGGGTATTCAAAGGCGGCGCTCTGGATCGCCACGCGCACGCGGTCGCGCGCTTCGCGTACCGCCGCTTCCGGCAGGCCGACAATGCTGGTGCCCGGCAGACCGCCGGACAGGTGTACTTCCACCATGACCTGCGGCGCGGCGACACCCTCCTGGGCCCGACTTAGCGTGACGGCCAGGCTCATGAGGAAACGGGGCGACCCATATGGCAGGAGTCGATTGAGCGGTCCATCGAGCGACTCCATGCAAAACGAAGTGCAATGAAAACGGCCGTCCCCGATTCCTTGGGGTGATGGTGACGAATCGGGGACGGCTACCGAAACCGGCTATGCCCCTTGAGTCGGCACGCGGGCCTCCAATTCGGCCACGCGCTTTTCGAGTTCCTCGACCCGGGCACGCGTACGTGCCAGAACCTGGGTCTGAACGTCGAACTCCTCTCGGGTAACCAGCTCGAGATGGCGCAGTCCCTGCGCCAGGATATCGTGAAAATTAGCGCGCAAATCCTTGTGCGCGTCTACCATCCCTGGCGGTACCAACGAGACAAGTCGCTGGGCAATTTGGTCGATATCCTGCCTCCCCATCATGGTAGGCACCTCGAACTCGTCAGCGTGAAGTTTAGGTATAAATGGGAAAGCGGCACCATCAGCGAGCTCCGTCAGAGTTTGTAGGAATTTTCCTACAAGGCGGGACATTCTGCTTTCCGGCAGGATGTATGCTTCGCAGCCGCGACAAGGCCCGTCGGCCGCCGAGGAAAATCCATGAAATTGGTTGTGGCGATCATCAAGCCGTTCAAGTTGGACGATGTCCGCGAAGCGCTGGCCGAGGCGGGTGTGCAAGGCATCACGGTCACCGAGGTCAAGGGATTCGGCCGTCAGAAAGGCCATACCGAACTTTACCGCGGCGCCGAGTATGTGGTCGATTTCCTGCCCAAGATTAAGCTGGAAGTGGCTGTCAGCGACGACCAGCTGGACCGCGTGGTGGAAGCCATCAGTCAATCGGCCCGCACCGGCAAGATCGGTGACGGCAAGATTTTCGTCAGCAGTTTGGAGCAGGTCATCCGGATCCGCACCGGCGAGCTGGATCACGACGCCCTTTGAGTCAGTTCGGCAGGCCTGGCCGGTTGCGCACTACGCGCTGATGGTGGATCAATAGGCCGGTGAAGTAGCAGATGTAGTAGGCCACGAATAAACCGAACATGGCCAAGGTCAGTGGGCTCTGGCCCATGGCGGGGCCATGGATGGGCGGCGTGGCGCCAGTCGGGTCCTGCATTTGCGGCGCGAGCATGGAAAAACGCCATAGCAGGCGAATCAGAAACAGGGCGGTGACCAGCGCGCCGATGTAGGGGTTGGGTACGTAGCAATCGCCTTTTACCGGATCCAGCTCAAAACGACTGAGCCGCAGACCCAACAGGCCGAGCGCCGCACCTGCCACGATCCCTCCTCCCAATCCTGACAGCAGCCGTAGGTCGTGCATGGCAACAGGTACGATCAGCACAGCCAGCAAGGCAAAGATCACGACGCGACCGATCATCCGTTTCCGCTGGATCGGTTGCAGACCGAATTGACGCCGAACACGCCGCCATACGACCCACGCGACGACGGGAATCAAGGCCAGCGGCATGGTGAAATGCGGTGCCATGGTGTCTGTCCCGTACCTGGAGAAGTGCGGACAGCATACTTGTGCCGCTATGACAGTCGACTGACGCTTGTCATGTCTTTTAGACGCTGCCCAAACTGACTGCACCGCCTTTTGGACAGCTTTCTATACGCAAGGAGTGGGCTACTTGGCTTTGCCCTGGTTGGCCACGGCCGCCATCTTTGCGGCGATGGCATCGGCATCGCCGAGATAGTAATGACGCATGGGCTTCAGCTGACCGTCGAATTCATAAACCAGCGGCACGCCATTGGGAATGTTCAATTCCACGATGTCCTGGTCGGAAATGTTATCGAGATACTTCACCAGTGCGCGAATCGAATTGCCGTGCGCAACCAGCAGCACGCGCTGACCGCTGCGAATGGCCGGCGCCAGCACTTCGTCCCAGTACGGCAGCACGCGGGCGACGGTGTCCTTGAGGCACTCGGTGTCCGGAATAAGCTTGGGATCGAGGTTGGCGTAGCGTGGATCGCTCAAGGAGGGGTTTGACCCGTGTGCCAGCGACGGCGGCGGAATGTCGTAGCTGCGGCGCCAGATCTTGACCTGCTCTTCGCCATACTTGGCTGCGGTTTCCGCCTTGTTGAGACCCGTGAGGCCGCCGTAGTGACGCTCATTGAGGCGCCAGTCGGTCAACACCGGAATCCACATCAAGTCCATCGCATCCTGCACATGCCATAGCGTACGAACGGCGCGCTTGAGCACGGATGTATGCGCGACATCGAAGTGATATCCCTCCTGCACCAGCAGTCGGCCCGCTTCGCGTGCTTCTGCCGCGCCCTGCTCGGTGATGTCGACATCAGCCCAGCCGCTGAAGCGATTTTCCAGATTCCATTGCGATTGGCCGTGACGGATGAGTACGAGCTTATGCATAGTCGTTTCGGGTGGATGAGCGAGGCAATGAGCGAATGGTGAAGCCCATGCCTAACTCCGTCAATTCCCAGCCCTGCCGAAAGTCACGCTAAACCGTGGCGCGCATTCGCGCATCCAATCGGCAACTATCCCTGTCAGGAGTTTCCCATGCGTCTTGCAGCACTGATCTTTGTAATGCTTTTGCCCCTGGCGGCAACGGCTCAGGACATTGAGAAGGTCAATGGCACGGTATCGGTGTCTTCCGGCCAACATGTTGGTGACGTGCATAGTGTCAAAGGCTCGGTCGATATCGGCGATGGCGCGGTGGTGGAAGACGCCAGCACGGTGAACGGTTCGGTCCACCTTGGCCCGAAAGCGCAAGCCAACGCGCTGCACACGGTCAACGGTGCCATTACCCTCGGCAGCGACAGCCAGGTACGCGGGGCTGTACAAAGCACCAATGGTGGCATTTCGCTGGATCCCGGCGCGGATGTAACGGGCGGCGTTGCCAACGTCAACGGCGCCATCACGCTTGATCATGCGCACGTGGGCGGTCGCATCGAGACCACCAGTGGCGACATTCATGTTGGGGAAAACTCCCGCGTGGATGGCGGCATCCTCGTCAACGAGCAACATGGATGGGGTGGATTCAACCGGCCCCCGCATATCGTGATCGGACCACACGCGATCGTGCGCGGTACGCTGGAGTTTGATCGTGACGTGGTACTCCAAGTCAGCAACACGGCGCAGATCGGCCCCGTCAAAGGCGCCACACCGCAGCGCTTTAACGGGTCGACGCCCTGACCCACCGACCGTTCATAGCCAGTCGCGCGGCTTCAGGTAATCGGCGAGCCGCGCCTCGGCGGAACCTTCCTCCGGCTGGTAGGCGTACTGAAAACGCACGCGCGGCGGCAGGCTCATCAGGATGGACTCGGTGCGACCGCCGGACTGCAGGCCGAACAAGGTGCCACGGTCGTATATCAGATTGAATTCAACGTAGCGGCCACGTCGGTATAGCTGAAACTCGCGTTCGCGTTCGCCGTAGGGTATGTCTTTACGGCGTTCAATGATGGGCAGGTAGGCATCCAGGAAACCCTGCCCCACGGCTTGCGTAAAGGCAAGGCAACGTTCAAATCCACCTTCGCTGAGATCATCGTAGAACAAGCCACCCACGCCACGTGTTTCACCGCGATGCTTCAGATAGAAGTATTCATCGCACCGCTTTTTATAACGCGGATAGACATCATCGCCATAAGGTGCGCATAGGTCTCGGGCGACGGTGTGCCAGTGCAGCACGTCTTCGTCGAAGGGATAGAACGGCGTGAGATCGAAACCTCCGCCAAACCACCACGCTGGTTCGACACCTTCCTTGCTTGCCTCGAAGTAGCGAACGTTGGCATGCGTGGTCGGCGCATAGGGATTGCGTGGATGCAGCACGAGCGATACGCCAGTCGCCACGAAACTGCCACCCGTCAACTGCGGTCGGTGGGTGGTGGCGGCAGGCGGCAGCTTATCGCCGTACACCAGCGAGAAATTGACTCCGGCCTGCTCAAACACGGCGCCTTCACTGAGCACTCGCGTGCGACCGCCGCCGCCCGCGGCACGCGTCCAGGCGTCTTCGACGAATCGGGCATGGCCGTCCACCTGCTCGACCGCACGGCAGATCCGATCCTGCAAATCGCGCAAGAAATGCTCAACACTTTCCACTTGCTGGCTGCTCATCATTTTTCCTGTTACGGATCACCCCTGAAGCTTAGCAAGGCATCACGCAGATTGACGCGATGCGACAGCGTGAACGGCGGCCACCAGGATTCTCCCTGGCCCTAGGCAAGCTCCTGAGCCGTCGCTAGGCTCATGACATGCGTGTGACAACCCTCCCGCTCGCCCTATCGGCCTTTACTGTGACATCCGCACTGGGGCCTGGCCTGATCGATCACCTGACTGCCTTGCGCGAACAGCGCAGCGGCCTGCGCATCAACGACTTCGGGGACACACCGTTGCCGTGCTGGATCGGACGCGTCGATGATCTGGAAACGGTATCGCTGCCTGCCGAATATGCATCGTGGGACTGTCGCAACAATCGGCTTGCCTGGCTTGGACTCAATCAAGATGGTTTTCTTGATCGTGTAAAGGCGGCATGCCAACGCTATGGGAACGATCGCATCGCACTTCTCCTAGGCACCTCGACCGCCAGCATAGGTGCTACCGAAGAGGCCTATCGTCATCTGGACAGTGACGGGCAATTTCGAGCAGACCTGCGTCAGACCCATCTCCACACGCCGCATTCGCTCACGGCATTCGTGGCGGCCGCGCTGGCTATCGGCGGGCCCTGCCTGACCATTTCCACCGCGTGCTCCTCCAGTGCGAAAGTCTTCGCGAGCGCAGAGCGCCTTATCCGGCTTGGAGTGGTCGACGCCGCAATAGTGGGTGGCGTCGATTCGCTTTGCTACAGCGTGCTGTATGGCTTCAATGCGCTTGAACTGGTGTCGCCCGAACCATGTCGCCCGTTCGATGCGGCGCGGCGCGGCATATCGATTGGAGAAGCCGCTGGTTTTGCGCTACTGGAACGCGTGGATGCCTGCCCGCAGGCAGCGCTGCAATTGCGCGGCTATGGTGAATCCAGCGATGCCCATCACATGTCCACCCCCGATCCGGATGGAGCCGGTGCGGAACTCGCGTTGCGCGAGGCGCTGCTGCGCGCAGGCATCACGGCGGCAGAGGTGGACTACATCAACCTGCATGGTACTGCGAGCCAGAAGAACGATGCGATGGAAATGGCGCTGGTCGCTCGTCTGTTTCCCTCCACGACACGCGTCAGTTCCACCAAGGGACTGACCGGGCATACGCTCGGTGCGGCAGGTATTTTGGAAGCCGCCATCGCATGTCTTGCCTTGCAGGAAGGCTTCGTGCCGTGCAACGCAGGCGTCATGACCCCCGACCCGGCCTGCTCGGCACACTTTGCATGGCACAACGAAGCGCAATCGCTGCGCGTAGCGCTTAGTCACTCCTTCGGGTTTGGCGGCAGCAATACCTGCCTGGTGTTTTCCTACGCGCCGGAGAGGATTCAAGCATGAATCCGTGGCGCGTTTCCGTCGAAGGAATCGGCCTGTGGTCGCCCGCACTGGCAAATTTCGATGCTTTTTGCCGCCTTCTTGCTGGCGAGGAACCCGGTACACCGATGCACCGTCCGCATGCATCGATCTTGTCACCCCATGAACGACGGCGCGCGCCAGAAAGTGTCTTGGTCGCCGTCGAGGTAGCGCAGCAAGCCGTGAATATGAGTCGGCACGCGCCTGATAGTCTGGCTTGCGTGTTCGCCTCGGCCTATGGCGATCAGGCGACCACCGATTACATGTGCCGTATCCTGGCCCAAGCCGCTACTGAATTTTCACCGACACGCTTCCACAATTCCGTCCATAACGCGACGGCGGGCTATTGGACGATTGCAACGCGTTGTCGCGCCCCATCCAGCGCCGTGTGCGGGGGGAGCGCAAGCTTTGGAGCCGGCCTGATTGAAGCTGCTGCCCAAGCATGCGTGGAACAACGCCCGGTGTTGTTGGTTTGCAGCGACACCGCAGGCGCGGGGCCATTGGGCGACCTGACCGGGTGCAAGCTCACGCTGGGTTGCGCACTGGTCTTATCACCGGATCACGACATAGGTATGGGATTGCGCCTCAATCCCCTGCATGCTCCTTCCCGACATCCCCCGTTACCGGCGATGTGCACAACCTGGATGCACCACAACCCTTCAGCGGCTTGTTTGCCATTACTGGCTATGCTGGCTCGCGGCACAGGTGAATGCGTGATCGCAGCGTCCGAACGGCTTGGGTTGCAGGTGCAACTGGAGGTTCCCGCATGAGCGATGCATTGCGTTGGTGCGTGCTGATCCCATGCCTGAATGAAGAAAAAGCGATTGGCACGGTCGTGAGGTCGGTATTAAAACTCGGCGTGCCCGTCATCGTCATTGACGATGGCTCCGACGATCGCACACCTGACATCGTCAGCGCATTACCGGTCACGCTACTGCGCCACACTCATCGCCAAGGCAAAGGCGAAGCGCTGCGCACTGGGTTCCGGGAGGCACTTCGACAAGGTTTTGACGCGGTGGTGACCATGGATGGCGATGGACAACATGCTGCCGAAGATATTCCGCGCCTGGTCGACGTAGGTCGGCGCTTTCCCGATCACATCGTAATTGGTGCCCGACTCTTGCAACGCGAGCAGCAACCCAAGGGACGCCGCCGCGCCAACGCCCTTGCTGATTGGGGTATCTCATGGGCTTGCGCGCAGCCGGTGGCCGATACCCAGAGCGGCCAGCGCTGGTATCCGCGCAGCGCCTTCGACCTGGTGGAGCTGAACGCCCAAAACTTCGTATTCGAAGCGGCTGTACTGATTGCCGCATCGCGCGAAAAGGGACTCGGTATAGTGTCTGTACCAATTGCCTCGCGCTATGAAGGAGCCTTTCGCCTGAGTCATTTCAGCCCGGTGCGCGATATCGCGCGCATCACGTTTTATACCGCCGGGAGAGTCTTTCACTATGGCAAAGTCTGGGCGAGCTACACCCGCTCACGGGCGGCACCCTTGGTCGTCGACGACACCTACTCGCGTCGCGCTACCTGACGACATGGAACGAAGAGGCGTCACACCGCCGTGTACATCACCATGACGCGACCCGAAGCCAGAACCCGGTCACGCTGCCCAACCTCGAAGGCATAGTTTGCGCCATATTCATCGGCGGCGACGCATTCAGCATGGACGTCTAGCCGTCCATGCGCCATATCGATGTATTCAACGGCGAGCTGCACATCACGCAGACTTACCAGCCGCCCCGATCGCCTGCGTGCATCATCACGCGCATGCGTCAGCAAGGCACCATGCACAGCTGCAGCTTGTGCCCCGTATTCGGCCAGATGCACGGCGTGCAACCCGTTGTGACTGATTAATGGATGATTGGATAACTCATGTCGCTCGCCGATAGCATGGATGGTGAGCGCGTCCCACTCGATGACTGCATCGAGCAAGGCCATCGCACCTGCGTGCGGAATCAAGTTGGCCCAGGCTCGCGCTGTCAGCAACTCAAGCCTCCCGCATCGCCCGGCGGACCGGTTCCTGCACCGGGGTGATTTCCTGCTGCCAGAAATCGTAGAAATTGAACCAGTTGTACGGCTCCAGCCGCGCGTAATGCTCCAGGCGCTGTGCGTAGCGCTGGAGGATATCGTCCAAGGCCTGATGGCGTGCATCACGTGGAATCTCGACGCGCTCCATGAAAGGCTCGAAATTCAGCGCATAGCGACGGCCGCCGCGATACAGTCCGAAGCACAGCATGACCGGCACTTGCAACGTGTTCGCCAGCAGCCACGGCCCGATCGGAAACGGTGCGGGATGGCCAAGGAAATCGACGCGATGCAGTGTTTCGTGCGAACGCCCTCGATCAGCCAGCAAGGCGACCATGCCGCCAGCCTGGCAGGTTTCCGCCATCGCCAAGGTCACTCCCGCACCGCCCCGCGAAACATCGATCACGGCCGCCCCTACTTCCGGAGCCAGGGCTTCCAGCAGCTCGGTCATCGCTGGGGTTTTTTGTTTATCGAGCAGAACGCGCAACGGTGCAGTCGGGCAGCGCGCCGCGAGCGTGCGCAATACTTCGAAGCTTCCCTGGTGTGACCCCACCAGCAATACGCCACGCCCTTCCGTCAGGTAGTGCTGAAGCTGTTCGATCCCACTGACTTCGATCTCGAAATCGCGCTCGCCATGTGCGAGCAGATAGATCCGGTCCAGCAGAGTCGCTGCAAAAAAATAGATATGCCTGAATACCTGTCCCGTACTCGCAGGGCGCCCGAATACACGCGTAAGGTATTCGCGTGAAGCGCGGCGCTCATCGCTCCGCCGCAAGAGGTAGTACAACGTGATCGGATACAGGCAGAACCGCATGAAGCCACGACCGAAGCGCAAGGCAGCAGCGACCAGCACGCCCAGCCAGAATCGATTGCCGCCCTCACGCTGATTCTGCCAATGGCCGCTCATGACGCCCCCTCGACGATACCGCGTGCAATGAGCTGATCTTTCCGGCGCATTTCAAAACGAACGCAGCCGGAGATTTGCATCAACCTGAGCTCCACGGATTCATCGGGCTGAAGCGGCGCCAGAAACTTCGCTTCGCGCACACGCACCATACGCTGGTCGCGCCATGCACGCAGACCGTTTGCGACCTGCTCAAGCAACAGTACGCCAGGTACGACAGGATGATCCGGAAAGTGCCCTGGCAGGCACGGATGGCTTGGCGCTATGTGGAACGTCGTTTGGTACATGGCGTCGCTTACGTTGCGCTGATCCATGTGAAAGTCGCTGCTGGGGAATCAGCCCGATGATGCGGGTTTGACCTGTCAGGGCGCTTAATGGAAGCGCCGCCCAAGCGACTTCAAATCGTTCGCTCGCGTTGAATATGTTCGGAAAGTGCCCGCAAGCTGCTGAAGATGTGCTGGTTGTCCGGATGATCCGAGCGCAATTGCAAACCATAGCGTTTGGAAACAGCCAGGGCGATTTCCAGCGCGTCGATCGAATCCAGCCCCAGGTCTCCACCGAACAACGGCGCTTGAGGGTCGATCTGCGCAGGTTCGATGGTCTCAAGGTTGAGGGCTTCCACGATCAGGATAGCCAGTTCGTGTTCGGCGGCGGTCTGCGAGGGCATGCGTGTTTCGGAACTCCAAAGGCGCTGCCAGGCGGGCTGGATGGCCGGCCAGTGTAACATAGGGGGTCGATCGTTCTGGTTGTCACCATGACTCAGGCAAGCGAAAACCTGCAGGCCAATCCCGGTCCGCTTCGCACTCCCCGCATTACGTACCGGATGGTCGCACCCAAGGCAGTTTTGGCCGAATCGGGCACTTTGGCAGCATTCGGTTTTGGCGCCGGTGCGCCGGATAGCGAAGACCCGCGCTGGTTCCGCTTGGCCCTGGAAGGTTTTGACGCGCCGGTACCGCTGGAAGTGTGGCAGGTGGATGCCCACGTCGTTCACGGTTGGCAGGACACCGTGCGGTGGTCGGCTGGCGGTGGCTGGCTGTATGCCGCCATTGAAGTTGACGAGGCACAAGCCGGAGGCATCGCCACCGCCGCGTGTCACGCTTATGCCGAGCTGCGACGATTCATGCGCAGCCGCAGTGAAAGCAGTGTGCTACGGGTCTGGAATTACATTGGCGACATCAACCAGGGGGATGGTGATACCGAACGTTACAAGCACTTTTGCGATGGACGCGCCGCCGGTCTGGAAGATTTTTTTGCCGAGGGTTTCCCCGCAGCGACCGCCATCGGTCACCACGGCCGCCAACACCTGTTGCAGGTGTATCTGCTCGCCTGCGTCGAGCAAGGCGTCGCCGTAGAAAATCCACGCCAGGTCAGCGCGTGGCGCTATCCCCGCCAGTACGGTAGAACCTCGCCGGGCTTTGCGCGGGGTATGTTGATGCCTGCACGGGATACGCTGGCGATCTCCGGCACCGCCGCGGTCGTGGGCCATGCTTCGGCGCATGAAGGCGATCTTGACGCACAGCTCAACGAAACGCTGACCAATCTTGAGGCCTTGCTCGCCAAGGCAGACATGCCGGCCGGTTTCGATACGCACTCTCCTTTGAAAGCCTATGTGCGTCATCCCACCGATGCACCTCGCGTGCGCGAGATTTTGCAGCAGCGTTTGCCTGGCGTACCGGTGCTGTTGATGCACGGCGATGTGTGCCGTCGCGAGCTGCTGGTGGAGATCGACGGCTGGCGTTTCGCCTGAACGGTGGTGCTTTCCAAGCGAGGATTGTTGAGCCTGGATGCAACTATTTCTTTTTGGGTCGCTTCCAGCTCGCAAGAGTAGTTTGCCGGCCACGGGCAACGGTCAGTTCACCGGCCGGTGCATCTTTCGTGATCACGGAGCCTGCGCCGATGGTTGCTTCGGAACCCACGGTGACAGGTGCGACCAATGCACTGTTCGATCCGATAAAGGCACCATCCTCGATCGTCGTGATGAACTTGTTCACACCATCGTAATTGCAGGTGATGGTGCCCGCACCGACATTGACGTGACGCCCAATTACCGTGTCGCCAAGATAAGTCAGATGATTGGCCTTGCTGCCCTCGCCGATGCGCGTCTTTTTGGTTTCGACGAAATTGCCGACGTGCACGCCGGACGCAAGCTCTGTACCCGGGCGCAAGCGTGCGAAGGGCCCGATGAGACATGGACCATGGGTAACCACACCTTCCAGATCACAATGTGCATGGATCACAGTGCCTGCCGCCAGTTGCACGTCCTTGAGCCGTGAATAAGGCCCAATGCGTACGTCATCGCCAAGCAGTACATCACCCTCAAGAATGACGTCGATGTCGATATCCACATCACGCCCCGCCCGGACCGTGCCACGCACATCCACGCGCCGGGGATCGGCAACGCGCACGCCTTCTTGCGCCAGCGCGCGCACGGCACGCTGGCGATAAGCATCCTCCAGCTCGGTGAGCTGCCATGGCGTGTTGGCGCCCGCAGCCTCCATTGCATCTTCACATTCAACGCATAGCGCCGCACGGCTTTCGGCGGCCGCCATTTGAAAGACATCGGTCAGGTAATACTCGCCTTGTGCGTTATTGCGGTCGAGTTTTGCGGTCCATCGCTTGAGTGATTCCACTTCGGCAGACAGGATGCCGGTGTTGATCAAGTTGATGGCGCGCTGCGTGTCGTCCGCATCCTTTTCTTCTACGACTGCGCGGACATATCCGTTGCCATCCCGCAGCACGCGACCGTAACCGTGCGGATTCGCTACACGGGTTGCGAGCATGGACAGACTGCTTTCCGTCTGCACCAGACGTTGCAGCGTTTCGGTGCGGGTCAGCGGCACATCACCGTAGAGCACCAGTACGCGCGCATGGTCAGGGACATTTTTCAGCGCCTGTCCTACCGCATGCCCCGTGCCGAGCTGTTCGGCCTGCAAGGTCCATCGCAAGCCTGGCTGGTTGTCGAAGGCTGCCAACACCTGGTCACCCAGGAAGCCATAGACGACATGGATCGCCTCCGGTTGCAAGGTACGCGCCGTGGCCAACACATGCGCCAAGAGCGGCCTCCCTGCCAGGGGCATCAGCACTTTGGCCCGCTTGGACTTCATGCGCTTGCCTTCACCGGCGGCGAGAACGATGACGTGCAGGGGGGGCTGGCTCATAGGGACATAGGTCTGATCGATAGGGCATAAGCATACCTGCTTGCCGGAAGATGCCCAGGGCAACCATCTGGCGACGGTATGCAGGAATAAAAACGCCGGCATGAAGCCGGCGTCATGTCACCATGCGATGACGGCGCTTAATGCTTGAGGTTTTTGCGCAGCCGCTCCAATGCCTGCAACTGAGCAAGCGCCTGAGCAAGCTTGGCCTGCGCTTCGGCCACTTCAACCGCATCTTTGCGATTAGCCAGGGCCTCTTCGGCTTCCTGCTTGGCACGCTTGGCCGCCGCTTCGTCGAGATCAGCGGCGCGTGCGGCCGTATCCGCCAGCACGGTCACTACCTGTGGTTGCACCTCAAGGATGCCACCTGACACATAGAACTGTTGGCGTTCGCCACCTTCCAGCACCACATCGATGTGGCCAGGCTTGAGGCGTGTGATCAGCGGTGCGTGACGGGGAGTAATACCCAGCTCGCCCAGCTCGCCAGTGGCGACCACCATCACCGCATCGCCGTGAAAGATCTCGGCTTCAGCGCTGACGATGTCGCAACGAATGGTGCTCATAGCTCTCTCGCTTCGTCCGTTCAATCGGGACGGAAAAATTCATCGGCTTCCGCGAAACCTGCTTACTTGCGCAAGACAGGTTTTGAGGCGTGCTCGGATCAGGCAGCCTTCTTGGCGCCCATCTCCTCGGCTTTCTTGATGGCTTCGTCAATGGTGCCGACCATGTAGAAAGCCTGCTCGGGAACATGGTCCACTTCGCCGTCCACGATCATCTTGAAGCCGCGGATGGTTTCTTTCAGCGTCACGTACTTGCCGGGTGCACCGGTGAACACTTCAGCCACGTGGAACGGTTGTGAGAAGAAGCGCTCGCATTTACGCGCGCGGTACACCACTTGCTTATCTTCCTCGGACAACTCATCCATGCCGAGAATCGCGATGATGTCCTTCAGTTCCTTATAGCGCTGCAGCATGCCCTGCACGCGACGGGCCACGTCGTAGTGCTCCTGGCCGACGACCTGCGGGTCGAGCTGGCGGCTGGTCGAATCCAGCGGATCCACCGCCGGATAGATGCCGAGCGAGGCGATCTGGCGGCTCAGCGTCACGGTCGAATCCAAGTGCGCGAAAGTGGTAGCCGGCGACGGGTCGGTCAAGTCGTCTGCGGGCACATACACGGCCTGGATCGAGGTAATCGAACCGGTCTTGGTGGACGTAATGCGCTCCTGCAGCACGCCCATTTCCTCGGCCAGCGTCGGCTGGTAGCCCACCGCAGACGGCATACGGCCGAGCAGCGCGGATACCTCGGTACCGGCCAGGGTGTAGCGGTAGATGTTGTCGACGAAGAACAATACGTCACGACCCTTGCCGTGTTCGTCCTTTTCGTCGCGGAAGTATTCGGCCATGGTCAGGCCGGTCAATGCCACGCGCAGACGGTTGCCCGGCGGCTCGTTCATCTGGCCATACACCATCGCCACTTTCGATTCCGGCAGGTTGTCGAGCTTGACGACGCCGGCATCCTGCATCTCGTGATAGAAATCGTTGCCTTCGCGGGTACGCTCGCCCACACCGGCGAACACCGACAGGCCGGAGTGCTGGGTCGCGATGTTATTGATCAGCTCCAGCATGTTCACGGTCTTGCCCACGCCCGCGCCACCGAAGAGGCCGACCTTGCCGCCCTTGGCGAACGGGCACACCAGATCGATCACCTTGATGCCGGTTTCCAGCAGCTCGTTAGCCAGTGCCTGATCGTCGTAGGACGGAGCTTCACGGTGGATGACCCAGTGGTCGTTTGCTTCGATCGGGCCGACTTCGTCGATTGGATTGCCAAGCACATCCATGATGCGGCCGAGCGTGGCCTTGCCGACCGGCACCTTGATGCCTTCGCCGGTGTTGCGCGCGACGAGGCCGCGCTTCAAACCATCGGTGGAACCGAGGGCGATCGTACGCACGACGCCATCGCCCAACACCTGCTGGACTTCCAACGTAATGTCGGTGCCGTCGATCTTCAGTGCGTCATACACCTGCGGCACCTGATCGCGAGCGAACTCGACGTCGATAACCGCGCCGATGATCTGTACAACTTTGCCCTGGCTCATGGATATGCTCCGGATGGATCTTTAAAGATTCGTCATGGCGCCGCTAATGCGTCGCACTTATTTAATTTAAGAGTGCTGCCATGGATGGCAGCTTTTTGATTTTTGCAATCACGGACGATCGCACTAACAAACCTGCTGCCACGGATGGCAGCTTTTTGACTTTCGCGATCACGGATGATCGCACTAACAAACCTGCTGCCATGGGTGGCAGGTTTTTGATCTTCGCGATCATGCATGACCGCACTCATACCGCCGCCGCGCCACCTACGATTTCAGAAATTTCCTGCGTAATCGCAGCCTGGCGCGCTTTGTTGTAGCTGAGCGTCAGTTCGCCGATCACCTTGGTTGCGTTGTCCGACGCCGACTTCATCGCCACCATGCGCGCCGCATGTTCACTGGCGAGATTCTCAAGCACTGCCTGGTATACCGTCGATTCGATATAGCGACCAAGCACATGCTCCAGCACCGCCTGCGCATCCGGTTCGTAGATGTAATCCCAATCGTGCGCTTGTTCGAGCTTGAGGCCCGCCACCGCATAGTCCGGCGCGCCGGCTGCTTTTTCGCCCGTGCCTGCCTCCACCTCGGCCGCGACCAGAGGCAGTGGCAGCAACGCATCGATCGTCGGCTTTTGCGTCATCGTGTTGACGAAGTCGTTGTAGGCAAGGAACACGCGATCAAGCTTGCCTTCCGTGTAGGCGTCCAGCACCACCTTGATGACACCGATCAGCTGCTCCACCTTCGGGCGCTCACCCAGATGAGTAGTACTGCCGGTCAGGTTGATGCCATGGATACGGCGAAAGAATTGCACCGCCTTCTGGCCAATGGCTACGACATCGACCTGTACGCCTTTGTCCTGCCATTCGCGAATCGCGGGCAGCAGGCGGCGGAAGAGGTTGGAATTGAGGCCACCGCACAAACCGCGATCCGTGGTCACCACCACATAGCCCACGCGAGCAACATCCTGGCGTTCGACCAAGAAAGGATGGTTGAACTCAGTGCTGGCCTGGGCCACATGCGCGATCACCTTGCGCATGGTGCGCGCATAAGGACGCGAGGCCTTCATCAGATCCTGCGCCTTGCGGATCTTGGAAGCCGAGACCATTTCGAGCGCACGCGTCACCTTACGCATGTTCTGCGTGCTCTTGATCTTGGATTTGATTTCGCGTCCGCCTGCCATGGGATCTCGCTCGTTGCACGTGTTTGCGGGAGGAAGAAGCTGACAAAGAGCGCATGGGCGCCTGGCCGCTTCCCTCCCCTGTTTTCTTACCAGCTACCCGTCTTCTTGAACTCATCCAGGCCACCCTTGAAGCTGGCCTCGATGTCATTGTTCCAATCGCCGGTAGCCACGATCTTCTTCATCAGCTCGCCGTAGTTCTGATGGAAGAAGGCATGCATTGCCTTTTCGAACGGCAGCACTTTGTTCACCGGCAGATCGTCGAGATAGCCCTTTTCTGCGGCGTACACCGACAGAGCCAGTTCGGCGATGGACAGCGGTGCGTACTGCTTCTGCTTCATCAGCTCGGTGACGCGCTGACCACGATCGAGCTGTGCGCGGGTAGCCGGATCGAGATCCGAGGCAAACTGCGCGAACGCCGCCAGCTCGCGATATTGCGCGAGAGCCAGCTTCACGCCACCGGACAACTTCTTCACGATCTTGGTCTGCGCAGAACCACCCACACGCGACACCGAGATACCGGCGTTCACGGCCGGACGGATACCGGCATTGAACAGATCGGTTTCCAGGAAGATCTGGCCATCGGTAATCGAAATCACATTGGTCGGCACGAATGCGGATACGTCGCCGGCCTGCGTTTCAATGATCGGCAAGGCGGTAAGCGAACCGGTCTTGCCCTTCACTTCACCGTGGGTGAATTTCTCGACGTATTCTTCGGAAACGCGCGCGGCGCGCTCCAGCAGACGCGAGTGCAAATAGAACACATCACCCGGATAAGCTTCACGACCCGGCGGACGCTTCAACAGCAGCGAGATCTGGCGGTAAGCCACGGCCTGCTTGGACAAATCGTCGTAAATGATCAGCGCATCTTCACCACGATCGCGGAAGTACTCGCCCATGGAGCAGCCCGAATACGGTGCGATGTACTGCAGCGCCGCCGATTCGGAAGCGGAGGCGACTACGACGATGGTATTGGCCAGCGCGCCGTTCTCTTCCAGCTTGCGCACCACGTTGGCGATCGACGAGCGCTTCTGGCCGATGGCGACGTAGATACACTTGATGCCGGAATCGCGCTGATTGATGATCGCGTCGATGGCCAGCGCAGTCTTGCCCGTCTGACGGTCGCCAATGATCAGCTCACGCTGACCACGGCCGATCGGAATCATCGAGTCGACCGACTTGTAGCCCGTCTGCACCGGCTGGTCGACCGACTTACGCCACACCACGCCCGGCGCCACCTTCTCGATGGGCGAACTCAGTTTGGCGTTGAGCGGGCCCTTGCCGTCAATCGGGTTGCCCAGCGCATCGACGACGCGCCCCAGCAGCTCCGGACCCACCGGCACTTCCAGAATGCGGCCAGTCGTCTTGGCAACGTCGCCCTCGCGCAGATGCTGGTATTCACCCAGCACCACGGCGCCGACAGAGTCGCGCTCGAGGTTCAATGCCAGCGCAAAGGCATTGCCCGGCAATTCGATCATTTCGCCCTGCATCACATCGGCCAGGCCGTGGATGCGCACGATACCGTCGGACACGCTAATGATCGTGCCCTCATTGCGGGCTTCCGCGCCGAGCTTGAACTCCTCGATGCGGTTCTTGATCAGTTCGCTGATCTCGGACGGGTTCAGGGTGGTGCTGGACATGGTCGTTATCCTGAAATTTAAAAACGAGACGCTTTTCTTAAGAGTCCGGCCATCGACGGCCACTTTCTGCTCTTCGCGAAAAGGACTTCGCGTAAAACTAATCGGTTAGTGCGTGAGCACATTGGCCAAGCGCTGCAGACGACCGCGAGCGGAACCATCGATCACCTCGCTACCGGTATCGATGACCACGCCACCCAGCAACGAAGGGTCGACTTGGGTTTCCAGTTCGATCTCGCGCTTGAAGCGGCGCTTGAGCGATGCTTTCAATTGCCCGGCCTGCGCATCATCGAGCGGCATCGCGCTGGTGACCTTCACCAACAGCTGCGACTCGGATTCACGTTTATAGGCCTCATACAAAGCACCTACTTCCGGTAGCAACGGCAGGCGGTGCTGTTCGGCCAATTCCATCAGGAATTTGCCGAATGCCGTGTCTGCGGCCATGCCATCAGGCAAATGAAGTGCCACCAGTTGCTGAGGCTGCACGCGCGGATCCGTGCTGAGTGCGGCCACACGAGGGTCTTTGGCCACTTCAGCGGCGAAAGCCAGCGCCTGCGACCACGCAGCCAGAACGCCGCTCGCTCGCGCCAGCTCGAAAGCAGCGCGGGCGTAAGGACGAGCAAGAGTGATGGACTGGGCTGCCACGTTCAGATCTCGGCCGCAAGTTGGTCAAGCAGCGCCTTGTGCGCTGCCGGGTCAATCTCACGCTGCACGATCTTGGAGGCGCCTTGCACGGCCAATGCTCCCACCTGTTCACGCAGCTCTTCGCGCGCGCGCTGAGCCATGGAAGCAATCTCGTCCTGGGCGACCGCCTTCTGCCGGTTGATTTCGGCTACCGCGTCGGCACGTGCCTTATCCAGGATTTGATTGGCCTGCTGTTGGGCACGGTCAATGATCTCAGTGGCCTGCTGACGCGCCTGCTTGATCTCCGCCGCCGCCTTGTTATCGGCTTCCTTCAGCTCGGCATGCGCACGCTCGGCGGCATTGAGGCCCTCGGCGATTTTCAGTTGGCGTTCTTCGATGGCCTTGTTGATATGTGGCCAAATGAACTGGGCGCAGATCCAGATCAAGATTGCGAACGAAATCATTTCGCCAATCAGGGTCGCGTTGAATTCCATCGCTGCATTACCTGTGCATGCGGATTAAACAGGGTGCGGACGCTTAACACGCCCGCACCGGATTGAATCGAACCGATACCGGCGCGAACTTAGTGACCGGCAGCAGCCTTCGCGGCGTTCTGGACGATGGTCACCAGCGGGTTGCCGACGGCGAAGTACATGGCCAGTGCCACGCCGATCAGGAACGCCGCGTCGATCAGGCCGGCCAGCAGGAACATACGACCCTGCAGCAGCGGCACCAGTTCCGGCTGGCGAGCAGCGGCTTCGAGGAACTTCGAGCCCATGATGCCGATGCCGATACAGGCACCCAGCGCACCCAGGCCAATGATCAGGCCGATGGCGATGGCGGTGAGGCTCTGGACTTGAGCAAGATGAGCGATGAGTTCCACGTTGATCTCCTAGAGAATTGAAAAGCAGTTGTACTGTTAAGAGTGAAATTAGTGGTGATCGTGTGCCATCGAGATGTACACGACGGTCAGCACCATGAAGATGAAAGCCTGGATCGAGATGATCAGGATATGGAAGATGCCCCACACGGTGTAACCGATCAGGCCCAATCCATAAAGCATCCAGCCACCGGCGCTAAACAGGCCTGCGATGAGGATGAATACCAGCTCGCCGGCATACATGTTGCCGAACAGTCGCATCGCCAAGCTCACCGGCTTGGAGAGCAACTCCACCAGGTTCAACAGGAAGTTGGGGATCCACAGCAAGGGATGCTTGCCGAACGGCGCGGTGAACAGTTCGTGCATGAAACCGCCAAAGCCTTTGGCCTTGAAGCTATAGAAGATCATCAACACCAGCACGGTAATGGACATCGCGAAGGTCATGTTGAGATCCGCCGTCGGCACGGCGCGGAAATGACCCAGGCCAAACTTCTCCGTGATCAGCGGAAGCAGATCCACCGGCAGAAGGTCCATGGCGTTCATCAGGAACACCCAGACGAACACGGTCAACGCCAGCGGCCCCAGAAAGCGGCGGTCGCCATGGAAAACGTCTTTGACCTGACCGTCGACGAACTCCAGCACGAGCTCGACGAAAGCCTGCCCTTTGCTCGGCACGCCCGACGTGGCCTTGCGGGCCTTGAGCCAGAACCACAAGCAGAACAGGATGCCAAGCACCAGCGACACGGTGACGGAATCGATGTGCACCGCCCAGAACCCGTCCGGACTGACGTGCGGCGGCTTCAAGAAGGTCAGGTGGTGCTGGATGTATTCGGTAAAACCGCCCGGCTCGCTCGCCATTTCTCAACCTTTGAATCTGAATGCCAGCAGATTAACCGCGTACGCAGCCACCAGCCCCGTGATGGCGGCCAGCGGCGGCAACTTGTATTGAAACATGATCGCGATCATCCCCCCGATGATCACCATCCATTTCAGGACCATACCCGTCAGCAGGCGCCACAGCGCCATACCGACCCCGGTCACCTGCCCGAAAACTCTCACCGACAGCAACGCCGTACCGGCCGCCGCGATCAGTGCCCCAGCCATCGCCGCAATCGCCTCGCGACGCCCCCGCGTCGCAAAAACGAGGCCCACAATGACCGCCGCGAATAGCTGCCATAACAGCAATCGCAGGGCAAGTCGTCGACCGGAGGCAAGACTGTTGAGCACGTGAGGTTCCCGCGGTTTCGCACCAGGCATATACACGCCACGGGTCACGATCCAATCTAAAAAAGTATATCAGTGTGACTTTTGGCCCAGCAAGCCGGGCGCAATGCGACACCCCGCCTCATAGGAAAGGCGGCCAGAAAAAGGCCGGACACAGGGTCCGGCCTAAGGGCATATCGCAAGGGGAGTCGCGATACGCGAAGCGGGTAATTACTTGACGGCCGCGGCCTTCTTAATAGCGGCAACCGGGGCAGACACGGCTTCGTTGGCAGCTTTCTGCTGTTCCTGCACGAGCGTATTCAAGGATTCGGCCGTCTTCTGGGCCACGGCGATCACTTCCTTGGTTACCGTCACGGCCTGCTCGGCCTGTTCACGGCTGATGGAAGCGCCTTTTTCCCAGAGACCACGCAGGGCCTCGACGTCACGCACTTCGACGGCCTGGGCAATGAAATCCGCCGTAGCCTGAGCCTGCTTTTCCAGCGCGGCGAGCTGCAGCTCAGCAACCTGTTCCAGGCTCTTGATGGTCAAGGCATGCGCCTTGAACGCGTTGTCAGACAGCTGCTTGGCGTAGGCAAAAATCTGGGAGTTCAGTTGCTGGGTCATGGCTTTGTCCCTCGACGGGGAAATGGGAGAGTGGAACAAAGCCTAGCAGGTGATTTTGTGCAGTGCAATATCTTTTTTGTTAAAAAAGCATGCTGTCACTAAATGTTCAACAAACACGGCACTTTAGTGACAAAACGAATAATTTTGCGCCGCGTCAAAAACTATCTCTAGTGCAGCTTGCGCCTGACGTGCACGTCTCATGCACCACCACCTTATCCAGCCCCGGCAACGCCGGCTGCAAACGCCGCCAGATCCAACGCGCCAGCGTTTCACTAGTGGGATTCTCCAGCCCTTCGATCTCGTTGAGGTAATGGTGATCAAGCTGCTCATAGAGCGGCGCAAAAGCTGCCTTCACGTCAGCAAAATCCATCACCCAGCCCAGCGCGGGGTCGGGTTCGCCCTGCACATGGATTTCGATGCGAAACGAATGGCCGTGCAGCCGGGCACACTTGTGCCCCGGTGGTACGTTCGGCAGCCGATGTGCGGCTTCGATCTGGAAAATTTTGAAGATATGCATACCGTTATTCTAACT
Organism: Dyella sp. SYSU CM1112; assembly: GCF_058216415.1. Classification (NCBI taxonomy): domain Bacteria; kingdom Pseudomonadati; phylum Pseudomonadota; class Gammaproteobacteria; order Lysobacterales; family Rhodanobacteraceae; genus Dyella; species Dyella sp. SYSU CM1112. Next base: position 251,481 of record NZ_JBZEGI010000004.1, on the reverse strand, counting down.
GGCCCGCTGGTTACGCCGACTTTCGCGAAGCCCTAGCCCCCGTCTGATAGAGGCCTAAAACCCAGGCCCGTGCTTTGCCTCTGTCAGAAATGGAGCGCGTCTCCAACAAAGGCTGAAGGCTCATCACGCCTCGCCGTTATGCGCGATGGAACGCCAGGCATGCCCTGGATCCAGCAGCCGTTTCTGAGTTACCGGCCCTTCGGAACCGGCGGCATAAAAATCCGGCGTACCGCTCTGCCAGGCTTCCAATACCGGTGTAAGCAAACGCCACGCCCATTCCACTTCATCAAAACGCAGGAAATGCGTGCGATCGCCACCGATGGCATCCGTCAGCAGCTGCTCATAAGCGGAAAATTCCTGGTGATCCGGGCTGGCATAAGGCGCCGTCAGCACCACCGGGCGACCGGCCAGATCAAGTCCAGGGCGCTTGGCCGTGACGAGCAGATCCATTTGTTCTGTCGGCCGGATCCGGAAGATCATCCAGTTGTTGCCCGCATGTACGGCTTTGGGCAAGGCTCCGGGGACTTCCCGAAACTGCACCGCAATCTCCGAATAATTACTGGCCAGCCGCTTGCCGCTGCGCAAATAAAACGGCACACCACGCCAGCGCCAGCTGTCCACTTCAAAACGCAACGCGGCAAACGTTTCCGTGCATGAGGTGCGAGGAATGCCCGGCTCGCTGCGATAGCCAATGAGTTTCTTGCGGCCCAGTTGGCCGGCGCGATACTGGCCTCGCACCGCATGTGCATCCACGGTTGCCGCCGTGATCGGTATCACCGATCGCAGCACTTCGACCTTATGGTTGCGCAGCACTTCCGGATCCCACTCCGCCAGCGGCGCCATGGCGGTAAGGCTGAACAGCTGCATGAGATGGTTCTGCAGCATGTCGCGCAAGGCACCGGCTTTGTCGTAATACGCTGCACGCTTTTCGACACCCAGGGTTTCGGCGTAAGTGATCTGCACCTGGGCGATGTGCTGCGCGTTCCAGATCGGCTCGATGAAACGATTGGCGAAACGAAACACCATCAGATTCTGTGTCGTTTCCTTACCAAGGAAATGATCGATGCGAAGAATCTGTTCCTCTTCCCAGTGCGCATGCATTTCCTCGCGCAAGGATTGCGCCGACGCCAAATCCGTCCCGAACGGTTTCTCTACGACCAGACGACGCCAACCGTTGCGCGGACTCTTGGCAAATCCCGCCTGACCCAACGCGGTTGCCGCCACGCCGAAGAGCGGCGGCGGCAAGGCGAGATAGAACAGCGTGGCAGGCGTGATCTTGTCCTTCAACGCGAACAGCTGATCTGCCTGCAACTCACCACCGACGTAATCGAGCTGGCGACGGAAGCGGTTCCACTGCGTCGGACTGTAATCCGTGGCGAATGCTTGCAGCGCTTTTTGGATGTGCCGCTCGAAATGCTCCCGACTCCACGGCTCTTTCGCATAACCCACGATGCGAAGGTCTCTCGTCAACCCAAGCACAAACAGGCGATAGAGCGCCGGCATCAACAGACGCTTGGTGAGATCACCGCTCGCACCAAGGATCACAAGCGTGTTAACGGGCATGGCTCAATCCTTGTGGCCGGGCTTGATTTCAGCGTGACCTCCAAATGCATGCCGCATCGCGGACATCACCTTATTGGCATAAAGATCGTTGCCCTGCGACGTAAAGCGACCGAACAAGGCAGCGGTAAGCACGGGCACCGGCACACCTTCATCAATTGCTGCCTGAGCCGTCCAGCGTCCCTCGCCGGAATCAGAAACGCGACCGGTGTACTCCTGCAGACTCGCATCGCGCGCCATTTCTTCGGCGGTGAGGTCAAGCAGCCAGGAGCCAATCACACTGCCGCGGCGCCAAAGCTCCACGACGTCGCCCATCGGAAAGTCGTACTGATACAACTCAGGCCGCTCCAATGGTGCCGTCTCCGCATCCGCATTGCGCTTCTGCTTGCCAGCGTTGGCACTCTTCAGCACGTTGAGACCCTCGGCATACGCAGCCATCAGGCCGTACTCGATACCGTTGTGCACCATTTTTACGAAATGGCCGGCGCCATTCGGACCGCAGTACAGATAGCCCTTCTCAGCTGGCGAAGGATCGCCGCTGCGATGGGCACTGCGCGGAGCTGCATCCAGACCTGGCGCGAGCGCAGCGAACGCAGGCTCCAGCCGCTTATACGCAAGCTCGGGGCCACCGATCATCTGGCAATAACCACGTTCGCGGCCCCACACACCGCCGCTGACGCCGACGTCGACATACATGATCTGATGTTTGGCCAGCGCTTCGGCACGGCGCAGATCTTCCACGTAATGCGAATTGCCGCCATCGATCACGGTATCGCCGGCGTGAAGCAAGGGCACCAGTTGATCCAACACCACATCCACGACCGCCGTAGGCAGCATCAGCCACACCGAACGCGGCCCATGGAGCTTAGCCACAAGATCCTGGATCGATTCGGCGGCGGTAGCGCCATGACCGATGGCCTCGCGGCGCGCTTCGACATGTGTATCGAACACCACACATTCAATCCCCGCCTCCAGCATGCGACGAACCATGTTCAATCCCATGCGCCCCAGCCCGATAAAACCGAGTTGCAGTGCTCCCTTAGGTGCTTCGTCCGCACTCATGCCTTGTTCTCCCATAAACGGAATCCGCCGGTGAACGCGTTGTGGTTATCACCACGCCGCACACTTGCCGGCAACTCGCTGAGGTGATGCACATTGCCGCCACCCAGCACGACGTAATCGGGCTGAAGTGCTGTTTGCAACTGATCAATCACGTCGAAGACGTGTGCATGCCATTTCTTCTTGCCCAGTCGCTTGAGGCCACGCGCTCCCACGTAGTCTTCAAATGTGCCCTTCTTATAAGGGAGATGCGCCAACTCCATCGGTTCCACGATGCCGTCGACGATAAACGCCGAGCCCAATCCCGTGCCAAGCCCGAGAAACAGCATGCGACCACCCTCGTAGCTGCCGAGTGCCTGCATCGCTGCATCGTTGACGACTTTCACCGGACAACCGAAGGCTTTGGCGAAATCGAACCCGACCCATCCTTTGCCAAGGTTGTAGGGTTCGCGTGCGATGCAGTCATGCACCACCGGCCCGGGGTAACCGATGCTCACCGCATCATATTTCCAGCTGCGCATGGCAGGACGCAGCTGCTTGATCATCTCTGCGGGTGTCAGTTTGCGGCTGGATTTGATTTCCGCCTCGCGCTGGTTTCCGCTAACCCTCGCTTTGACATGGCTACCGCCGATATCGATCACCAACACCTTATGCTGTGTCTCCGCTGTCGGCAGGGCCACCCCCTCTTCCGACTTGCGCCGCGCCTTGCGATACCAGGCAATCGTCGCATTGGTGGCACTATCGTGATGGAGTGCCTTGCGTGGCGATTCGATCTCATCCACCACACGCAACGCGAGCTGTTTGCCAAGCTCCACGCCCCACTGATCGAACGGATTGATGTCCCAGATCGCTGCCTGGGCGAAAACACTGTGCTCGTACAACGCGATCAAACTGCCGAGTGCGGTTGGCGTAAGACGCTCGGCCAACAACAGACTCGAAGGGCGATTGCCCTCGAACACGCGATGCGGTGCAAGTTGCTCGTCGATGCCTTCGCTCAGTACCTGTTGCAAGGTCTTGCCGAAGGCCAACGCTTCGGCCTGGGCAATCATATTGGCCAACAGCAGATCGTGATGCCGCCCGTACGGGTTCAGTGATTGACCGAAACCAATGAAATCGCAGGGGATCAGCCGCGTACCCTGATGAATCAGCTGATAAAACGAATGCTGCCCGTTCGTCCCCGGTTCGCCCCAATAGATCGGGCCGGTATTGTAGTCGACAGATGCGCCATCGATGGTGACGTGTTTGCCGTTCGACTCCATCGTGAGCTGCTGCAAATACGCAGGAAAGCGCTTCAGATACTGCTCATACGGCAGCACCGCTTGAGTTTCCGCACCGAAAAAATCGGTGTACCAGACGCCCAGCAGACCCATGATCACAGGCAGATTGCGTTCCAGCGGTGCCGTGCGGAAGTGCTCATCCATGGCGTGAAACCCGGCGAGCATATCGGCAAATGCATCGGGACCGATCGCGATCATGGTCGACAGGCCAATGGCCGAATCCATGGAATAACGGCCGCCCACCCAATCCCAGAAGCCGTACATCTGCTGGGTGGAAATGCCGAATTCTTCCACTGCCTTCTCATTGGTGGACAGCGCCACGAAGTGTTTGGCAACCGCGCTCTTGTCACCGCCCGCAGCCGCCATCAGCCAATCGCGCGCACTATGCGCGTTGGTCATGGTCTCCAGGGTCGTAAATGTCTTGGAGGCGACGATGAAGAGCGTTTCGTCCGCACGCAAATCGTGCACTGCCTCGGCGAAATCGGTGTAATCCACGTTGGAAACAAAACGTATCTGCAACTTGCGGTCGCTGAAGTGACGCAGCGCCTCGTAGGCCATCACCGGACCCAGGTCGGAACCGCCAATGCCGATATTGACGATATTGCGGATCGGCCTGCCGCTATACCCGAGCCAGCTTCCGTCGCGAATCGCGCTGGCAAAGGCGCCCATGCGTTTAAGTACAGCGTGTACTTCAGGCACCACGTTGACGCCATCGACCTTGATGACTTTGCGCGTGGGTGTGCGCAACGCCACGTGCAGGGCCGCGCGTTGTTCGGTGGTGTTGACCTTTTCGCCTGCAAACATCGCATCGCGTCGCGCTTCCAGCCCGCATTCGCGCGCCAGGGCGAACAGCTGCTCCAGCGTTTGATCGTTAATGCGATGCCTGGCGTAATCGAGGCGCCATCCAGCCGCATCGGCGCGATAACGGTCTGCCCTACCGGGATCGGCCGCGAACATATCGCGTAGATGTAGATTCGCCAGTTCTCGTTGATGGGCTTCCAGCGCGCGCCATGCTGCTTTCTCGCGCAACGCGCTCATGCAGTCGCCCCCAAACGCTCGCTGACGGTATCGATCAATTCACGCCAGGATTTCACAAACGCATCAGCACCCTCCTGCTGCAACACTTTCGCCAAGGGCTCCACTTCAATGCCTTCCGCTGCGAAGCGAGCCAGCGTGCTTGCCACACTGGAATCATCCAACGTCATCAACCGCTCGGCCTTGCCGTGGTCGGCGAACGCGAGCAGGGTCTTTTCCGGCATCGTGTTGACGGTCAACGGTGCAATCAGGTTCTCGATGTACATCACATCGCTGGCGCTGGGATCTTTGGTGCCGGTGCTAGCCCACAGCAAACGCTGCACGCGCGCGCCAGCGTTTTCCAGGCGCTGCAGGCGCGGAGAGTTCAGCAGGGCGCGGTACTTGGCATAGATCTGGGCGCACACGGCGAAACCGAGCTTGTTATGCAGTTCGACCGGCACCTTGCTGGCGACTTTGACATCCCAGCGGCTGATGAATACCGAAGCGACGGAAGCAATATCCAGGTCCAGGCCTGCTGCATGGCGACGCTCAAGGCCACGCAGCCACGCATCGGCGGCCGCCTGGTATTGCTCTGGAGAGAACAGCAAGGTGACATTGATCGGCACCCCGCGGAAAATCAATTCTTCGATGGCAGGAATACCCGCTGGCGTACCCGGCACCTTGATAAAAAGATTATGCACGGCGGCCTGCTTGTGCAGCGCTACCGCCTGCTCGATGGTCTGCTGCGTATCGTCAGCCAACAGCGGGGACACCTCCAGCGAGACCCAACCGTCCACGCCGTGCGTGCGTTGGTAAACCGGCTCGAAAATGGCCGCGGCGCGCCGCAAGTCATCGATAGCGAGCCCGAAGAATACCGTTTCCGGTTCCGCATGCCCGGCTGCGCGGATCGATGCATCGTAGTCTTTACCGCCTTTGATGGCCTGGGCGAAGATCGTCGGGTTGGAAGTCAGCCCTGTGACCGCCTTCTCCTCACGATAACCGAGCAAGGTGCCGTCGCCCAGCATGCCGCGAGTGATGTTGTCCAACCACAGACTCTGGCCGAGCCCATGTAGCGTGCGGGTCGGTTGTTCCATTGCAATACTCCTTCGTGAATGAGGCGAGTATTCGATCAAGGCCACACAGCCATCGGTCTACGCTCGCAGCTAACGCCAAACATCTCGCAAGCGCGTCTGCACGTGCCTGCATCGCCATCGCCGACATCCATCCGTTGGCCGTGCAGCCGTGAGTCCACGGGGCCGGAAACGCTTGTCCTGCTGTGCACGGCCGACCGATCAAGCGGCTGGCCGATCAGCATAGTCCTTTTGCTTCAGGACGCCACCCCGAAGGGTAGCAAGCCGGATGTAATGATCTGATGACCAAGGGAACTATACGCTCGGCACAGCGGCCCGCGTTTAAAGAGGAACAGGCACATCGCGAGACCGTGCCCGCATCTCCTCGCGGGGTCGCCGCTACCCGGCCGCGGGCGCAGGCAACCGTCGCGCAGCTCCCGCATCGCTAATCGTGTACACGTCAGGAAAACGCCTGCGCCGAAACAAGAGCAGGTTGCTGCCTAGAGTGCTTCCAGGGCCAGCGCGATGCCTTGTCCACCACCGATGCACAACGTGACCACACCACGACGCAACCCTTCGCGTTGCATCGCATGCAGAAGGCGGGTGGTCAGGATGGCGCCCGTAGCGCCGATAGGATGCCCATGGGCCACCGCGCCTCCCTCCACGTTGACCCGGCCATCGGCCAGCCCCAGTTCCTTGGCCACCACAATGGCGATGACGGCATAGGCTTCGTTGATCTCGATCCGCTCGACATCGTCCATGTTCCAACCTGCGCGCTGCACCGCCTGCTGCACGGCAGAAACCGGCGCAATGCCAAACAAACCCGGTTCGACAGCAGTCACCGCAAACCCGGCGAGCCTCGCCATCGGGGCCAACCCATGCGTGTCGGCAAAACCGCGGTCGGCAACCAACATCGCTGATGCCCCGCTGTTCAAGCCGGGGGCGTTGCCTGCGGTAAGCGTGCCATTCTCCCGGAAAGCCGGGCGCAACTTCGCCAAGCCTTCGAGGGTGGTATCCGGGCGCGGGGCCTCGTCGCGATTGAAAATCTCGCTTCCTTTCCGCGAAGGCACGTCGACCGGCACGATCTCCGCCTCGAAACGGCCCGCATCACGCGCTGCCGCAAAGCGCTGTTGCGAACGGAGCGCCCAACGATCCTGCGTGTCGCGATCCACTTCCCAACGAGCAATTAAATCTTCGGTATGCCAGCCCGAATGCTTTTGCGAAAAAGCATCATGCAGACCATCCAGCAGCATGCTGTCGTACAGCTGCGCATGCCCCATTCGATATCCCCAGCGACCATTGCTCACCAGGTAGGGCGCACGATCCATGTTCTCCATCCCGCCTGCCAGCATCACCTGCGCCTGCCCCGCCAGGATGTCCTGCGCTGCCGAAACAATAGCCTGCGCACCAGAACCGCAGACGCGGTTCACCGTCAACGCCGGCACGGATACGTCGAGGCCGCCGCCGATAGCCGCTTGCCGCGCGGGATTCATCCCGCTACCGGCCTGGACCACCTGCCCCATGACGACTCCGCCGATGGCGTCCGAGGCAAGACCGGAGCGCTCCATCACTGCGCGAATCACGGTCGCGCCCAAGGCCGTGGCTGACACCTCACGCAAGGCACCATTGAAACCACCGATGGCCGTGCGCACGGGATGACACAGCACGATTTCACATGACATGAAAAACTCCTAAAAAAACTTATGGTGAAAGAGTCGCCGAGCTTGTCAGACTTGATTTGGATGCCAGTGCGATGGCGCTGCGGGTATCGGCCACGGGCGTCCAACCTCCGCCGAGCGCGCGGAACGTGGCCACTGCCGCACGTGCGTCATCGACATGCACGCTTGCCAGTTGATCACGCGAAGCAAGCAGCAGACGATCTTCGTCCAACACTTCGATCAAGCTGACGGCACCGCCCTTGTAAGCATCCTCGGCAGCCGCGCGAGCCTGCTGATGCGCTGCGACTTCCTTCACCAGCACCTCGTGTTCGTGTTCCAGCTCCGCCAAGGTCACCATCGCGTTCTCGACGTCCTCGGTCGCGCGCAGCATCGATTGACGATATGTAGCCAAGGCTTCGGCATTGGCTCCCTTGGCTTGCGCCACTTCCGCGTCGACGCGTCCGAAGTCAAACAGGCGCCAATGCAATCCGAGCACCGCTTGCGGCTGAAAGGCAGCGGCGGAAAACAACTCATTGCTGTGCAAACTTTCGAATCCAAGCAACCCGCCTAATGACACTTTCGGGTAATACTCAGCCAACGCCTCGCCGATGCGTGCATTGGACGCCGCCAATCGTCGTTCCGCGGCCATCACATCCGGACGACGGCGCAACAACATGCTCGGACCGCCATCGGTGTCGATCGATGGCACGATGAAGTGCTGCGGGCTGTGAAGCACCTCATCCCGATAGGTACCAGGCGCAACTCCCATAAGCACATCGAGCCGATTGAGCTGCGTGGCCAGTTCAATCTGCAGCGGAGGCAAGGTTGCGCGTGCCTGCAGGACAAGTGCCTCGGCTTGCGCCTGCTCGCGCGCCGTGGCGAGGCCGCCGGCTAGGCGTAAACGAACTAGGGCCAGCAATTGATTTTCGGTCGCCACCTGCTGATTTGCCAAAGCCAGGCGAGCCTGTGCGCCTCGCACGCGGAAATACGCATCCGCGGCCTCAGCAGCCAGCGATACACGCACTCCGTCGCCGGCATCCTGTGCCGCTTGTGCCTCTGCACGCGCCGCTTCGGCGCCGCGATGCAAACCGCCGGCAAGATCAAGCTCCCAACTTGCTCCCGCGCCCAGCGTCTCCAATCGCTGCTCTCGACGATAGCCCGGGAAGGTGCTGCCAAGTTCACCCAGGGCGCCCTCGGTCGACTGCCGTTCTTGCATGGCTTGCGCGTCCAGGCTGCCTTGCGGCAACCATGCGGCGCCGGCCTCACGCGCGACAGCACGTGCCTGATCTACGCGCGCCATCGCTGCGGCAAGATCTAGATTCTGTGCAACAACGCGCGTCACGATGCGCGTAAGTTCAGGATCGTCGAAGCCCTTCCACCACGCATCCAGGGACGGCGCGGGCAGCGGCGCTGTACGCCGCGCAAGCTGTTGTTGTCCCACGTAGTGAGCGTGTACTGGCAGGGAGGGCGCGACATAGCGAGGACCGACCATGCAACCAGCAAGTGCTGTGGCGATAAGCGCCGTGAATGCAGCAAGAAGCGGACGCTTGGCCGCCGCGAAGACAAAAGGGTGCGAGGTATGCATGCAGATCTCTCTCAGTGAGCATCAGCCGCTGACGTGGCAGGCGGCGTCACGTTGCGCATCAAAGGCACCATGACTGTGGCAATCACGAAGCACAGCGCAATCACAAAGAATGCATCCGCATAGGCAAGCGTCTGCGCCTCTCGAAAAGTGAGCTGCCACAGTTCACGCAAGGGTCCGTCCGGATCTCCTGCATGGACGAAACGCTGCCCAGCCTGCGCAAGCCATTGATCCATGGCCTCGTTACTCACTGTCAGGCGCTCGGCCAGGTGGTAGAAGTGCAAGTTCGTGCGATCGTTGAGGATGGTGGCGCAGACCGCGATGCCGATCGCGCCGCCTAGATTACGCATGAGATTGAACAATCCGGAGGCCAGTTTCAGGCGCGACGGCGCCAAGCCACCCAACGTCAACGTCACGACCGGCGGCACCGCGAGCTGCTGCGCCATGCCGCGCAGAGCCTGCGGCAATAGCAACTGATGTGCCCCCCACTCATGCGTGATCGGCGTGAAGTCCCACATCGATATCGCGAACAACGCAAGACCTACCATCAAGATCCAACGCAGATCGAACCGCTGAGCAAGAAAGGCATACAGCGGAATGGTGAGGATCTGGAATACGCCGGTGGAAAACACCGCTTCACCGATCTGCAACGCGCTGTAACCCTCCACGCGTCCCAGAAACAGCGGTGTGAGATAGATCGTCGCGAACAGCCCGATACCGGTAATGAAGGAAAACAGACATCCAAGAGCAAAATTGAGATCGCGCAGCGCACGCAGGTCCACCAGTGGATGATCGTAGGTCAGACTGCGAGCCACAAAAGCTATGCCGCCGAGGCCAGAAATCCATGCCGTTGCAGTGATCGTGGCGTCGGTGAACCAATCCCAGCGCGGCCCTTCCTCCAGGGTGTATTCGAGGCAGCCCAGAAAAACCGTGAGCAAGACCATGCCAAGGTAGTCAGCACGCCGCAGCAGGGATAGATCCGGCGCATCGATGTTCACCAGCATCGGCACCGCGATGGTGACGAACAGGCCAGGCACCAGGTTGATGAAGAACAACCAGTGCCATGACCAGTGATCCGTGATCCATCCACCCAAGGTGGGGCCCAGCGTGGGAGCAAGCGATGCCAGCGCGCCGATGGTGGCGGCGGCAACCACGCGCTGTTTGCCGGTAAAGAACACGAATGCCGTGGTGAACACCATCGGAATCATGGAGCCGCCGAGAAATCCTTGCGCTGCGCGAAACACGATCATGCTCTGGATATCCCAGGCACCACCGCACAGCAGGCTGGTCACGGTGAACCCGGCAGCCGACACGGCGAACAACCAGCGCGTGGAAAACACGCGTGATAGCCAGCCTGACAAGGGAATCACGACAATTTCGGCGATCAGATAACTCGTTTGCACCCACGCCGTTTCATCCACGCCAGCAGAAAGTCCACCGCCGATATCGCGCAAGGATGCTGAGACAATTTGGATATCCAGCAGGGCAATGAACATACCTACGCACATGCTGGCGAAGGCAACGATCTTCTGTACCGTATCCAACTTCGCCGGATCGATAGGACCCGTCAGCATGGCTGCGCCGGCGTTCATGGTGTTGCTGCAGTGACCGATGTGTTTGTGTTCACTTCTGCTACGACGGAGAGGCCCGGACGCAGCAGCCCGAGTGCGTCATCGTTTTTGTCTAAGGCAATGCGCACTGGCACGCGCTGCACGATCTTGGTGAAGTTGCCGGTCGCGTTTTCGGGCGGCAGCACGCTGAATTCGGCGCCGGTCGCTGGCGCAAGGCTCAACACCCTCCCGTGGAAAATACGCCCTGGCAATACATCCGCACGAATGCTCACTGCCTGGCCCGGATGCATGCGCGCCAGCTGATCTTCCTTGAAATTCGCGTCCACCCATAGGCCGTGCGACGGCACGATTGAAAGAAGCTCGGTGCCGGCGGCCGCATAGGCGCCTATCCGTGCACGCCGATTGCCGACCACGCCGTCGACGGGTGCACGCAACGCTGTGTAACTGACATTCAACGCCGCGATGTCCTGTTCTGCCTTGGCTTGCATCAGGGCGGCGCGAGCCTGTTGCTTTTGCGAAGCAATCACACTCAACTCTCGCTCGGCAGCGATAAGCACCGCGCTGGCTTTCTCGGTGTTGGCGTGCGCTGTTTTATCTGCGGCATCCGCACGCTGTGCACTTTCGATCGAAACCGCGGCACGTCCTGCCAACTGACGGTAACGCACCTCATCATCGTGGGCGCGCGTCGCCTCCGCGTTCGCTGCGGCGACACCCGCCTGTGCCTCGTGGATCACTGCTTCTTGCAGATGTTCGGTGGCATCGAGATTGGCCAGCAGGGCTTGCTGCGCTGCCACGGCGCCTTCTGCCTTCGCCAAGGCCGCGCGATAGTCACGATCATCAATCTTCACCAGCACGTCGCCTGCGTGTACGGCTTGATTGTCGGTAACGTTCAACGCTGCGATATAGCCCGATACTTTCGGACTCATCACCGTGATGTCCCCACCGACGTACGCGTCGTCGGTGCTTTGGATAAATCGCCCGGAAGTCCACCAATAGATGCCGTAAACCACGCCGACTGCCAGCGCGAATCCCACCGCAAGACCCAATACGCGCCTGCGCCGGCTTCGTGGCGGCGCCTCTTCGGCGATGTCGGGTACATCCATCCGCTTGACGGCGGTAACGCTACTCATGAGGCAAACTCCGGCATTAGCGCGAAGAGGAGGACGATGCCTCCTTCTCCCGCGCGCGACGGTTCAAATGGGAAGTCACGCGTGCGCGTAGCCGTTCGCTCGCCGCGGGGCCCGCGTGCACAACGTGATGTGCACGATCGATGCGCTCGCCGGTCTTTGCGTCGGCCATCACCGGTTCAACTCTCTCGCCTGTTCGCTCATCAACGAGAAACATGCTGAGACCTTCCGGCGAAAAATGGCGATTACCCCACTCCATCAGCGCCAGCAGCACAGGCCGGAAATCCCATCCCTTCGGAGTCAGTACGTATTCGTAGCGAGGCGGTTTGTCGCTATAGCGGCGGCGCTCGAGCAGCCCCGCTTCAGTAAGGGCACGCAGTCGACGCGTCAGCATGTTCGGAGCAATGCCCAGGCTGCTCTGAAAGTCATCAAAGCGGGTAACGCCAAAAAAGGCATCGCGCAAAATCAGGATGCTCCACCACTCGCCCACCCGTTCAAGGCTCCTCGCGATGGGGCACCGCATGTCATTAAAGCTGGTGCGTTGCACGGCACTTCCTCACTGGATGCACGGCTGAAGCAAAGCATTCTGCCCTAGTAACTACCATTATGCAAGTTACTAGACGAGACCACGTCAGCCCCGCAGGCAGATGGACGGCATAAAAAGAGGCCCTGCATGCCGATAGGTGCCGGCGCGCGAGTCGCATCCACTGAGCCCCTTGCGATGAATGTGCTTTTTCGTCAAAAATCGAAACGATATAACGTTTCAGTTGCGTAACTCAGGGGGCAAGCATGCGGCATGGGCAAAGCACAGACCCGACGCATAACCATGGTTGGCAGGCCGGACAAAGCGGGACGCGGCGACGGCTTTGCAAGCTATTCGTCGTGCCGCTGCTGTTCGCGACAGGGCCTCTCCTTTACGCCCAGGTTCCCGCTTCCGATGGCTCGCCCGATTTTCAAATCGTCGAAAGCGTGCCGGAGGCGAGCATCTATGGCGATCCCGCGACATCCCGCACGCAGTCGGCGTGGCTCGCCATGATCCATGCTGCGAAAAAAAGCATTGATATTGCAGCGTTCTATATCTCCGACAAACCCAAGGGTCCGCTTTCACCGGTATTGGATGCGTTGCGCGAGAAAGCACGAACAGGGGTGAAGGTTAGGATCCTGATCGACCAATCGTTCTTGAAAGAGAGCAACGATGCCGTCGCACAACTGCGTCAAGCGCCCGGCATCGAAGTACGCGTCCTTCCTGTCAGCACACTCACCGGCGGTGTGCTGCACGCGAAATACATGGTCGTGGACAGCACCTGTGTTTTTGTGGGAAGCCAAAACTGGGACTGGCGCGCTATCGACCAGATCCACGAAATCGGTGCGCGCATCATCAACGATCGTCTCGCGCAGACATTTGATGCTGTATTTGAGTTTGATTGGCAGATCGCCGCTGACAAAGATTTACCAAAAGCCGCCCAGGAAGCCGTCAAGCCGCCCAGCTTCAGGCCGGCAACCGACGCCGATCCTGTACTGGTCAGCGGCACGCAACCCCATCCGCTAGTGATCTTTCCAGCTTTCAGTCCACCCAGTCTTATGCCTCACTGGGTCAACTGGGAACAGCCTGCGTTGGCACACATGATCGAAGCGACCCACCACACACTGCGCATCCAGGTCATGACTTTTTCGGCCATCCGCCATTATGGCCCGAAGGGATGGTGGCCTGAGATCGATACCGCAATCCGCGACGCAGCAGCACGCGGTGTGGACGTACGCATCATCGTGGCGGATTGGGCCCTACGCGAACCGATGCAAGCGTATTTAAAAAGCCTCGCTGCACTGCCCAATATAACAATCAAGTTCAGTCACTTACCGCCATCGCCGCAAGGATTTATTCCTTACGCGCGCGTCGAGCACGCCAAATATGCAGTGTTCGACGATCACGCGGTGTACATCGGTACGGGCAACTGGGAGTGGAGTTACTTCAACAATACGGTCGACGCCTCGGTCTTCGTGCAGGGGAATGGACCCGCCAAAACGCTGGCACGCATCTTCGATCGAGACTGGAACGGACCGTATGTCACCACGCTCTCGCTCGACACCCATTACACCGCTCCACGAAACCACTAACCGTGATGTGGCATCCGAATGCAGGCCCTTTTAAGCTACAAGGACCACCGATGAGGCGTTGGATATCGCATCTTGCCATCCTGATCGCGCTGTATACCGCAAACGCCGCCGCGCACCCGCTGCCGTCGTGCACCATGCATCACGAAGTCATCCATGCCGGAGACAGCGCGCCGCTCCTGGCGCAACGCGCCGGCGTTCGAGCCGGTCCATTCGCTGACTGGCTCAGCAAAGCCCGTCCATCCATGCTTCGCGCGCTGCATCGTTTACGACCCGGCGATATCTTCGACGTCTGCGTGACACATTCACCCAAGGGAGAAACCACGCTATCCCGTCTCGATATTGTTCGGGATGCGCGCGGCAGAAAAGCCGCTGATCACGCTTTGGAAAGCGCATCCAAACCCATCGTTTCCTTCGCCGACGTAAGCGGAGACGTCCTAACATCGCCTGCCCCGCATCCATCCATCGACCCTGCGCACCCGATATCGTCTCTCGCGGCACGCCTGCATCAAGCACCGGGTCATCTTCTTATAAAGCCACTCAAACCGGGCCTTCCTCTCGGCAAGGAATTATCCAAGCTACTAGGACATAACCCCGTTGTGGCAGCGACTATCGCTTATGCAAAAAAGGAGTGGCACCTTCCAGAGCGCATTCCTCGAGACAGCCATTGCACGCTCGCCCTGTGGCCATCTCGCAAATTAGCCTATCTCCAAGTCGAATATCACGGCAGCATCCGAAAGGCTTATTACTACGCTGACGATGTTGGCCACGATTTCATCGTGGGTCCACGCGGGCACGGCTACGAGGTCATCAAACCGCTTAAGCCCGTCCGGGACGCTCGCATGTCATCCGGGTGGGGATGGCGCGTCCAGCCGGTACTTGGCGGCAACGAATTCCATCAGGGTATTGACTACGCCGCGCCCCGCGGCACACCCGTACGCGCCGCCATGGATGGTGTCGTCAGTCTTTCCGAATGGCGCGGCGAATATGGCCGTGTGATTGAACTTAAACACGCCAATGGTCTGGCGACGCGTTACGGTCATCTGAGTGCATTTGCCAAGTCCATCCACCCTGGCCGCCACGTGCACCGTGGCGACATTATTGGTTACGTCGGAAGTACGGGTTTATCCACCGGCCCTCATCTCTACTACGAAGTCTGGGACCACGGCGTCCGCGTCAATCCCTTGGTGCATACGCAGTGGGCGCTCAGCACGAAGCTGGACATTCAGGAGCAACATCGCCTCGGCGCATACATTGACCGCATCAAGGCGGCCCCGTGAAGAATAGGCTGCGCGGCCTCTGCGCTATGGCATGCTGCATGCTGCCTTGGGCTATCAGCTATGGCGCCACGCTCGCCGCGCAAGGCAAGGATCGGAATGCCTTGTGGAAACAGATCCACAACGTTTGCACAACGAAGGCCGAGAATCACGTCTTCCCGCCATCGCCATGCATCGAGGTAGAAACAGGCCCTGACGGCTACGCTGTCTTCAAAGATCGGCACGGGCATTATCAATATTTGCTCTTACCTCTTGCGCGAATCTCCGGCATTGAAAGCCCTGCCCTCCTCCAGCCGGACGCACCGAACTATTTCGCCGATGCATGGACTGCACGCATCTATGTCGAAGCGGCTCTTCATGAGACCCAACCACGCGACGTTATAAGTCTCGCGGTGAACTCACCCCAGAGTCGCTCACAAGACCAGTTGCATATCCATATCGATTGCATCCGCAGTGATGTTCGCAACGTCGTACGCCAACTGCTTCCCGTGATCACGAACCATTGGCATTGGTTGCCGGAAGGGTTGCCACCGAACGATCACCTGTATGAGGCACGCTGGCAAAGCGGCATCGCGCTCACCATCAACCCCTTCAAAGATCTCGCCAAGACACTGGCGCATGGCGACACCCTGGCTAATCACAGCATCGCCGTCCTGGCCGCAACGTCCCCATCAGGCGAACCGGGGTTCGTACTGCTGAGTGGCCGTGTGGACAGATCAAAAGAAGACCGTGCGAGCGCGGAAGAACTGCAAGACGTTGGCTGCGCGATCGCGCGCCAGACAAGACAACCTTGATCCTGCCTAATCTCAAAATCCTGGCGTCTCGTTAATCGGCTTGGCTGACGAAATTTCCCGAGACAGATCAGCTGCACTGATTTACTGCCCACATCCGCGGCCTGGACTGCACCGCGACGCCACCTACTCATGCCTTTGTCTCGGCCTTGTTTCTATCGGTAGCTAACGACAACAACTTTTCCACACCCGCTTGAGCCGCGACCATCTGAAAGCCTCTTGGGCTCGCGAGACAACGAAGGCTTGCAGATAGCTACATCGGTCAGCGCCGCGGGGTAACGCCCCCAGAGGTAGGTAAGTCTCCCTAAAAGACCCCGCACTTACCTCGGCTTTCTGCGGACGAGACAGGGCCCGCGGGACGCCTGCGATACAAACCCCTTAATTTTCCGGGGTTTTGGATGTTGGCGGGTGTCTTCGAACGATAATTTGGTGGTATGGGTGGACTCGAAAAACATCTTTAACTTTCGGAGTCTACTGGTGTTTTCTAAAAAATGAAATGGCACTTGCCCCCATAGTTGCCCCCAGCCGGTCCCGCCGATGAAATAACCAGCGCATGTCCCTATACACGCCTCAGATTCGACGAATTGAACTCTGGACATAGTAGATGGCGAATAGTTGCATCACCGCCTTGAATAAATACCGCTTTTCTGGTTTAAAGGCAGCTTGGGCGAGACTTCTGAAGGGTCTTGCATCCAAGCCCGCTCGCAACGGGTCGACGCCGAGAAATCATGAGAGCCGTTCGGCGGCGTAACCCTAGTAAAGGGTATCGGCACCATCGAAAAGCCCTGGGCGCGCGATGTTGACGCCCAGGTCGACGTGAGGCGTTGCGTCGAGGTCCCGGCTATACCGCTGCAAGGCGCGTCGATTATATCGCGCACCATCATGCTGCTCGTACTAGAAGCAGGAACTGCAGCAGGTTAACGCCGGGTCATCCGTGTTTTCGATGGATACCGACATGACTGACAGCAACCCCTGCGATCCGATAAAGGCAGCTTTTGAAGCGGCCGGTATTGGTGTTCCTAACCCCTCCGCTGAGATCAGCTTTAAAGAAGGCTGTATCAGGATGGGCTTTCACTATCGCCAAAACTTCAAAATCGCGCTGAAGCACCAGCAGCGCATGGATGCGCTCGGGGAAAACATCACTGGCGCTCGCCTACCGGAGCCTCACTGGAAAGGTGACGCCCAGCGCTTCTACCTTCGCGACGTCGAAGCCTTCACGGCTGGCACGCAAAGCGAGTAACCGCCATGGCAATGCACTCCCAAAACACCTTCAGCATTGAAGGTGATGGCAGCGTCCGTCCTGACCGTGCACGTCGAAGCCATCATGACAATGCCGAGGATTTCCCGATGTCCGGAAATGTGGGACTCCGTGAGTGCTTGGAGTTCGCAGGTATTTCCAAATCCACGGCGTACCAGTGCGGGCTGGTCCCAATATACGACCGCGACCGCAACCGCATTGATCCTGGCAAGGTAGCGCCGTTCCCGTGGCTCCCAATGCCCGATTCGATCGTCCGCGAACCTGGCCAAAAGAAGATCTTCCTCGCGGAGGAGATTCGCGCCTGGCGCGACGCCGTAGTCAATCGTTCCCGTCGACTCGATGGCCTCACTCTTAATAATACAAACGCGCTGTACGAGCGCGGAGAAAACCGACATGTCTAGCAGCACCACCAAGAAGGAAGTCATCGCTATCGACGATGACTTGATCAACCGTGCCATCACGGCTATCGACTCGACTGAACCGACACCGGAGGAGCGGGAAGCCGAATTGCTCGCCAAGTTGATTCCTGCGATCCGCATGGCGATGGATCGCGGCGACTCCGAGAAGGCGATCAGCAAAAAGCTGAAGGCCATCATCCCGCACCTCCACTACAGCAAGGTCAAAGCGCTTATCGACAAGGCGAATGAACTTCGCAAGGTGTCGAACCAGCAGCCACAGGATGGTGCCAAATGAACGCCGTCTTCAGCAACCGTGGGCGGAATCAAGCGACTCAAAACGGCTTGATGCCTATCACGGACCACTATGCTCTTTACCTTTACCCGAGCGAATCAGTGCCTCGCGCATGGCGCGAAGCACTGATCATCTTGGTCGATGCCACCGTTAGTGTGGCCATCCACAGTCATCATCTGCATGCGGAGGTGGCACCATGATCGGGTTCAATAGTCGCTCGTGGCGCAAGAAGCTGGAACACTTCACGCCGACTGAAGCGGAATACCCGTTTATGTCTTCGCCCCCGCTGATTCGCAGGGCAGCGGAGTGCCTCAGCGTTCAACACCAGCTCTCGCCGGAGCTCTACATAGTTGTTGCTCAAGCCGCAGCTTCACTTGCCGTGCAGGGACTCGCAGTACTGAAGATGCCGGATGGCCGATCTGTGCCATTGAGCATTTACTTTCTCGTCCTCGCCATAACTGGTCTAGGAAAGACTCCAGCATGGGAAGGGTTCTTCCAGTCCTTTCTGGATCGCGACCAAGCCGCTCTTGAGGCCTTTAAAAAAGCCGAGAAGGAATATCCGGCCAAGCATCGCAGTTGGAAACGCCAGTGCGATGACATGACCAAAGCACTGAGCAAAGCTCGCCAGAAAGGCGAACCACTGGATCGCCTTCAAACCGAGCTTACCTCACTCATCGAGCAGGAACCTGTCGCACCTCGTCTTCAAAACTGGTTGATCTCCGATACAACGGGCGCGGCCTTCTTGAAGCGCTTGGCCGGCGTTGGTGAGTCCACCGCCCTCGCAGGCGATGAAGGCGAAAAGTTGCTGACTAACCTTTACCAGTACATCGCTGACCTTTGTCAGCTTTGGAGTCATGGTCGGACGGATAGCCACCGCGTTGGTACTGGCGCAACCTTGATCATGAATTCGCGCGTCATGACGCTTCTCCTTCTTCAAGCGAAATGCTTCTATGAGTTCTGTGAAACCGCCGGGAAGAAGGGGTTTGGAATAGGCGTATGGGCGCGATTCCTGATTATAGCGCCCAAGGAACCAAAGCCTGGCTTCACGTCCACCGAAGGCCTGGATGCCACGAACGAACCACTTGACGCGTTCTTGGCACGAATTGCGGAGTTGATCACTGAGCGCGAACGCCGTACTAAGGCTGGCATCACAGCGCAGGATGTTGTTGAACTGGATGCTGATGCATGCAACTGCCTGAAAGCGTTTGACGACGAGATGCGAGTTCGTGCCTCGTCACGCCTAGCAGATCGCAGTAGTGACTATGGCGAAAGAGGCTTCAAGCCTGGTGATCTCTTGGACGTCCGCGAGTTCGCTGTCAAAGCGTCGAACCACGCTGCACGACTAGCTGCCGTGTTCGCTTACTTCTGTGGCTACACGGAGGTCACCCAAGACATGATGGAACGTGCAATCAGCATCGTACGCTACCACATCGAGGCGTATCGTGATCAGTTCTCGCTGTCCAAGGCCATGCCGAGGGTCGTGGTAGATGCGCAGCGACTCGAAACATACCTTCGTAAGCGTAAGGCACTCACTCGCGGCGGCACGACAGTGACTCTGGAATTTCTCCGCTCCAATGGCCCCACGATTGATTTGAGGCACGACAAATACCTGCTGCCGGCACTTCAGTGGCTTGAGGATCGTGGAATGCTCAAGGTCATCAACCCGCTTTACAATGGCAAGCAATACGTGGACTTTAGCTATTTGTTTACCTCCGTCGGCTAAAGGGAACACCTGGTCACCTCTATTTCCGGGTGACCAGTTCAATACCGGGAGTTCTTACTAGCGCACTACAATGTAGTGCGCTTTTTTTATCTTAAGGATCGACAAATTTTAAATTGCCATCCCCTCCTGTCATGCGATATATGCGACTGTCGCACAGTCGCCTACATTTGAGGGGCGGACTTATCGCGCATGTACCGCCGCCTTCTTGCGCATCTGATCCGGACACTTCCGTAAGCCATGTATTCTGGTTCCAAGGCTTTAGCTAGTCCGTTCTGGAGATATCGCCGATGCTCGAAAAAGACATAGATACCTTAACTACAGGTGATGCAAAAGCGCTGGTTGATCGCGGCATTACCGAAGGGCGCCATCTGGAGTTCAAGCGCGAATTGCCCCGGCACAATGACGAAGGCAACCGCGAGCTTCTGGCTGATATCACTGCATTCGCGAATGCACAGGGCGGTAATCTCGTTTTCGGAATCGAAGACACTGATGGCATCGCCATCAATGCACTTGGTGTCGAACTGTTGAACGCAGATGCGGAGATTCTTCGCATTGAAAATTTGCTTCGTGATGCCATCGATCCTCGACTTTCAGGAGTTCGATGTAAATGGATAGCCACAGGTGAGAACCCAAGTCACGGCTTTCTGATCTTGCGAATTCCAGCCAGCGCAACTGCACCACATCGAGTAAAACTTAAAGGTTCGAGTCGGTTCTATGCACGTAATAGCCGTGGTAAATACGAAATGGACACACATGAGCTGAGGCAAGCCTTCACGGAAAACGAACTACTTCCTAGGCGTATCCGATCTCTTCACGCTGAGGCAGTTCAGGCCGCCCAGGGCGTCGATATGCCTTTTCGTCTCATGGACGGGCCGCGCGCCATTACATCAGTCATCCCGCAAGGTTTCTTTCGGGAGATACGTGATTTTGATGTCGCAGGAGAGAATACTGTCGTACCAGTCAAGGCGACTAGCGGCTATAGCCACTACGAAACCTTGGAAGGTATTCTCATGTACAGCCATCCAGGTGAAGAAAACACCGTTCGCGCCTATACGCTGCTGCATCGAACAGGTCGCTTCGATGCCACATGGTTGGTTGGTGGTGAGCATGACGGCGTCAAATCTGTTCACCCTGGTCGATTCGAAAGAGGCCTTGCCGATATGGTCAGCTCATCGATTATTAGGCTGCGCTCTCTTGGTGTCGAAGGCCCATGGGTCATTTTGACCACCATTGAAGGGATTCTCGACCATCGGCTGCACCTCTCCCAGTATGAAGAATCAAGGTCTGCGTGGCGAAACTGTGGTGTGCTCCCAGAGCTAATTCTGGACGACATTACTACCGATGCATTGTTGCCAGTCTTTAAGGCATTCTGGTTTTTGTTCGCAGAGCGACGACCAACTTCCGAATGATCGCGAAAGAAGGGGCGGACGCAAGTTGCCATCTTGCGTCCGCCTTATTGATATCGCCGACGATTGATTCAGCCCTGCTCTTGGCGGCTGGTCAAAAAGGCTACCTTCTCCTCATCCGACATCTTTCGGATGCGTGCCTGCCCAAGATAACGCTCAGGCTTACGGTTCTTTCCTTGCGCTTTTAAGGAGCGATGGTCGACTCGATCAACGAGTCCGCAATTAGTTAGCACCGCATTCTGCACATCAGCCGTGCGCTTACGTAGTTCGATCACCTTGTCTCGGAGCGCCAGTGGTCCGAGGCCACCGCTGTCCTTCCGGCATCCACCTTTCTCCGGATGAATGCGGTTGTATCGTCTGAACATCTGCGCTGGCGGACGGTTAATGCCATCTGGCAAGCGATCTGAGATCATCAAGTGGAGATGAACGTTAGGCCTAGCGTCTAAGGACGACTCGGCTGCATGTATCGCGAACTGATAAGACTTGTCACCGGCTATATCATCGATATGTTGCATGGCCACCTGTATCTGCTGATCCAGTGTCAGGCCATTAGGGAGTGAGATTTCATGCTCGCGGTATGCAGCGCCATTCTCTCGCTCATACTTGTCTGCTTCTTCCCAGAAGCGGCGCGGGTTATTTTCTGTCCATGATGGTAAGTTTCCAGACCCGGTCATCATGAGGTCCTCGCGCTTTCCATGCTTGCCATGTCGTGCGATGTAATCCGAGTGAGGGGCTGCCGATCCCTTCTTGCCGCTTTTGATCTGATGATGAAATGTTGTCATGACACTACCCTTTCTATTTAGGCAATAAAAAAGTCGACGAAGGTAACTTCGTCGACTCGCCTTGGGGTGGCTTTTATCGCTTTATAGACAGTCTTGGGGAGAAACGGTATGTGCACGCACCACCATCTCCCCCTAGTACCAGTCACCGGTCACTAGGTAGATCTCTCGAACATCTTCATCCTTAGATCACCAGTCAAACCATCCAAGCAATGTGTTAACCACCATACATTTATCTATATGCGTGTTAAAAATTACTGCACTACGTGTTTATGACATCGGATGCAGATGATGTGAAACCATAGGGAGACGTCATCATGAAGGCGATCTACAAGGCGATACATACGAGCGTGCGGCAATGGCAATGGGTGAAAGGTTTATCTTTGCAAGAGAGATCCAGACGGCACGCTCAGCAACGTCTAAATGAGATTATCCGGCTGGCATATGGCGCAGAAACGCCTTAAAAGGATGCGCCGAAGGTGAAAAGCTATTCACCTGGTATGCATTAGGTTGTCATCAACACCCAAGACGAAAGGTTGCTATATGCCTATTGCCAAGCTCTGTGATTATCTGCACACACTCACTCCTGGTCCGATCAGTGGTGACAACAAGGAAGAAGTTGATTTCCTTTTAAATGGTTGCTGGGACTTGCTGAGTGGAAGCAGCGAGAAGGGCATGGAGGATTTCAAGCTGTCGCGTGGTCTTGGGATGGAGAACATGACGTGGAAACCACCATTGCTGAGTTTCGAGATTGAGCGCCATGGTGCGATGGTGAGAAGCTGCTCACCACGAGCCGAGCTACAACCGTGGGTTGTTGATGTGGAGCAAGGCACGGCTGATTGCAGCGCAGGGACGAAATATAGGCTTTTGAGGCCTGCCGCTTTACGCCTTGACGTTAAGAAGCTGGCCGAGGAGGTGGCGGCTTTGATCGCTGAAGGAAAGCGCAGTGATGATAGATTGACATGGCGCGATGAGAACAACGTCAAGGTAAATACCAATGAAGTGATTCCCAGGGGTTTTAAGAAAACGCGGGAAAGCCAGAGTAAGCGCTTCTGGATGGAGCTAGAAAGCATTCTGAAGCCGAATGGATGGGTCCGTAAGGCTAAAACGCCCTCTCTAGAACGTTCTGGTAAATAGGATGCTCTTGCATTAGAGCGTAATGCTGGTGAGGCCAATCGTGGTGACATAATGGGTTGCTTCGAGTGTAGTCGAGACTGATATGTCCAACTTCACCAAGACCGAGGAGTGTTGAAGCGTCAGTTTGACCATGTAAGTGATCAAGCGTATTGCGCAGTCCGATGACATTGCTGGTACGGTGAACTTCCTCGCTTCCAACTATGTCTGCTAGGTCATGGGTGGGAGGAGGTCGAGCTATACTGTCTCGGCAGTCTGCTCCCAGGTTAAATCGAAGCGTGCTAGATACTTGCGCAGGCGGTCCGTATCGTTAGCATCCTGCATCTATGGCAATGTTCGACGGAGGAGTCACTAGGTTCCGAAGTTGTTCCAAGAGGCGCGGATGTCCGGTCTCGCAATGTCGGCGCAGCATTCGAAACACAGCCGCCTTGAGGAAAGCACGGTCTTGCATCCCGCTTTCGACCCAAAGCTCCTCATAGCGCTGGAGGGCGGTGACGAGCGCTTGATCGGTATCAGTTTGCAGCCCGGCAATTCGGACCCATTTCCCGAATAGACCGAGCCAGTTCGAGAATGATGGATCTAGATGGTCTCGGCAGTAACGTTTTCGAATGGAGAACACCTCGTCCCAGGTCGATACCGCCTCGTCCCAGGTGGGCTTTGGGTGGCCATTTACTACGAACTGGATTTTCCATTTTGGAGTGTGTGGAGTCGACCCGTCGAACGGATTGCTTTCGTCAAGCGAAACGCTGACCGTCGTGTGCTCGTATGGATCGAACGCCACCCGGCGTGAACCGTCCGAGCGATGTAAAAGGTCGATTGCCTGCTTATAGTTGGAGTTGCACTTGTGGCCCATTGGAACGAGGTTCCGTAGATTGGCGGCCGCGAAAGCGTATCGATTACGGGTCAGGTAGTGGTCCAAGGCTTCGCGCGCGGCACCCGGAGCATCGAAGTACTCCGCGCCACAGAAAGGGCACACGTGGTCGGAAGCGGCCGAATAGATCGCGATGTACTGTTGGTCTCTAACGCCGAGATCTGCGAGCAACTCAAACGCGAAACCGAAGAGATCTGAGATGGGCTGTCGGATAGCCTGAGGTAGATCCTCCAAAATGAGGCAGTTGCTTCTATTGGCGAGCAATTCGGCAACCCGATTCTCGTCCTTGAGTGCATCGAGTAGGGGGTCGCGTTCCGGCTTTTGTAGTTTGCGTACTGCCTTGTCGTAAGCCTTCAATCGATCCCGGAGGCCTATTCGCGACCTCAAAGCACCACGGTGCTCCGCTGGCAAAACCGCAGGCCATGCAGGGTATTTTTTATTTTCGTCGATTGCAGAATGAATCGCTCTAACCGCGTCACAAAGGCAATCGTGAAGCCAGTTATTCTGCGTTGCTGCGATTGGGTACCCAAAGAGCACTGCTATGTGCCCTCCCGCTTCGACAGCTCTTGAAGGCGGTCCATCAAGAACACTTTCTCGACCGAATCACCGAGTCGGGCGATACCAGCTTTGATCATGCCCAGATCGTTACTGGCCATGAGCTCATCAATCTCACGTCGAGGAACTTCGGACATGGGTGGGCGTACTTCGAAGCACTCCTCGAGGATTGTATCGAAAGTCGTGCCAAAGGTTTCTATGTCTGGCCGACGGACCTGGACACCAACTGCCGACTTTTTAAAGATGAGCACCTTCTCGCGTGCCATGTCTGAGGGTACGAACGGTGAATGAGTCGTTAGCAAGCATTCCTGCTGTGCACACGTGCTACCAGTCTCGCCCCGACTACCGTTCGCAGTTGGCAGATCCATCAACCGCGAAATGAACTTGACTCGCCACTGCGGATTGAAATGCGACTCTGGCTCATCCAATAGGAACAAAACATTGGCGACGGAAGCCATACACATCGTGCCGAGTATCTGCGCAAGCTGGTGCTCACCGTCTGACAGGGAGACATAGTCGACAACGCCATCGCCCACCTTGGGCAGGAATCGAACCTGCTCGAATCGGAAGACCCGGTCCTCGTCCTGGGGCTCCGGAAGTCTCGAGGCGAATCGTCTGGTCTTGATGTCGCGCAGCAAACGCTCGCGAGTGACCTTGGGGATCGCTAGGTCGTTAAGCATCGAGAGCTTGTGGAGAGCCGAATAGAGTTCGATCGGCGTGCTCCAGAAGCTGCGAAAAGCTGCACGTGTCTCGTCTGTTACGAGGAAGTCGAAGATATAAGTCTCAGATTTCTCATCGTAGGAGTGGCAAGTCGCGCACCGTCTCAATTGATCGATATGATTTTCCAGTTCGTCGGTGAGTTGGACACCTTTGCGCCTGCCACGGGAGGGTCCACGGGCTGAAAGCTTTGGCACTGCACGATGTGCAAGCTGAATCACGCATCGAAAGGAGTGAAGTTCTCTAAGCTTTGCATCTAAGAGCAGCGCGTCGCGTTCGCCCGCGTCCCCCAGAAGGAGGTTGGCGACGAGTACCTCGAGATGGGTACCGTAGTCCACGAGCATCAAGCGGGTATCGGGAACTGGCTTCTGCCTCGCACCGGGTTCGCGGGCCAATGCCTGCTTTCCGACAGCATCCGCATATCCGCTGCGGCTTACGAGGAAGGGAAGGCTGAGTGTTTCGTTGCCGCCGGATGTGTAGCCGATGACTCTGGATGGAAGGAGCTCACGCGTTGCAGGCTTGTCTACCTGGCATTCGATCCAATCGAGCCCTTCTTTGCGTTGAATCTTGAGCTGTGGGCGACGCTTACCTTCGCCACAGCGTGACAAGCGGACCAGGACAGACTTATGAGCCCGTGCGGGCACTACGACGTATTCGATCTCGAATTCGAGGTCGTCATTTCCCTTTGCACGCTCTTCGGTCGGGGTGCAGGCATGAAAGACCGCCTGAAACGCCTCGGCGATAACCTGAAGGAACTGCGACTTGCCAGCACCGTTAGGTCCTACAAGACAAAGTGGATCGAAGCTCTCGGGGCCAACCTGTGTCCCTCTCAGGCCAACGTCGAGCCCATCCAGAAGACCTCCGCAAGTTGCCGCTTTGACTATGTGAACACGCGTGAGTTTCATTGGCTCACTCTCATGAGCCGCATGGTCTTCTTCTTTTTGTCGAACACCTGGCGCACGATAGGCTTCGGTTCTTGGAGCAGTTCGAAGAGGGCATCCTTGACCGACTCATAGTCCCTGGCCACCTGCGCCCGGAGCTCATCAAACGAAAAGCTGTCTGCTTTCAGCTTCAAGATGGCCGCCTTAATCGCGTATTTGTCGGTGTTGCTCATGGTAGGGTTCTTCCTGACTTCTTTGGGGCGTCTACGCTGTGGTTTTGTTGCAGCCGTGAAGCGCTGATTGTGTAATGTCGTCAGTAGTTCGGAGGCTGGTTCGTCGCACGGATCCTGAGGGACGAGTTCGCCGCGGAAGGCTTTGGCGAGTGCGGATGCCGCCAAAGTCCCAACTCGATTCATTGCAACAGCACAGCTTTTCTCCAAACGATCCGCGAGCTGGAACAGCTCATTGACACGTCGGACAATCTCTCGCTGTTCGTCCACGGGAGGGACGGCGACAGGAAGTGCGGATAGGACCGACTTATTGATGGAAGCGAGATTCGTTGTCTGCTTCCCATGCGCCAGAAAGTAGTCGAATCCGCGGCTGTTGCCGTACCAAGAGAAGTACCGGGGTTCGAAGTCTTGATTGCGAAGTCGTCCGCGGAAGACGTGGTTCTGGAAAACGCACGCGGAAAGCTCGCCACTCCAGATCCAGCCCCGTCCGAGCTTGTCGATATCACCGCCTTCGTTGAAGAGAATGTCGCCGGTTCGAAGCAACAGGTCATCAACTCGGTCAGGCGGAACTCGGATGGTTTTTACTTCAGATAGGTCAAGAAAACCGCGTTGCACATTGGCGACGCGGAGATAGGGCAACTCAACGAAATCTGCTGACTGCTTCTTTGAGTCCTTTGTTACTCCACCACTGATATCGGCGATATCCGAAAGCCGGCATGGAGACCACGACTCTGGAAAAGAGTAGTCATGGAAAACGTCGGAATCGCCGAGTTCGAATACTTGCATTCCCAGAGCATCCCCTCGTGCCTCGCGCCACTTGCGGGTTAGTTCGCCGCTGGTAGCCGAGGCAAGGATGGACTGACGGAGGTGCTTCAAGATGTCCTGGACGTGGTCGAGGCGTTCGCGACAGGCGTCTACGCGTGTGAGCAGGACATCAAGCTTGTCGGCTATGCGTTTCTGCTCAGCGAGTGGCGCAAGGGGAACTCGTGTGGCTATCACGGTGCTGCGGCTCAGCTCAACTTGATTGGTGGTCCCCGTCGCTAGGTCAATAATCGACTGCTGTACCTCAGGGCTGCGAATCCACGCAAACAAGTAGCGTGGCTCAACCGCGTCGCGCAAGGGCCTCACGATAGTCACGTGACTGTCAACGACCTTGGGCGGATATAGATGCTCTGCCTTGACGAGGCATGCGCGACCAATTGTTCCCGTTCCTGTGCTGTTCCAGAGTACATCGCCATCTCGGATGAACCGCTCGTCCGTCCACTCGGGAAACTGGTCCGGATGAACGAACTTTAGGTGCTCGCCCTGGATGCCAAACCAACGAATTGCACGCTGATTCACAATGGGGAGAGAGCTCTTATCCGCGTACTTTGGAGATTTACCACGTGATACGTAGTCCGTGATGCCACCGATGGTTGTTTCGGCCCATCCGGCAGGAAGGTCGCTCACTGTGCCACCTCTTCTCCAACATCCTCGCCCAGCTCCGCGAGAATCCCACGTAGGTCATCGAACGCACTCTGCAGTTCAGACATTGCCTCACGTGCGAGCAACGCCGGCTCCGACAACTCGTCGGCACCTCCGTTGTCCTCATCCTTCAACCAAGCGATATCAAGGTTATCGCCGCGCCCAGAGATCCACTCGCGCGTGAATTTGCGGAAGCGTCCGCTTTCACCCATGTCCTTACGCTTGGCGAGACTCTTCGGACCAACGAGTGGATCGTTGCCGAACACCTTCTCGAACTCTTTGAAGTGGTCGCGCGTGAGCTGGGAGCGCTTGCCGAACTGTGCAATGTTGGCGCGCAAATCGTAGACCCAAACTTCCTTAGTGTTGCCCTTGTGTTTCTGTCCACGAGTGAAGAAGAGCACATTGGTCTTCACACCCTGCGCATAGAAGATGCCGGTGGGCAGGCGCAGGATCGTGTGTAGATTGCACTTGTCCATGAGGTCAGCGCGGATCTGCTTTCCGACATTGCCCTCAAAAAGGATGTTGTCGGGTAGCACCACGGCAGCGCGACCGCCGGGCTTCAGCCAGCGATAGATGTGCTGCAAGAATGAGAACTGCTTGTTGTTTGTCGGAAACGTGAAGTCCGCGCGTGTCGGTGAGCCACCACCCTTTTTCGTGCCGAACGGTGGATTGGTTAGGATCAGGTCGGCTTTGGGTAGTTGCTGGCCATCATTGGAGAGAGTGTCCCCAAAGCGGATACCACTGTTCTCGTCTGATTCTAGGTCGTGCAACATCAGATTCATCAGGCCCATGCGATGAGTGTCCTGCACTAGCTCCATACCGTGAAATTGGCGGCGGTAGGACTTGTATGCCTTTTGGCTCAGCGCCTCGATGTCGTTGTGGTCACGAATGTAGTGGTTCGCAGCGATCAAAAAGCCGCCGGTGCCCGCAGAAGGGTCCTGGATCGACTCCCCCAATTGTGGCTGCATCAACGCCACCATGCTGTCGATTAGCACGCGCGGAGTGAAGTATTGGCCGGCGCCAGACTTCTTTTCATTAGCGTTCTTCTCCAGCAGGCCTTCGTAGAGATCACCGAGCCCTTCCTCCTTGGCCGAATACCAATCGATCTCGTCGATAGCGGTGACCAGTGCGGTCAGCGTGCTTGGTTTTTTGATGAAGGAGTTGGCGTTCGCAAAAATCTCCTTGGTGATCAGGGAGCCATGGCTGCCAAGGTGGATTAACATGACTTTGTAGAATTCCAGCCGCTCGGGCGCAGCCTTCCTTTCCAGGTCGTTCCAGCGATACCGTACTGGGAGCTTGTCTTCTGTACCGGTTTCCTTAGCCATCTTCAGGAACAGCAGGTAAGTAAGCTCAGTAACGTACTGGTGGTAGGTCACTCCGTCGTCACGCAGGACGTTGCAGAGGTTCCATAGCTTGGCGACGATGTCGGTGTTGACGTTGCTCATAAATTCTTCTTTTTACTGATTTGTAGCGGATTGCCAAATGGCTTCGTTCATGTCGGCCAGCACGTCCGTGAGCTGCTTGTCGAAAATCTGGTTGAGGCGCTTGAATCCCCCCTGCTGGCCAAATGGCCCTTCGTTGATCAGAGCTTCGTCCAGCACAATGTTCGCTTTGATCTGCTTGGCCAGTCGCTTGAGCCAGTCTTGCTGGACTGGCGTCAACTTACGCTGCTGGCTTATGCGCTGGACGGCGGCATCCACACGTTGATCGAATGACACCAACGGGTCGCCCAGCGCAACCTGGCGGACAAATCCAAGCACGCGAGCAGCGATCTCATGATTGGACTTTTGCGCCCAGGCGTGGGTCAAGGATTTCTCGTCAAATCCGGCACTTTCCAGCGCGACAACTAGATCCATTAGGTTGCGGCGGGTCAATTCGCGCGGACGCTGGACCACGGCCAAGAGCGCCGGTAGGGTGTTACCCTTTTCCTTCACGAAATTTGCAAAGCGTTCTAGGTAGTCGTCTGGCCGTCCGTAGGCCGGTGTTACGTCGACCAGCTTGTCATGGTGAGATGACACTACCAATGGATCGGCAGGTAGGTCGTGCTTGCGATCCAGCAACTCGCCCAATCCGACCTGGTTGGACCACCATTCGGCCAGTCCCTTGATGTCTGTCGTCTTGAGGAAATCGGCGAAGTCCAGCGGGTCACAGCCTGCCTGCTTCAAGGCATTTGCTTGGGGTTCGGTCAGATGATTCTTCTTCCGCTGCCACTTGCCGAGCAACTGCTCGCGAGCCTGCTTGGCGATAGCTTGGTCCGGGTGTTCGATTATTTCCCTCGCCAGTTGGGCGAAGCCGATGTTCGGGTTCTGCACCACCGGTTTCATGGTGTTGACCGCCTCCAGACTGGCATATAAGTCCACGGCATCGAAAATACGAAAGACCTCCTTGCCGATCTCGTCGCAGCGGCGTGTGGCGCGACCGAGCATCTGCTCATACAGGATGCGGCTGTTGACCCGACGCAGGAACACTAGGTTGCTAATCGCCGGCACATCGATGCCAGTGCTCAACAAATCCACGGTAACGGCAATGACTGGATTGGCCTCATTGCGGTAGCGACGAATCAACTGCAATGGCTTGTCTGCATAGCCGGTGATCTTGAGGATGGCGTCGTCGTCAATCTCGATGCCCTTGGTATGGAACGCGTCCTTCAGCACCCGCACTACCATGTCGGCGTGAACGTCGGTGGCGCAGAAGATCAGCGTCTTGTCCGGGCCGGCAGGATTGAGATAGTCGGCTAGCGCCCCGCAAACCACGCGGTTGAATGGCTCTGTGATGACTTTTCGGTTGAATTCGCCGATGTCGAAGTCCAACTCGTCCGGCGTCTGGAACAAATCGAGCTTCTGGGACTGAGCGTTGTAAACCGCTACTTCCTCGCCGACCTTATAGTGGATGCCACCCTCGCTCAGTTCTGTACGGATGCGCTGTGCCGGGTCGTGGTCGATCAGGTTTCCATCCAGCACTGCTTCGCGGTAGGAATAGATGAACACTGGCGAGCCGAAGATCTCGGTCGTGTGCAGTGCTGGCGTGGCAGTCAGGCCGATCTTCACTGCATCAAAGTGATCGAGCACGCGACGGTATTTGGAGATGTAGTCGGTCTGATCGCGGAATTGAGTCTCGATCTCGCTCATTTCCCGGTCCAGCAAGTAGCCGCGGTGGCATTCATCGACCACAATACAGTCGTACGCATCAACCGGCAGGCCGCCGTCCTCGGCGTAAAGAACGCGCCTGACAAGCCCTTGTACCGTGGTGATATGCACCTTGGTATCGACTTCTGGCTGCTGCTGGTCGATCTCTTTGATGCCAAAAACGTCGGCGAACCGTTGCAGCGACTCCATCTGAGTTTCCTTGAACGCATTGGCCGCCTGTTCGCCCAGCGCTGTGCGGTCTACCAGAAATAGGATGCGACGGAAACGCTGTGCTTTGAGCAAACGGTAAATCAAGGCGATACAGGTCTTGGTCTTGCCGGTGCCCGTAGCCATCGCCAGCAATACATTCTCCTTGCCGCCCTTGATCGCATCTTCGGTAGCAAGGATGGCTCTGCGCTGGTAATCGCGCAGCGGGAAGCCGAACTGGAATCCGATGTTCTCTAGCTTTTTCTCTGCTCCATCGATGTCCTGCTTCAGCAGCTCACGGATGCCTTGCGGGGTGTACCAGCCGTCCAGAGCCTTTCGGTGATTGGTCGGGCGCCGCAAATCGCAGAACCAGATACCGCTCACCTCCTTGAACTGCTGCTGGAACGGACGACCATTGGTCGCGAATACGAGAGGCACGCGGAACTGCCCCCATGAAGCCTGCATCGGCGTGCCGGATTCGTGCAGTGCATCCTTAGCGTAGCGACGGGCTTGATCGATGGCGGACACGACGTTTTTGCTATTGCGCTTCGCTTCTACCACGGCCACGCATTCGGTGCCCAAGAAAAACGCGTAATCAGCCGGGCCACTGGCCGTCGGCCATTCAGCAATGGCCAAATGTCGGCCGGACAATGGCCGGGTACCGACGCTATAACGCAACTGCGAGGTGTCCGCTTCCCAGCCGGCGTCCCGCAATTGCTGATCGATCAGTTCGCGAGTTGCCTTTTCGTCCAGTTGAATTTGGCTGGCGGCATGGTCTGCCTGCTTCTGCAGTAGCAGTAGTTGTTCCTTTGGCTGTGCGGCCGCTTTGGCCTGGAGCTCTGTCAGTTGGTTACCGGATGCGGCCTGCAATTTGGTGAGCTTGGCCTCAAGCGCCTCCACGGTATGGCTACCGTCCACTGCCAAGGTCTCCCAAAGCTTGGCTTCGTCCCTGGCTTGCGCGACTTGTTGTTCTGCAGACTGCGCACGTTCGGCCTCGGCCCAGAATTTCTGGCGCAACTCAACCAGTTCGGCTTTGAGCGCGGCAGACTCGTCCGCTGGCGGCTCCGGGGGCATAAATGCCCCGCCCTTGAAGTCGGCACTACCGAAGGTACGGTGAAACCAAAATCCGAGCTGGGTGGCGATCTTCAGACTCTGTAATGCCGCCCGATGATCTCCGACGAATTGGTGGCTAGCCTCATTACCGGCCTTCCGCAACCAGTGGAGCAAATCAGCCACGTCCCGCGGCAGCCAGCCCACCCCCTTCAGGCGAGACAGCAGCGCAGACTGGCTCTCCTCGCCCGGCGTATACATGCCAGCCCGTGCCGCTACTTGCCGGGCCATAAGTTCGCCGAATTGGCGCAATTTGAGCTGGGTTGTATTGGGATCGTCGGCGAAATAGCGCTCCGCACCTGCGCCCAGCAACCCCAAATCGGCCTGTAGACGAGCCAGGTGCGTAAAATTCGAACGGCGTTGGGACATCGCCGACCCTCCCTCGAGGCACCTTACTGCGCCAACCGATATTTTGACGTAGGAGTGCCAAGTATTCCTACTCCGCGCCGCCGCCGCCCGAACCAAAGTACCCATCGTATAGCGAGCGAAGTAAAACACCCACCAATGACCCGCAGCCAAGCTTCCCTGGTTGCTCTGGAAGACAAGCCCTCGTAACGACTTCTTCATATTGGCAGCGAGCGGAGCTTTGACGCCCATCGGTGCCGGGTGCTTTGCTCCCCCTGATTCAAAACCCGAAACTAGTTACCGACTCGACACTCTCTTGGTTTAGCGCTAGGACTGGCTTACGAAAGTCGGCGAGATCTTTGTTCTATAGCCGTTAGCACCGCATCGCACTTGGATCTCAGTGCGAGGTGCACGGCACATATCCTGCGTATACGAACGTCTTATAAGTGAGGTGGTTCTAAATCGATTCTCCATTGCTCCATGAGTTTTGATGCGTGACTGTGATCAGGGAAATTGCGAAGCAGATGCTCTATGAGGTCATCCTGGCGAGGTTGCCCGAATACCATTCGATAAAGTGCCAAGCTCGACTTCATCTGCCGAAGGCGAGAAGCATCCTTACTCATGGGTAGATCGAACACCCTGCGTTCAACCTTAGCTCCCCCTGGGATCTCGCAAATCCAATAAGGAATGAGATCGGAGGCGCCTCTCACGCGCCGTCGCCGAGCCGATTCGAACATCTGCATCCATGGATCGGTTGCTTCGACGGTAAGCTCTCGATGACCGATCTTCGCCACGTTCCTGCGCACGGCATGACCTTTGTATCGGTTAACGCGTCCTTCGCGCTGCTCCAGATCCACCGGGTTGTTCGGTATATTCCAATGAACGACGGCATGGCACCAGGAATGGAAATCCAGGCCTTCCTGTCCCACGGAAGTGGAGGCGAGCACGAAGGGCCGGAAAGGCGAATTGAATGCTGCGCGAACGATTTCTTTTCGGGCCACCGCGCCGTCTTCTTCCTTCGCGTTGCCGTAGCGCAACGCATAGCGGCAGCGTAGAGAAAGCGGCTGTGGATTCATCTGAAACTGCCCTTCCGAGATAGAGGGGTAGTCCGGGTGCAGTTGACTAGTGCGAATGCTCGCGGCGTTGAAGATGGATGCAGCGACCTCTTCTGCGACCTTATTTGAATCGGTCTCGCTGCTGGTCTTGTCCTCGTTTTCAAGATGGACGTATTCGTCCAGTAGCGATTGCAGGTTGCCTTCCGCACTGTAGTGCAAGACTCGTTGCCAATAGGCGTCGTCATCGTCATCCTGTTGCAACGTAGCGATCGCTTCAGGGGCATTGAATTGCCGGCGCAAGCCATCGGCAATGCGGACAGCGGCCGATCGACAGGCATTGAGCGACGCCCTGGTCGGCCCGACAATGCGTCGCAAGGAACGATAGGCACAGACGGCGGGGCCAGCCAACGCTATGTCAGCGAGTACGTCGACCAAATCCTCGGGGACGCGGCCCAGCTTGAGGTCCGCGTTGTCCCATGCCGTAAGCCATTGTTTGACGTGTCGCTGAAATCCACTCCTGGACTCAACGTCATCGTCCAGCTCGGCGCCGTCCTCGCTAGGAAGGATGTTCCAATGCGCCTGGCACCACTCACGCATACCTGGATGGAATTGGCGCTCCATCAACACCAAGGCAATCCAATACCAACGTCGATCGTGCGGCGCGAACTTATCGAGCGCAGGCAGCGATACGGACTGGAGTGCTTTGGCGACGCGGTCGCGAACTAGTGCGCGAACATTAGCCAGCGAGGCGCTCCCGTGGGACTCGACGAACACGCCAAAGGGTTCCACCAGATTGGCGAGTACTTCGGACGGGTACATCAGCGTGAGCGCATTCATGCCGGGGAAGCTTCCGTCCGACTTTCCCGGGAAGCGCAGGCGTGGTTTGAGCCGCTTGGTCAATTGTTCGTAGCGAGGACGGCGTGCCAACCCGGCGACGGACTTCAATTCCACATGGTAGGAAAGCAGGCTCGCGATGGCATCGGGAACAACATTCCAGCTTGAAAACACTAAGGTCTTGGTAAATCCGTCAGCATCCTTGTAAGCGCCTTCGCCAGCCCAATAGGGCAAGGACGGCGGAACCCATAAGAGCCGCCATGACTGATTGCGGTCGATATCGCTAACAAGGGTCCTGAGGCGTGCATTGGCCGCATCAAGCGGTTGGTACCTTCCAATATCGTTTCTCTGGAGCAAACGGTAGCCGCCACAGGTTTCAAACACATGGGCGGCCGTCGTGTTGTATTTTCTGTCCACCAGCCTATGTTTGAGTTCATAGGTACCCTCTTTCATGAAGTTCAGCAGGTACGGGCTCGATCGCCAGTATTCGAGCGGATGGGGGGCGTCGATTGCTTTGCTCATCTGATCAATACAGCGGAAATCCAGGATGTCTTCCGCTGTGACGGGCACGGTCTCTCGCCGCTCCTGGACCATAGCGTCAAGGCTCATCGTGGTACCGACGCGTTCCGTTCGGCACATCACGCGTTTCAGTATGCCCTCGATCCGTGACTTGGCTTGAACTGGGCGCTCCAGAGCAGCATCGAGATTGGTAACGTCCATCAACGCATTGCGGAAGTCGCGGAGCTCGGCCTTAAGCGTATCGACCTTCGATGTATCGTCGAGAAGAAACCGCGCGGTCTTGAGAAAGTCCTGGTGATGGTTTTCCTCTTCGTGGTGAGCTGCGTACATCTTGTAGGGCGTCGCCGACAGCAACAGCACACGAAGGTCGTTGGAGTGGTTGAATAGCTGGTGAGCCAATTCCGCGGAGGGATTGCTGTTCGGATCATCGGGATCCGCCAGAAGATCGCGGAAGCGCTGGAATTCATCCAGAATCACGAGTTCAGGATTGAGAGCGGCGAGGCAGCATCGTGCCAAAATGGCTCGCAACTTGCCCGTGAGTTCTAGCGCTTCTTGTTTCTGTGCCGGCGTGGCTGTCCGTCCTGACATACCGTCAGCCAAGACGCGCAACTTTTCGGTAATCACGTCTTTGGCGAGCACTTTCCTGAAATCTTCAGCGATGGACGTATCAAAGACCTGGCTTTCATTGAGCCTCTTTCGCCAATTCGAAGTTTGAAGATTCCCCTTGAGTAGGCGCGCAAGTCCCCTCTTATTGATCTCAAGACGTCCTTTGAGCATCTGATAGATCAGTCGACGCTCCTCCATGCGCCCGGTGCGGCGACCATGATCAAAGGTCGTCCCAGGGGTGAAACTGATGAAATTGATATCACGCTCGCGTAGCTCTCTCACCTTGAGCGGTAGCAATGTGAGGCGTGTCGCTTCGACGAACGCGTGCTTCCCGATCACATTGAGCCGCGCGATGTTTTGCGTGGCGATGTCAGCATTCGAACAGATATAGATGATGTCGACACGGCCGGTCTTACCCAGCACATGTTCCAGGGTCTTGGCGATGACACCGCGCGCCACCAGGGTCTTGCCGAGCCCCACCTCGTCCGCGACCAAAAAGCGGCGCGAAGGTTGTGGATCCAGGAACATACTTTGGAATGCGTAGTCGACCGTGCGCTTTTGGAAGTCCTTGAGTCGATTCAGGACCGGTGCTGCGCTGAATCGTGACTTTGTCGCACTCACCATGTTGCCTCCAACTTCATGGCTTCCTCAAAAACGGTCCACATCGACAAGAATTCCTCGGGAATCAACGTTTCGCCCGATTCCGACATCGCCTGCCGAAGTTTTTCAACCACGCCAGCCACATGGATGAGTTTTGTGCGGTCTCGCGAAAATGCCCGAACTAAGGATTCAAAAATGGGCGGCATCTCGCCTTCAAATGTCTCGCCGAATTCTGTCCAGATCCCCGTGTTTTCCTGATGGTTCTTGAACGAGCTATCTTCAGCTTCACCCAGTAGCAACGCGAGGTAGCGCAGAAAGGCGGCACGATTGCGTAGGACGTGGGCCAGGATATTTTCCTCGCGCTCGGCCGGTGGGTTGGCCAGCGGTAATTCCATGCCGAAGCTCAATTCATCTTTCGCCATTCGAATATGGAAGCCGACGAGCGACGTCACTTCATGCGCGGGGAAGATACCTAATACGCATTCGGCGATGTCTTCGAGCGTCTTCTGATTTTCCGGCCGAACTGTTAACGGCCATGCCCTCACCTCGGCCTTGAGATCGGCGAGCACCTGAACACCGCGCAGGACTAGGCGATAACTCCCGCCTTCTGCGTGCTCACATGTCAACGTGAGGTTGGCGGCCATGATGGCGCGACGAACTTCGTCCAGTGCCGCCTCCGCGGCTCGTTGTTCCTTCAGGCACTCAACATTACCCGGTTGGTACGTCGTCAACACTGGACCGATGCCTTTTTCCGACACCCAATCGACCGGTGTGCCGACTTTGCCGTGATGTCCCGTGAGTTCGGCCATGATCTCAACATTGCGACCGCTCATCGCGGCGGTGGTGCAGTTGACGGAGCCAACGAAGACGCGAGTCCACGCGCCACGCCTCAATACGAACGCCTTGGCATGCAAACCACGAAGTGCGCTGCCAGACTCGTCCTCTTCACTGCCTATGTCAGCCTCGTTGCTGAGGACCTGTATGGACTGGAATCGAGCACGGGTCGCATCATCGAGCAGCGCCAATTCCTCGGTGCGAGAGACCAGCGATGGGGCGGATCGCACGCGGTCGGCCACCGCGCATAACGCCTGATCTGTGACGAACGGAGACACCACAACCGCGTCTTCAGCGTCGGGGACTTGCCATGGGCGTGGCCTGTCACCCATGCCAATGACATGAAAGGCGATCTCCTGAAAGCCTTCGGGAAGATCCCATTGGCAGCGACGCACATCTTCGGCCAGGGATTCAATCTCAGTACACCTATCAGCGGGCAGGGCCTTACGAGAGAGTCCGGGCAGGCGGTGCACGAAATCAGCGATTTCGCGGTTCATCGCATGGATGCCGCCTTCGCGCACGCCTTCCAGGCACAAGTTCAAGTCCCACGAACAGTCGTCGGTCACGTTGCGGGAGAGGACCAGCAGGCGGATGAACGGCTTCTGCCGATCACCATCGCGCAGGAAACGCAATACCCACACTTTCGGATGGAACGCGCCGCCATGGGGCGCCGTGACCTCGTGAATCATAGCCTCGGCAAGCCCCATCATGCTGTTCGTCATGCGCGGAGTTTGGAGGCGTCCACGATCGACGAAGACGCTCAGGTGTTTGGCTACACGACGCAGTCCTTCTAGCAACCGGATGGGATCGTGCCGCACAGTGTCGTCGTCGCTGGCCGCAAGCCAGGCCAGATGGATCGGCAGCACCAGCAACGTTCCTATATCAAGTGAGTAGGTGGTAGCGATGCCCGTGTCAAATTCGTAACCCGTCGGCGGCGTGATGGCCTCAACTAGGGTACTTCGTGCCGACGGGTGGATCATGCTGCCTCCAAGCCTGTCGCAAGGTCAATCAGGAAGCGGCTGGTGATATTCCAACGATAGCTAAGCGCGACCAAACCGGATCGCCCGCCCCACTTGCTAATGTTGTCGTGGCGAAAGCGAGATCGTTCCCGCTTAATCGTTTGTTCTCGACGCTCGATAAGGCTTCGTGCTGCTGTGGAGTCGGTCACTTTGCCACGGGTTTCGGTGACAATGTGCAGCCACTCGCTGACGAAACGTTGGGTACTCGGTGCAATGGCATGCCCGTTTTCTTGCACGTGCTGCCAGAAGTCAGTGATGTTCCAGTCATGCAGTCTGACCTGAAGGGCGCCATGCGTCCAATCGCGTAGTTCGTCTTGGTATTCAGCGATGGAGTCTTTACGTCCCGCAAACTCGCTGAGTAGGTAGTTGTAGAGGAGCGCCGCCCCTTCCACCAATTTGGAAAAACGCCGTCCATGATCGACGAGCGCGCGCATTGCCGGTGGGAACTCATGCTGGCGGGGATGAAGCCATGGCATGTCGGCCCGGACATCCTGGCGCAGGGACGAAGGATCGAACGCCAACCATGTCAACAATGAATGCGGATGGTGACGCTTCCACTGTTCGCGAATGAACATGGCTTCGTCGCGACAAAGTCGCAAAGAGCCGCTTTCGAGCGCGTCTTCGGCAACGATTTCACGCAACGACGGATGCCACGTGTAGCCCTGTTCGGGGTCCAGCCAATCACCGTCATCTTTCTTGCGCTTCCGCGCTCGAGCGGTGTAAATGAAATCGATGTGACGAAAGTACTCCTGCTGGGTACCTCGCCACGTACGAATACCCCAGCTGCCAAGGCCGGCCCAGTAGACGGAACTGGCTAGACGCTGCAGTTGATGGCCAGCGGATTTGCCAAAGGCATGGTCTTCCTTGACCAGGCTATCATTCAACGCGAGTTCCCGCTCTCGTGCGACTTTCTTGAATTTTGCGGCAGGTATCCGGTCTCTCTCCATGCGCATGAACAATTGAGGTAGAAGCAACATGTAGCGTAGGCGCGTCTGGATGACGGAGGTGCCCGGGAAAAGCCGATCGGCGATCGCGTCGCGAATGGAGCCTATACCCAACTCGTCGCGAGTATCGCTCTGAGTGAAGGCATGGAGCAGTTGGTAGCTACGCTCACGCGCGGCATTGTCATGATCGATCCACGTTAAGCTGGACGGCACAGATCCCCCTTACAAGAAATGATGGTACGGCACGCACGCGGATCCGATCGCGATAGCACAACCTCTACTCAGCCTTTTGGTGGCGAACATAACAAGCGAGCATGTTTCATGCCACGCAAGACCAGGCTGAGACCGATCGCAAAAAAATTTCTCCATCGCACAAAGGAAGGCATCGCAGCGCCTGGGCTGTGATCGCCTATCTTTAATTTGCTTCCGTCACACCAAATCGAGAACAAGGTCGCGGGATTTACGCTCTTAGATCTGGCGGAGATTAGCCCATCTGCCTATGGATGGCCGACGCCCCAAGCGGGCCACCTTTGGGCGGCCCGTTTCTTATTACTGACCCAGTGCTTTGCAAGTCGAAGCCCATTCCTTCATCTGGTCGATACTGACCGTCTCGTCCGTGTCCTGGGCTTGAGCGGCCTTGACATACGCATCGTCCAGCTTCTTGATGCACGGGGTCATGGCGGGCCAATCATCATCACTGCCCGTAGGAAGCCCCGTGTCCTGCTGGACAGCCTGCTGCATCGCCTGTTGGCTTGAGGCTTGCACCGCTTGTACCGATTGTTGCACTTGGGCGTTCGGCAGTACCCGGCCAAATTGGTCGACAGTGGCGCCGCGGGTTTCCTTTGCCACCACTTCCGGAGGAGCCTTTCCAACGAGATGACCATTCTTGTTGTAGCAGACCTCGTTCAGGCAAACGAGCTTGTTATCCTGAAGCTCGTCCGGAGGACCGATGCCCGTGTCATGAATGGTGTACGGATCCACTTTCAAAGCGATTTGGACATCCGCCGGATCGACAGGGTATACCGCCGCTCTGGCTTCGGAGCTGTCTTCCAGTTCGAGATAACCGAGCGAATCGATGCGCTGCATGTGCACTGATTGGGAAATCCCCTTCTGAAGGTATGCGTGTATCGCAGCATTGAGCGGTTGCTGGCCTGGGAAAAACTGCGCCAGCTTGTTGCCGTAGGTCGTGTCCGGAATCGGTGATGCCGACTTGGTCGCTTCCGGCGGCGGCGGAACCGCCTTACCCGTCAGCTGCGAATAGGCTTCATCGAAGTTCTTCGCCGTGTCATGGAACGCCAACCAGATGGTGTAATTGACCGATTGACCCGGAGCGATGTCGACTGACTTACCACCCTTCTGATTGATGATGGCCGCCACCGCTGTCAGCGCCGGCTTGTCATCACGCCCATAGGTCCATTGGTAGACGTCACCAGCCGACTCCACATCCAAGCCGCTGTTTTTTACGAACAGTGAATCATCGACGCCCTTGTAGTCGCACCGGTAAGTAACGATGGTTTCGCCCTGATTGTCCTTATCCGTCGTCCACTTGATGTGGTTACAAACCTTCCGGTTGTCTAGCGCTTGATCCACCGTCAGGTTTTGGGGAAGGTCTATGCTATTGACGAGATTGAAAGGCAGTCCTTTCACTTCAGAGATCTGCTTGCTGTCACCGCAGCCAGCGAGAGTAAGCGTGGCCGCGATGGTTACGAACGCTAATAGCGCATAGTTGATACGTTTCACGATGACACCTCTGTCAGTGGGTGATGGAGATACGAAGGTCGGGTTTGAACGCGTGGGTTCGTGCTTGCGCAAGCGGACGGGACACGGCCCATAGCAAGTCGCACCGACTTCGAATGAAGAGTGCTGGGCGCGAATGCCTGGGAAACACACGTTCGGGCATGACTGCGCGACAGGCCTGTCAGCATCGTCGTGACGGCGTTGACAGGCCCTCCTGATGCCGCGTCAGGAGAGCGGGACAGTTACTTGGACAAGCTGCTGCTTGGCTCGCTTGTAGCCAATGCAGTAGATCATCAGGCGGACAAACACCAGGAAGCCGACGAACATCTGGTCGGCGGCGTTGAACAACATCATGATCACAAACATCACGATGACCTGGATCCAGAAGCGCCGCAGTGGGTTTTGGGTATTCCGCCAGCCCTGTAACCAGTTGGCGTGCAGGTTTCGCGCATGCGGCTGCGGGAACTTGTCACCCCACACCTTCATGACCAGCATGGTTACATTGAAGGTCGTCAGCAAAATCAGAATCAGCGTTACGGCGTCCATGTTGTTCCCCTGTTGTGAATGAATACCTGTGCTAAGTCGGCATCTGACGCCGCCCATTTTGTAGAATATATCCCGTGGATTAACAATCCCACAATCGGCAACTTGCCGGTATGGCTAGGGATTTCAACCACGTGCGTCACCAGTTGGCGCTCAATATCCGCATGCTGAGAGCCGACAAGCAGCTCTCACAGGAGCAGTTAGCCCTTGACGCTGACGTGGATCGGACTTACGTCAGCCAAATAGAACGAGAGATCGGCAACCCTTCGCTGCTCGTGCTTTGCAAGCTCGGACTGGTGCTGGACAAAGATGTTGCGGATTTGCTGGAAGGCCAGGTATCGCCCCCGCGCCGCCGCAAGTAGTCACTGGCAGCATCTTCCTCAGGCGCCACACCGAGACTGAAACGGACACTGTGCAAATGAGCGCGCGAGCCTTGCGGCTCGCACGCCTAGCCAGTCGCTATGCAATCAGCTTGAACGCTTCGCAGCATGCCCGCTGTTTGAGCAGGGCACCTTGCCCGAACCATGCCGCATCCCGCCGATGATCATGGCTGCGGGAACGACGATGGTGATCCACGTACTCTGTCACGCTGTTGAGTAATCCCCATGCCGTGCCTTTGGCCGATGACAGGCCCGAGCCTTTGCCTTGGCCGGCATAGAGGGCAAGCACTTTCTGAGCCGCCTGCTCGTTGAAAGCAGGTTCTTTCGCCGCCGTATCCAAATGGCCGTAGACAAATACCTTGGTCAGAAAGGTCTCGACGGCTTTCTCCGCCATCCGGCAATTCGCCAGTTCCTTGATGTGATCGGCAAACGAGGACCACGGCGTGACCGCGATGCCCAGCTGTTGCTTGACGGCCTGCGCATCAAATTCGCTGCGATGTGGGACTTTGACCGCGCCGATACCGTCGCGCAGGGCAACGGCCAGAGTGTTGTTGCAAACCACTCGGACCGAGGTGAATTGAGCCGTGGTCGCCAGCGTTCCATCACACGCCGTGGCTAGCAGCAGGTAACCGTTGATCGTATCTCCGCCTTTCAGGGTCACGCTCTGGCCGGTGCGTGCCAACGCCCAGAGCTTTCGACCATCCTTGAGAACGCCTGCCGTTTCCATCTCGTAGCCACCGATCTCGGTCAGGTCGCGGTAGAACTCCAGGACCTCTGCGGGTTGCACAACCTTAAAGCGCCGGGATACCACCGACAGCGGAGCCTTGGTGTCCGAGCGGTAAAGCACTTTCTGCTCGGGGTACTTGTGCAGGGAACCGGGGAATGGATGACCGGCGATGTAACGAACGTCGCAGGCTTCGATCCGCCAGTCCATACCGGCTTGTTGAGCCCAGACTTCCAGCGGCTGATCGGGGACAAGCCGTGTACCCAGACCATGCCAGGGCTGCTCCCCGACATAGGCCATCGATTGAACCAGATGCATGAGTGACTCCTTAATAGAAGGCGCATAAGCGCCCAGGGCCCGGATGACCGGGCCCTGGGCGATATGCTGCGTTGGGAAGAAAAAGCGAGAACGTTGAGAAATTACGACCTGTCGCTGAAGGCGTGGCCACAGTCGCGGCACTGACGGTTATGCAGGATGTTCCGGTCGATGCCATCACCCAGACGCGATCCGGCAGCACATCCGGTAGCGCCACCTACAATGCCATCAACAATCACTCCAGCCGCCGCACCGAGCAATGCCCCGATGGGACCGCCAAGAAGGCCGATCTCCGCTCCGGCCAAAGCCGCAGCGACACCGCCAGTCGTTCCTACGATGGCTCCGACAGCACCGCCAAAGCGCCTCGCCAGATGGCGCGACTCAACACTCGATGATCGACACCTGGGGCAACATGGTTTGAGTTCCATGAGCTCAACACCGCATTCGTCATCCAGCAGTACTTCATGCATCGGTGTCCTCCTTCAAGCGCCTGGCCACATATAGGCGCAGGCCCCATGACCACAGGACGCCAGCCAAGAAGATGACTGCAAAGACGACGAGGCATTCGAGCAGCGACGGATAGGGGCAACCACCCCATGCATTGTTGAACATCACCAAGACTCCATAAGGAAGTTACCCCCGCATGGAAAACATGCGGAAGGAGCAGAGAACACCCTCTGCTCATCCGGGTGATGTGGATTTGAAAAGCGGTGGAATCGAGCAACTAAGCTGACTGTCGCTCAAATTGGAGAACCCTAGCGCCAACACGAAGATCATCCAGATAGTCTGCCCATGCCTGCATGATCTTCCGCCGCTCTGGAAGGTGTTGAGCTTTGTTATATACACCTACAACGCCAGCCTCCTTGTGAGACAACTGACGCTCCAACGCTTCAGGGTTCCAACCGAGTTCACCGAGTAGTGTGCGCGCCATATGGCGAAAGCCGTGACCCGTGATAACGCCTTTGTAGCCAAGGCGAGCCAAAGCCGCGTTTATCGCACCATCTGACATGTGGCGTTTCGGATCTCTCGCTCCTGGGAACAGATAACGGCCGCGCCCAGTCACCTTCTGTAGGTCGCGCAATATCTCCAGCGCTTGGCGGCTCAATGGCACGACATGTGGTGGTGTAGCGGGATTTTCTTTGGCAGCTTTCTTCAACTTCCTGTTCACCGGCGGCACCGTGTAAGTGGGGTGCTCTCCGTCCAGATCGAAATGTACCCACTCCGCCATGCGTATCTCACCAGGCCTGCAGAACCACAGGGGCGCAAGCTTCAAGGCACATTGGACCGAAAACGTACCGGTGAAGCCGTCAATCGCACGCATCAGCTCACCCACCCGTTCCGGATCGGTGATCGTCGGATGATTCTTCGGGTTACGGGCAGGCAAAGTGTCGCGTAGATCAGCTGCAGGATCCCGATTGGCGCGTTCGGTGGCGACAGCAAACCGGAACACCCGGCTAAGCTGGTGTCGCAGGCGATGGGCCTGTTCGATATGGCCCTGCTTGACCAGATGCATAAACAGCGGACGGACTTCTGCCACCCCGATGCTTGCGATGGGCAGGGCGCCAATCCTTGGGAAGGCGTGGTTCTCTAGCCTTCCACGCTCCTTGTCATATTGGCCGACTGTCCATTCAGGTTTCTTTACTGCCAGCCACTCGCGGGCCACGACTTCGAAGCTGTTGGCCGCGCGTTCCATGCCGGCAGCCTTTTCAGCCTTGCGCTGCAGACCAGGATCAACACCCTGTGCCAGCAGCTTGCGTGCGGCGTCTCGCCTCTCACGTGCATCGGTCAGTCCGGTGTCCGGATAGGTTCCCAAGGACAGGCGCTTCTCCTTGCCCCCAAACCGGTATTTCAGGCGCCACCACTTGCCCCCGGAAGGAGCAATTTCGAGGTACAGCCCCCCGCCGTCAAACAAGCGCTGAGGCTTGTCGGCGGGTTTTGCCTTGCGTATAGCGGTATCGGAAAGTGCCATGGGGGCAACTCTCTGGAGGCAACAGCACCTGCCCCCAATACTGCCCCCGGTTGCCCCCGGATTTCAATGGACAGGGCTGGACAGGACTGGACGCCACGATGGCCGGAAACCCTTGATACATCTGGGTTTCCAGGACGCCATTGGACAGATACGGATGCTTATATGGTGGCTATGGGTGGACTCGAACCACCGACCCC
This sequence comes from Dyella sp. SYSU CM1112, assembly GCF_058216415.1. Taxonomy (NCBI): domain Bacteria; kingdom Pseudomonadati; phylum Pseudomonadota; class Gammaproteobacteria; order Lysobacterales; family Rhodanobacteraceae; genus Dyella; species Dyella sp. SYSU CM1112. The sequence goes on along the minus strand of NZ_JBZEGI010000004.1, from coordinate 206,612 downwards.
AGCATTATGAGTGCTGTGCTCTAACCGGCTGAGCTACATAGCCAAAGGGTGCGCGGTCCACGAAGTGGATCGGACTGATTCAGGCGGGGCGCGGCAGTGTAATCGGGCTAGCCCCGCGGTTCAAGTAGTTGGCTTGCTCCCGCTTCGCAGGCTGTGGTTGAATCGATCTCGGGTCATACGTGCTCAAAGCGCAGGAAACCCGAGGAGGCTGGATGATTGACATTGATGGCTACCGTCCGAATGTGGGCATCGTGCTGCTGAATGCAGACGGCCGGCTGTTCTGGGCGCGCCGCGTCCATCGTGACGGCTGGCAGTTTCCGCAAGGTGGCATGCACAGCGACGAAACGCCGCTGGAGGCCATGTACCGGGAGCTTTTCGAGGAAACCGGCCTGCTGCCTCAACATGTCGAGGTGCTTGCCAGCACTCGCGGCTGGCTGCGCTACAAGCTGCCCAGCCGTTATATCCGCCATCATCAGCACCCCACCTGCATCGGCCAGAAGCAAGTCTGGTTCTTGCTCAAGCTGATGAGCGGCGATGACTCCCTGCGCCTGGACGCCTCGGAAAAGCCGGAATTTGACCTTTGGCGCTGGGTGGATTTCTGGTACCCGGCTATCCATGTGGTCAATTTCAAGCGCGACGTCTATCACCGTGCGCTGCGCCACTTCGCCCCCTTGGTCGAAAGCATGCTGCGCATTGAACTTGGCCCGCAGCCGCAATTGCACATTCGTCCCGGGCGCGGCAGGCGAGCTGCCTGAACGGCCGGGTCGGCTCTTTACGACTCCAGTTGACAATCATTCGCATTCGCATTGTAATGCGGGCATGTACATTTGCCTGTGCAATGCTGTTACCGATCACGACATCCGCCGCGCAGCCGCCGATGGAGTACGAAGCTTTGCGGAGCTTCAGGCTCGCACCGGCTGCTCCGATTGCTGTGGCTGTTGCGAGAACGAAGCTCGCACCACGCTCGATAAGGCGATAACGCAGGTTTCGCTCGACCTGCCCATCCTGGTCGCCGCCTGATTTTCTTTTGCTGTATCGCGCGCTATCGCGTTTTGGCGATGAGCAGGATTGCGCTCAAATAGCGTTTACGGCGCCATGCTGCCAATCAGAGCACGTATAGTGCCGCTTTCAGCCACATGCGGAGAATGGCCATGAAAGGCGATGGCAAGGTCATCGAGTTTCTCAACAAGGTGCTCTACAACGAACTGACCGCAATCAACCAGTATTTCTTGCACTACCGCATGTTCAAGAACTGGGGTTACGAGGAACTGGCCGAGCACGAGTACAAGGAATCGATTGACGAGATGAAGCATGCCGATCGTCTCATCGAACGGATTCTGTTTTTGGAAGGCCTTCCGAATTTGCAACATCTCGGCAAATTGCGCATCGGTGAAAACACGCTGGAGTGCATTCAAGGCGATCTTGATCTGGAACTGGCTGCCACGCAGGACCTACGTGCCGCCATCGCGCACAGCGAAGGCATCGGCGACTACGTGAGTCGAGATCTGTTCAAGCACATTCTTCACGATGAAGAAGAACACATCGATTGGCTGGAAACGCAGCTCAGCTTGGTCAAGGACATCGGCGCCGAGCGTTACCTGCAATCGAAAATGGAAAGTTAAAGTTAAAAACACACGCTTCGCACCGCGCCGAAGCGATGAGCGGCACAAAGCGGCCGACTATTCCTTGACGGTTTCATCACGGACGGGCTATACCCCATCTTTTCCCGCAAGGGTTGCGCATGGTTTCCCGCCCGCCTCCGCGCTATGTCGTACGTCCGCACGACGCTGCCAGCCAGCGTCGCCGGATGGTGTGGCTGGGTCTTGCGTGGCTAGGTAGCTTGTTGCTGGTGGCCGCTGTCGTGGCGTTGGCCGCGGGCACATGGAAGGACGTGGCACCGCGCATCTCGGAGCGGCACGCCTTGCGTGCACTAACCACTGAAAACGAATCGCTCAAGCAACAGGTCGCCAACCTGCAACGCTCGCAACAGGTAGGCGACATCGCCACTCAGGCTCTGCGCAAAACTATTTCGCAGCGTGACGAACAGATCAACGGTCTACGCGCCGATCTCGGTTTTTATTCACGTCTTGTCGGCGGAAGCGCACAGCGCGAAGGCTTGAAGGTGCAAGAGGTTTCATTGCAGTCAGTGCCTCATTCACCGGCCTGGAATATCACGATCAGCCTCACGCAAAACATCAAGCGCGATGACGACACCAGCGGCACCGCCATCGTCACGGTCGAAGGTCTGCGCGACAATAAAGTTGTGCAGCTCGATTGGTCCACGCTCGGCGATACCGCCGAGAAAGACGGACTTCCCTTCAAGTTCCGCTATTTCCAGCAGTTGCATACCACCATCGCGCTACCGCCCGACTTCCGGCCCACTCGGCTGCAAGTCACCGCGCGACCCGATAGCGGCGATCCGGTCAACCGGACTGTCGCATGGAACGATGCCTTATCTAGCCCAATCACCATCACTCAGGGGGATGCCGATGCTCAACCGTAAACGCAACGAACAAGTGGATCGCCACGCTGAGACCAGCCTGATTTCGCGCGGCACAATCATCCGCGGCGACGTCCGCTTTACCGGCACCCTGCATCTGGACGGGCGCATCGAGGGTGTCGTGATGGGTGAAGGCCCGCATGCCGTATTTACGTTGAGCGAACACGGCCATGTCCAGGGCGAAGTGCGTGTACCCCACGCGATGATCAATGGACAAGTCACAGGCGATATCTACGCTAGTGAGCGGCTGGAATTGGCCGCGCAAGCCCGGATCAGCGGCGATGTCCGATATACCTCGCTGGAAATGGCCGCAGGCGCACAGGTAAACGGTCGCATGACACACGTAGGCGATGAGCACGTCCAACGTGAGCTGCCAGCGCCGGAGGTGCGCTCCGAACCGGCGACTGCCTGAACTGTAGCGTCATCGTCACCCGGCTAGCGGATGTGAGCTGATATGCTTGAGTCCGCAGTTCCCCAGCCCCATATCCGCGCCATGGAAACCATCGTAGCCATCCCCGATTACCGCCAAGCCGGCGCCCCGCTCATTTTTACCGAGGCTGCCGCGCGAAAAGTGCATGAACTCATCCAGGAAGAGGGCAATCCTGAACTGAAGTTGCGCGTGTACATCAGTGGCGGCGGATGCTCGGGCTTCCAGTATGGCTTCACGTTCGACGAAACGCGCGCGGAAGACGATTTCGCCCTGGATCGCGAAGGCGTTACGCTGCTGGTGGATCCGCTGTCGCTCCAGTATCTCACCGGCGCGGAGATCGATTACACGGAAAGCCTCAGCGGTTCCCAGTTTGTCATCCGCAATCCGAACGCCAAGACGACTTGCGGTTGCGGCTCCTCCTTCTCGACGTAATCGATCGCCAGTGCGAATGGTATCGACGAAGCTCAATACTTTCGCCGGACTCAGCCTGACACTCGATCGCGTTTCCGAACAACGCGATGCTTTTGAGTGGGTCTCGGCCAAAGCCGGTTCGCCCCATGCCCGCTATCTCGTCCTGGATGCGGCCGGCGAGGCCTTTTTGCATCGAGAGGAAGAAGCGCTGCGTTGGCTAAATGCCATGGAACGCGAGCGCTTGCTGGGACATGCCTCGTGGAGCCTGCTCGGCCTGGCAGATGGGCAACCGCACTTCATGCTGTTGCTCAACGAAAGCGACGACATCGCCTCCCTGGAGGCAGCCTTCGATGCCCGTCGTATGGGGCTGCGTGAAGCTGGCTTGCTGCTTAAAGCCGACGAAGCAGGTTTGTTCGCTTACGCCAAGGGGCTTGCACATTGGCAACGCGAAACCCGTTTCTGTGCACGCTGCGGCTCTCCACTGTTACTGGTTTCCTCCGGCCATCGAGCCCAATGCACCAATCCCGCATGTGGTCGACTGCACTTTCCACGCACAGATGCTGCCATCATCGTCATCGTGGAGCACCAGGGCGCCTGCCTGCTTGGGCGCCAACCCAGTTGGCCGGCTGGCCGCTATTCCACGCTCGCGGGCTTTGTCGAGCCAGGTGAAGCATTGGAAGACGCCGTGCGCCGCGAAGTTGCGGAAGAAGCGGGTGTCATCGTCGGCGATGTGCACTACCACTCCTCGCAACCCTGGCCGATGCCTGCATCATTGATGGTCGGATTCACTGCGACGGCACTCACCTCGGTCATTCGCCTTCGCGATGGCGAACTGGACGACGCGCGCTGGTTCACGCCGCAGCAAATCGTGGACGGTCTTGCAGATGGCAGCCTTGGACTTCCCTCACGCCTTTCCGTGTCTTACCAACTGCTCTCGCATTGGCTTATGACCCGCGCAGGAATGGACCTGGATACCTTGGTAAGCCGTTGACAGCTCGTCGCGAGTCCGTGAACGGGACTCACCGCTCGCATACAATGCGTTCCTCCAATGGAGTCTTTCTTCATGGCTATTCGCTTGCTCGCCGTGCTTATCGCTCTTGGGCTGCTGCATTTGCAGCCGCAGCTTGCACACTGGCGCGGCGACGCCGGCTTCCGTCGCTGGGTGAATCAGCTGGCGGACACCAGCGGAATCGGTCGCGTGCTGCTATCGGTGCTGGTGCCCGTCGCTATATGCAGCTTGGTGATCTGGTTGCTGCACATGCTGCCGCTGGCCGATCTGCTGCGGCTGGCATTCGCACTCGTGGTGCTGCTGTTCTCATTCGGCCCGCATGCCTTTGAGGCCGACCTGGAGGCGATTCTCAAAGCACCGGATCAAGCCCGTCGGGAATCCGCCGCCCAAGCCTTGTCGGATGATGGCGAGTTCATTGCCTGGCACACGGCGGATCTTGGCGAGGCCACCGTATACGCGGCGCTGCGCCGTCGCTTCGGGGTGCTGCTGTGGTTCTTCCTGCTCGGCCCTGCCGGCGCGCTGCTCTATCGACTTGCGCGTCAACTTGGGCATGACCGTTCGTTGGCACTCGATGCCGACGCACGCACCTATGCGCGCTACCTTGCCAATGGCCTGGATTGGCTTCCTGCACAGCTGATGGTGTTCACCCTGGCCCTGGTGGGTCATTGGGACGCCGTGATCGGCGCGTGGCGCCGCTGGCATCAGCAAGCCGCGCCCAACAGCTGGTATCTCTCGGAGCCAGGTTTCCTCGGCGCTGCCGCCCGTGCAGACGTGCTGACCGATATCGAAGGTGGCGATGGTTATGTCGAAGAACGAACCGACACATTGCATGAATTGCGCCGACTGCGCGATGCCCTCCTGCGTGCACTGCTCGCGTGGCTGAGTGTGATCGCGCTTATCGTGATGGGCAGCTGGCTGCATTAAACCTGCCGCCCATCATCTCTCTGTCATACGCGCGCATCCGGGCATACCCGCAATAGGGTCACGCCATTTCTCCACGCAGCACGCGCACGCGGCCTTCCAGCGAAGCAGCACTTACTTCTTCCGCCGGCCTGGGCGCATCCACCACCAATTCAACCCGCGCCCGAAAACGTCGTGGCAAACGCGCACGCCGAAGCATGGAATCACGTCGGCTCCAGACACTGCCCCACAGTCCGCGCAAAGCCATCGGGACAACCTGCACCGGACGGCGCGCAAGCACCTTCTCTACGCCAGGGCGGAACGGCGCGATATCACCATCCTTGGTCAAGCCGCCTTCAGGAAAAATGCATACCAGCTCGCCCTCCGCCAGCGCAGCGTCGATCGCTTCAAAAGCCTGATGCAGGATCACCGGATCTTCCTTTTGTCCCGCAATGGGAATCGCCTTTGCTGTTCGGAAGATGAAATTCAGCAAGGGAATATTGAAGATCTTGTAATACATCACGAAGCGCGCAGGACGACGCAGGTTCGCCATCAAAATCAATGGATCCATGAAGCTCACGTGATTGCACACCAATAACGCCGGCCCATCTTCCGGCACGTTCCGCAAACCATCCACCCGGATGCGATATAGCGTATTCACCAGCACCCAGGTGATGAACCGCATGAGGAATTCGGGCACCAAGGTGAAGATATAAGCCGCAACCACCACATTGAGCAAAGCGGCGACGAGGAAGATCTGAGGCGCATGGAAGCCCAGCATGTCCAGCGTCAGCCCGAAGCACGATGCAACAACAATCAACAGCGCATTCAAAATATTGTTGCCTGCGATCACACGCGAAAGCTTGTCGCGGGGCGCACGCGATTGCACGAAAGCAAACAACGGCACCACATAGAAGCCGGCAAAGACGCCGATCAGGGTGAGATCCATCACGATCCGCCAGCTTCCTGCCGCATGGAGGAATGCCAACCAGTCCAGGCCCTTTTCCGCGGCCGCGCCAGGACGGGCCAGAAAAAGGTCGATGCCGAACACCGTAAGGCCAAAGGCACCCAACGGCACCAACCCGATCTCCACGCGCCTGCCTGACATTTTTTCGCACATCAACGCACCAACACCGGTGCCAATCGAAAACAGCGTAAGCACCAAGGTATTGACCGAGCCGTCACCACCGAGACTGTCCCGCGTATACAACGGCAGCTGCGCCACCAGCACCGTGCCAAAAAACCAGAACCAGGAGATGCCCAACACTGCATTGAAGATCGCGCGATCAGCATGCGTGATACGCAGCACTTGCGCGGTCTCGGTAAACGGATTCCAGTTGAACGGCAGATCCGGCGCCGTGGCAGGTGCCGGGGGAATAAATCGGGCTATCACATAACCAATCACCGCGATGCCGATGGTCAGTGCGGCGGAGAGATGTGGCCCGACGCCCGCAATCAGCATGAGCGCATTGCCGGCCACCATGCCGATCAGTATCGCCATCTGGGTGCCCATCTCTACCAATCCGTTGCCACCTACCAATTCGGATGTCGTCAGCGCCTGGGGAAGAATGGCGTATTTGATCGGGCCGAACACGGTGGAATGCACGCCCATCATGAATAGCACTATCAAAAGCAGCATCAGGTGATGGCCGATGAAGCCGTAAGCGGCCAACACCATGGCGGCTATTTCGAACAGCTTTACGTAGCGGATGATGCGTGCTTTCTCAAATTTCTCTGCGAGCTGTCCCGCCGTCGCAGAAAAGAGGAAAAACGGCAGAATGAATAGCGCTGGCGCCAGATTCGTATAAAGGCTCACATCATGATCCGACAGCCCCATCTGGAATGCCGCCAGCATTACCATCGCATTCCGGAATGCACTATCGTTGAAGGCGGCCAGCGCCTGGGTCCAAAAGAATGGTGCGAAACGGCGATGGCCTAGCAAGGCGAACTGGCTCATGCGGATCCTTGGCAAGATGGATGGCGTAGCCTAGCGCGAAAGCTAGCCGCTTCTGAACTCGTCCTGCGCAGCCGGACTTTTCACGAGCAGCGCCAGCAACTTTCATAGCGTCATGACAATCATGTTTCTGCTTGCCGCCGATGCCACGCTCATCCTGCACCTGACGTTCATCCTGTTCGCCAGCCTCGGGGCGCTGCTTGCATTGAAGTGGCGCTGGATTCCATGGCTCCAGCTTCCAGCCGCCGCATGGGGCATTTTTGTCGAACTCAGCGGGCGCATCTGCCCCCTCACACAGATCGAGGATGCCTTTCGACTTCGAGCAGGAAAAGCCGCCTATCACGGTGACTGCATCGGGCACTATCTGCTAGCCACCATTTATCCAGAAGGATTAACCCGAACTATCCAATTCGTCCTGGCGGCGATGGTGCTCATCGTGAATCTGTCGGTGTACGCGTGGCTACTACAGCGCCAGCTACGCTTCCGGCGCGATGGCGAAGCTCGCCGTGGATCGCATCACGAGCGTCGCCTATGATGGCAGTCTCCTCTTCTGACCGGCCTTCACGATGCTGATTTCCGGAAGCTGCCACTGCGGAAATATCCGCTTTGATCTCACATGGGAACCTTCGCCGTCATCGATTCCGGCACGCGCCTGTAACTGCACGTTCTGCACTAAACACGGGGCTGCATGGACATCCTGTCCCGCAGGCGAACTCGCGATCAAGGTGCAAGATCCCGCACAGGTTTCACGGTACGCATTCGGCACAAAAACAGCAGATTTCCACATTTGTATGCACTGTGGTGGCGTCCCCGTTGTCACCAGCTCGATTGAAGGCAGAATCTACGCCGTGGTGAACGTCAATACGCTCGAAAACGTGGATACATCGCTGCTGCAACGCTCCTCGGCATCACTCGAACAAGAAAGCAGCGATGCACGATTGGAGAGGCGCCAAAGAAACTGGATCGCCAACGTACGCATGATCTAAACGGCTCAGTCATTTGTCCCAATGGGATGAATCTTTCCCGCTGAGATGACGAGCATCATGTGATGCAAAGGTCGCTGCCCTTGCAGCGTTATCATCTTCGAAGTGAAGGCACTGGAAACGATTCCGTGCGAAAGATGCCGTTACTCCATCTGCGCAAAATCGGATTAGCTGCATCGAACTGTTCCGGAATCGCAATGTCGACAGCTGCAAGGCGAAGGTCTATCGCTTCATATCACTGGCAGCTTAACGGCGCGCGACGATCACGCTCGTCGCAAAGCCCGATGCGCAATGTCGCGCCGGCAGAACGCACCATCGAAGTGAAGCTTCCTGACCGCGTCGTAGGCCTGGTCGCGAGCAGCAGTGATGTCCTTGCCCAAGGCACACACCGTCAACACGCGACCACCCGCGGTGATGACATGCCCCTGGGCATCGAGCTTGGTGCCCGCATGAAACACCTTTACGTCAGCGCCGAAGTCCGAGTCCAATCCTTCGATCACATCTCCGCTTTTGACCTTGGCCGGGTAACCGCTTGCTGCCATCACCACGCCGATTGCAGGACGCGGATCCCACTGCACATGCTTATGACGTAACTCGCCGTCCAACGCCGCCTCAATCAAGTCGACCAGATCGGATTTCAAACGAAGCATGATCGGCTGCGTTTCCGGGTCGCCAAAGCGCACGTTGAATTCGATCACCTTCGGTGCGCCCTGTTTGTCGATCATCAGGCCTGCATACAGAAACCCGATAAACGGTGCCCCTTCGGCGGCCATCCCGTGCAGGGTAGGCTCGATCACTTCCTTGAGGATGCGCTTCTCCACCTCCGGGGTTACCACCGGTGCAGGTGAATACGCGCCCATGCCGCCGGTGTTCGGACCGAGATCGTTGTCATCGCGGCGCTTATGATCCTGACTGCTGGCCATCGGCGAGGCATAACTGCCGTCACTCATGACGATGTAACTGGCTTCCTCACCTTCCAGGAATTCTTCGATCACGACGCGTGCGGACGCATCGCCAAAGGCATGCGCTCCCAGCATGTCATGCAATGCAAGCTCGGCATCGCCCAGGGTAAGCGCGACAACTACGCCTTTACCTGCGGCGAGACCATCCGCCTTGATGACGATGGGCGCGCCATGTTCGCGAACGTAGGCAAGCGCAGGGGCAAGCTCGGTGAACACCGCGTAGCGCGCCGTAGGAATGTTGTGGCGAAGCAGAAAATCCTTGGCGAAAGCCTTGGAGCCCTCAAGCTGCGCGGCAATCGCGCGCGGACCAAAGATGCGCAGACCCGCCGCGCGAAATTTGTCCACCACACCCGCTACGAGCGGCACTTCAGGACCGACCACGGTAAGGTCCACCTTCTCGGCCTTGGCCAACTTCAGCAGGCCCTCGATGTCGCTGACGGCTACGTCGACGTTACGCAGGCCATGCTCACGCGCAGTACCGGCATTGCCGGGCGCTACGAGCACTTCGCCGACGCGTCGCGACTGTCTCAGCTTCCACGCCAGCGCGTGCTCGCGACCACCGTTGCCGATCACCAGAACTTTCATGCCATTGACTCCGTTGCCACGTGCGCCGGGAGCAGGCGCCAGCCGGCCATTGTAGCGGGAGTCCAGTGTGGCTTATGGCCCAGGAGGCTTTTGCTGGAGATTCCTCAGACTTCGGAATGACGCGCAAGCCATTCCAGCAGCGCATGACGCGGCAGCTTGCCGGTCTCGTTGCGCGGCAGGCTTTCCACCCGACGCAAGGGGCGCGGCAGAAACACAGGGTCAATGAACGCACGCAGCGCATCGAGGATGCGGTGTTCGTCCAAATCCGGCGCCACTACCAACGCCGCGAGGCGCCGTACGCCGATGGCATCGGCCTCATCCAGTTGAAAAACCACACCGTCCCGGACACCGGGAATACTCAGCAATCGATGCGTCAGATCGCCCAGCGAAGCGCGTTTGCCGGCAATTTCAAGCAAATCCGCCTGACGACCGCATAATTCGAAACACCTGCCTTCATCGTGAACCGTCACGATGTCAGCCAGGGTCACCGGCGCATCGAGTTGCGGTGCCTCAATCTGTGTGCCGCCAGGTTGCGGATGCAGACGCACGCCGTGGTAGAGCGACCAACGACGATCGATCGTGATGCGTCGTGTCGCAAACGCACAGGTTTCCGTCGAACCGAATACTTCCAGCAGTGGCGCGCCAAACTGCTGCTCGGCCTGAAGCGCCAGCTCGGGTGGCATCGGTGCGGTGGCGGACAGCATCGCGGCCAGTGATGGCAAGGCGACGCCTGATTCAACCAAGGCGCGCAGATGCACCGGTGTGGTGACCAGTACCCGTGGCATCGGCATGGTCTCCAACGCGGTAACGATATCCGCGGGGAAAAACGGGCGCCCGGAATGAACCTGCACATCACCCAGCAGAGGCAGCAGGATCGACATCTCCACGCCGTAGATGTGTTGCGGAGGCACGGTCGCTACGACGGCGAATGGCTCACCCACGACTTGCTGCAGCATGCGCAGATTGCCGGCTGTACTGGCATGCAGGCTTCGCCAGGATTTGGCGTTGGCACGGGGCGTACCGGTTGAACCGGAGGTATAGCCGATCGCCACGGTCTGCCGCGCCGGAATGGCCGGCCACGCCACGGCGTCCGCGACGACCTCGTCCACTGGCAAGGGTGGCAGCACGTGATAACCATGCGGCGCCGGCTGCATCAGGCAATCGCCCACCGCATGACATCCGGGATGCGCAACCATCACTTCTTCGACCGCCTGCGGCGCACGTGAGGGTGGCAGCAGATTGACCTGCCCGCGCAGGGCGATGGCGCAAAAAGCCACCAGGAACGCATAACGGTCTTCGCACAGATTGACCGCCGCATGAGCCTCTGGCAGCTGGGCAGCCACCCGTTCCACATGGGCAATGAACTGCGCTGCCGAAATCACCTTGCCATCGTGCATCGCCACGACACGACGCGGATCCCCTACCCGTAGTAGAGGTAACAGCCGTTCCGCTTCATCGCGCTGATAGGTGTCGTAAACGATAGCCACGCACAGACTCCCGGTTGCCTACCGATGCAATAGGTCCCAGGCCGGCCTGATCGGTCGGCCACGTACATTCGACATGATCTCCTGCATGCCCCATCCTCATGGTCGCGGCTGAATCGGCACCGACCCCGTCCACCACCGTGTTTTGCAGGATTCAGCTTCGGATGATAGCGCCTGTCAATGCATCGCGAATGGTTGTGGGCTGGGACGCTCCGCCGAGTGGCGCGTCCAGAACGCCATCCAACTCGTCTCCGAAATAGGCCTGTAGCGTCGCAACATCCCTTGCCGGCGGCGCGCCGTGAGGATTGGCGCTGGTCGATACCAGCGCCCCGCCGAACGCGCGACACAAGGCTGCTGCGGGGCCATGCGCCGTCACCCGCAAGGCAATGCCGGCATGCGCGCCTGCCACCCATCCGGGCACTTTCCCACTCCGCGGAAAAATCCAGGTGAACGGTCCCGGCCAGCTCGCCCTGACTTGGGTCATGACCTCGGTCGGTACCTTCGCCAGATCGACGTAGTGCTCTACCTGTGCAAAATCCGAGGCAATCAACAGCACGCCTTGCGTGGCAGGACGTTGCTTTAGCGCAAAAATGCGCTCAAAAGCCACGTGATCATGCGGATCGCAGCCAAGCCCAAAGACCGCTTCCGTGGGATAGGCAAGTATGCCGCCCTGGCGCAAGCAAACCGCAGCGTCGGGAAGATCGGCAAGAGTGAAGCGCCTGGTCATCGGAGGACAGCTCCCTGAGTGACGTGCCAGCCCGTTGGCGGCCCCCTTGAGAAATAAAGGGAGCCTTTGACCTCAGGCTTTCGTTGCGGCTTTCTTTGACGCAGTCTTCTTGGTCGTGGTCTTTTTAGCCACGGCCTTTTTTGCTGCGGTTTTCTTGCTAGCCGTTTTCTTTACCGCCGCTTTCTTGGCGGTCGCCTTCTTTGCTGCCGAGGCCTTCTTCGCGGCTGCCTTTTTGGCAAACCGCCCCTTCTTGACCGGCGCGGCGGCGAGCAATTCGAGGCACTGCGTTTCGGTCAGCTCTTTCGGATCCTGATCCTTCGGAATGCGCGCGTTCTTTTCCCCGTCCGTGATGTATGGACCAAAGCGGCCGTTGAGCACCTGCACACTGTTGCCGAAATCCTTGATGACACGGTTGGCAATGAGCTCGAGTTTTTCCTGGACAATTTGCAAGGCACGGGGAAGCTCGATGGTGTACGGGTCGTCTTCTGCCTTCAACGAGGCATAGATACTGCCCTGCTTCACGAACGGTCCGAAGCGGCCAATGCCCACGCTCACCTCCTCGCCGCTCTCGGTCTGGCCCAGCTTGCGCGGCAGTTTGAAGAGCTCCAGCGCATCTTCGAGGGTAATCGTGTGCATGCTCTGACCCGGCCGCAGCGAAGCAAACTGCAGCTTTTCGTCAGTGTCCTTATCGCCGATCTGCGCATACGGTCCATAGCGACCCAGCCGCACGGATACCGGCTTACCGGATTTCGGATCGGCGCCCAGTTCACGTGCACCGGTGGCTTCGCTGCGATCGACCGATTCAGTCTTCTCTTCAACCTGTTGCTTGAACGGCCGCCAGAAACGCTGCATCAGCGGCACCCAGGCTTCCTCGCCGCGGCTCACCGCATCAAGCTCATCCTCCAGCTTGGCGGTGAAGTCGTAATCCACGTATTGCGTGAAGTGCTGGGTAAGGAATTTGCTCACCGCACGGCCCACGTCGGTGGGGCGGAAGCGGCGATTGTCCAGATAGACGTATTCGCGGTTTTGCAGCACCTGGATGATGCTGGCGTAGGTAGATGGGCGACCGATGCCGTATTCCTCCAACGCCTTCACCAGACTGGCTTCGGAATAACGCGGCGGCGGCTCGGTGAAATGCTGCCCGGCAAGAATGTCTTGCAGCGGCACTTGCTCACCTTTTTCCAGCTTCGGCAAACGGCGACCTTCGTCGTCGTCCTCAGCGCTCTTCTGATCGCGGCCTTCTTCATACACGGCAAGAAAGCCCGGATCGACCACGGTGGTGCCGGTCGCGCGAAATGCTGCATCGCCGCCCGCGACATGCTTGAGGTCGAAATCCACCGACACCGTATTCATCGTCGCATGGATCATCTGGCAGGCGACCGTGCGCTTCCAGATCAATTCATAGAGCTTGCGCTGATCGTCGGTGAGGAAAGCAGCTACTTCGCGCGGGGTACGCATCGCGGAAGTAGGGCGTATCGCTTCATGCGCCTCTTGGGCGTTCTTCGACTTGGTGCGATACACCTGCGGATGATCAGGCAGCGACTTGTTGCCATAGTCCCGCCCGATCAGCTGACGCAACTCGCCGACTGCGTCATCGGACAACGCGGTCGAGTCGGTACGCATATAAGTGATCAGGCCGACATTACCCTCGCTGCCCAAGCCTACGCCCTCGTACAGGCCTTGCGCGATTTTCATGGTGCGCGTGGTGCCGAAGCCGAGCTTGCGCGCTGCCTCCTGCTGCAGCGTGGAGGTGGTGAACGGTGGCGCTGGCCGGCGCTTGCGCTCCTTGCTCCCTACTTCACTGACGGTGAGATGTCCGCGTGCAGCCTCCTTCAGCGCGGCCCGCGCCGCCATGGCGTCGGCTTCGTTGGTCAGATCGAACTGTTCGAATTTCTTGCCGTGCAGCTTGGTCAGGCGTGCGCTGAAATCGCCCTCGGCATGCTTGAGTTGCGCCTCAACCGTCCAATACTCGCGCGCCACGAAGGCTTCGATCTCTTCCTCGCGCTCCACGATCATGCGCAATGCGGGACTTTGCACGCGTCCTGCCGACAGGCCGCGCTGCACCTTGCGCCACAACACCGGCGAGAGATTGAAGCCGACCAGGTAATCCAGCGCGCGGCGGGCTTGTTGGGCATCAACCAAGTCATGCGAGAGCTGGCGCGGCGCGGCAACAGCCGCCTTGATGGCCTTCGGCGTGATTTCCGAGAACACCACCCGGTGCAGTGTTTTGCCGTCGGAGATGCCGCGCTCCTTCAGGATTTCACTGATGTGCCAGCTGATGGCTTCGCCTTCGCGATCCAAGTCGGTCGCGAGATAGATGTCATCGGCTGCCTTGGCCGCTCTGGCGATGGCATCCACATGTTTCTCGTTGCGCTCGATCACCTCGTACTTCATGGCGAAGTCGTGCTCGGGATCAACCGCCCCCTCCTTGGGCTTGAGATCGCGCACATGGCCGTAAGAAGCCAGGACCTGAAAGTCCTTGCCGAGATATTTGTTGATCGTCTTGGCCTTGGCGGGCGATTCAACGATGAGCAGGTTTTTTGCCATGTGGCTTAAGGGTCCGAAAAGTCGACTGGCGACCGTCCATGAACGGCCGCCTTCTTTTTATAGTTGGAAGCATGCCGGCTTGACAGCTGTCAAGCTGGCGCATGTGAAAGCGAGACGTACGAGCAACTCAGGCACCCGGCAGCCGTTGATAGCGTCCACCCGGCAACCCTTCCACGCAAGCTTCCAATTCGAGCATCAACAGCATGGATGACAACACGGCTGCGCTTTGCCCGGTGCGCTCCGCCAGTTCATCCAGCGCCACCGGATCGTGCCCAAGCACGTCCAGCAGGCGCTGGTAGTCCGGATCGTCGCGCCAGCCACCCGGTGCCAGCCGGACGCGCCCGGCCGATGCCGCCGGCGACCGCTCCAGGCGCTGGGCCAAGTCGGCCCCGAGCGCCCGCGCGGCGGGAACCAGGGTTTCGGCAATGTCCGTAGCGCTTTCGACCAGCCGCACGCCCTCCTTGATGAGACGGTGACAGCCGCGGGCGAGCGGATTATGAATGGAACCGGGCACGGCGAATACCTCCCGTCCCTGCTCACCGGCAAGCCGGGCGGTGATTAGCGACCCGGACTGCAGTCCTGCCTCGATCACCACGGTGCCCAGCGATAAACCGGCAATGATGCGATTGCGGCGCGGGAAATGATCCGCGCGTGCTGCCGTTCCGGGCGGAAATTCGCTCACCAGGGCACCGCGCGCCGCCACTTGGTTCGATAACTCCCGATGCTTGCGCGGATAGGTCAGGTCCGGGCCGGTGCCGATCACCGCAATGGTCGGCCGGCCCGCGTCGAGAGCCGCCTCGTGGGCGGCTCCATCAATGCCGTCAGCCAGGCCGCTGGTAATCACGAAGCCCGCAAGTGCCAGCTGACGGGCAAAGCTGCGGGCATTGGTTTTGCCCGCCGCACTTGCGCTTCGCGCGCCTACGATCGCGACCTGGGGATGCAGCAACAAACTCGCATCGCCCGCCACGAACAGTGCAGCCGGTGGCTGCGGAATGGCCTCCAGCTGAGGTGGAAAATCCATCTCCGTGCAGCGCAGCAACCGATGCCCAGGCTCGCTCAACCACGCCAGATCGGCGGCGATGCGCGCTTCATCGGGACGATCCAGCCATGCATGCGCCTCCCCGCCAAGCACGCCTGCATGGCGCCGCAGCGACGCCAACACTGCGCCGATCTCGCCCTGGCTCGCTGCCAGGCGCTCACGCAAGCCAGACGGCCCCAGTCTCGGGGTCCGTAGTGCAATCAACCAATCACGCAGTTCCGCTTGCTCGTTCATGCTGCGAGTCTACGCGACGCGCCAAACGACGACGGCGCGGGATTGCCGCGCCGTCGTGTGGGTATTTGCGGAATTTCCGGATAAAACGGAGGCGCCGATGCAAAGCGCACCCGCTCCATCAGCTCATTCCGGCATTTTCACGCGCGCGCCGATCTTCACCGGTTTCAGGCCATCCATCACCAGCGCGTAACTCACTCGCTTGAAGGTGCGGAAAACCATCACGTGGCCGACGTATTCATCCGGCAAGGTCACGAATTTATGGCTGCCGCGATCCCAGCTGTCGTGCGCCACGTCATCCGGCACCTGCTCGCCCGGCTGCCACAGCGAGAACGTCATGCCGTTGTCGACCCCATCCTTCGAACCGATCGAAAGCACCACTACATCGTTCGGGCCTACCTGGGTCAAGCGCTCCAGCGAGAAGGCGATCACACGCCCATCCGGCGGCAGGGCCTTGGGCGGATGCGGGTAGTAATACGGGTCGTACGGGTTGTCGTCGATCGGCATCAGGCGATCGCCGGCACGAATCTCCATGATCGAATTCAGCAGCAGCAGCGTGGAGGGATCCCCCCCGCGCAGCACTTCCGCCTCGCCGATCACGGTGACTTCCATCGCGAGCGTCTTGCCGCGGAAGGTGTGGTTGGGCGTGACATGGCCAAGGTCGGTCTCCCATTCCTCGGTCCATGGCGAGCTTGTGGTCGCCACATCGCTATCCACCGGGTTGGCCGCCATTTCGTCGCTCTGCTCGGCTTCCGAACCGCCGTAGGTACGGAACACATGCGTAGGACGCACGATCGCCCAGCGCTGGCCGGGTTGCGCGTTGAGGTGGCGCACGTAAACGTTGCGGCCTGGCGTACCGGTCAGGTCGCCCTCTTCGAAGCCCATGACGTAGGGCGCGTTCTTGACCTCATCCGGATCCACCACGCGCGAATCCTTGAGGAACGGCTTGAGCTGGTCGACCGACACCGCGGGAATGGCTTCGCCTTCGCGGTGAATGGCAGGCTCAAGGCGCAGGGCTGGCCCGCCGTTGATGAAGGAAAGATCGAGCACGTCCCCGGGATAAATCAGGTGCGGATTGTGTACCTGGGGATTGGCTTGCCAGATTTCCGGCCACAGCCATGGCTTGGACAGGAACCGGGCGGAAATGCCCCACAGGGTGTCGCCACGACGCACGGTGTAACTGTCGGGGTGATCGGCTCGAAGCTGCGCGCCAGCCGCATAAACAGCCACGGTGACCAGCATGCCGGCCAGCAGCCCGATGGACTTTCTGATCATAAGCGGGAATCCCCCCTCTCCCGATGCTCGGGCGAGTGTAACCGAACCGTTAATCCAAGCAACACGTGCCAGTTGGCAAATTCGTGCGCCGACAATGAGATGCGCTGAACTCGTTTCCTCAATCGTCATGATTGGAGAAACGTTCCAGGTTGGATCATGCAGCGTCCGCAAGACAGTCTGTCCAGCCGCGCCACGTACGCAGGCCACGGAACATTCCGACCGCCCGTCTGCGCATTCAACCCGGGATTGTTCTGTCCACTCGCTGCGTCCACATCCGGCCGGCAGGCAGCCTGCACGCTGATCTGCGTCTAGGCAAAACACCGGCGGCGACGGGGGAAACGAGTTCAGCTCACCCTGTTAAACCACGTACAATAATCCCATTCTAGAGGGCGCAAGGGCTGGTTTTTTACCAATTCGCCCGCAATTTCCATGCCCCAGGCAGGTCTTCATGTCCGTTCTCACCATTCTCGAATTTCCTGATCCGCGCCTGCGCACCAAGGCAGAGCCTGTGCGCGTCTTCGATGCATCATTGAAACAGCTAGTCGATGACATGTTCGAGACGATGTACGCCGCCAATGGCGTCGGCTTGGCTGCCACCCAGGTCAACGTGCACAAGCGCGTACTGGTGGCCGACATGAGCGAGGAGCGCAACCAGTCGCTGGCGCTGATCAACCCGGAGATCCTCGAAAAGGACGGCACGCAGGTCTATCAGGAAGGCTGCCTGTCCTTCCCGGGTATCTATGCCGATGTCACCCGCGCCCTGAAAGTCAAAGTGCGCGCCCAGGACGTCGGGGGCGAGACTTTCGAACTGGAAGTCGAAGGCCCGCTGGCCGTATGCATCCAGCACGAAATGGATCATCTCGCCGGCAAGGTGTTTGTCGACTACCTGTCGCCATTGAAGCGCTCGATCCTGCTCAAGCGCCTCGAAAAACAGCGCAAGCAGGCGGCGCAAGCTTGAATCAGGAAAACTGGCGGCCCAATTCGTACGTGTCATCGGCTCCAGGCAGCTGCATGGTATTGCGCCATGATGCCTGATGATTCGCGAACCACTCTCCGCCCGCACCACTGCTCAGCATAGATCCGTGCAGCCCCTACGCATCGTCTTCGCCGGTACGCCGGAATTTTCCGTCCCTTGCCTGGAGGCCTGCCGCGCGAGCGGTGCCGAGGTCGTGGCGGTCTACACACAGCCCGACCGCCCTGCCGGCCGCGGGCGCAAGCTCACGCCAAGCCCGGTCAAACAGGCTGCCCTCACGGCGCAGCTTCCGGTCGAACAGCCGCCTACGCTGAAGACCCGTCAAGCGCGCGCGACTCTTGCCGCGTATCAGCCTGACCTGATGATCGTGGTGGCTTATGGCCTGATTCTCTCGCCCAAGATTTTGGCGATTCCGCGACTCGGCTGCTGGAACGTGCACGCCAGCCTGCTGCCACGCTGGCGCGGCGCAGCCCCCATCCAGCGCGCGATACTCGCAGGCGATACGGAAACCGGCGTCGACCTGATGCAAATGGAAGCCGGCCTTGACACCGGCCCCGTATTGCTTGAGCGGCGCACGCCCATCCATCGCGAAGATACCGGCGGCTCTTTGCACGATCGCCTCGCCGCACTCGGCGCGGAGGTGTTGGCAGAGGGACTGCGCCGCATCCTGGCGGGCGAAATCCTGCAGCCGACTCCGCAAGTCGAAGAAGGCGTGATGTATGCGCATAAGCTGGAGAAGGCCGAGGCACGCCTGGATTTTTCACAGAGCGCCGTAGCGCTGGAACGCCAAGTGCGCGCCTTCGATCCATGGCCGGTGGCCGAAGGCGCCTTGGCTGGCGAGAACGTGCGCATTTGGGCTGCGCGCGCTATCGAGCAGCATCACCACGCAACACCCGGCAGCATGATCGCCGCGCATCGCGACGGCATCGATATCGCATGCGGCGAAGGCGTGCTACGCGTCACCTCCCTGCAGCGCGCAGGCGGCAAGCGCATCACCGCTGCGGATTACCTCAATGCTCGTCCTGAATTGCGCGGTACCCGATGAACGACACACGCGCCCTTGCTGCGCAGGCGCTGGCAGATATCGCGCTGCGCGGCGTTTCGTTGCGTGAGGCGATGGAACAACGCGCACCGAAATTGCGCGACCCGCGTGACCGTTCATTGCTGACAGCCTTGCTCAGCGATGGTGCGCGCTGGTGGCTACGCTTCGACTCCGTGCTCGACCGATTGCTCGATAAGCCCTTGCGTCGCAAGGAACCCGAAGTGCATGCACTGCTGGTACTTGGCCTGGTGCAGCTGGATGTTCTCCAATTGCAGGACTACGCCGCCGTTGCCGCCACGGTGGAAGCGACACGTGCGCTGAATCGCCCTCGCCTTGCCGGGCTGGTCAATGCCGTGCTGCGTCGATGGCAACGTGAGCGGACTACCCTGCTGGCCGCGCTGGATGCCCAACCGCAAACACGCTACGCCATGCCGACGTGGCTGGTAGAAGCCATCACATCGGATTGGCCGACCCAAGCCGATGCCATACTCGCCGACAGCAACCGCGAGCCGCCGATGATGCTGCGTGCCAATCGCCGCCGCACGTCTCGCGATGCACTGATCGAGCAACTTCGTGCGAGTGCTTACCCTGCGAATCCACATCCCTGGCTCACTGATGGCATCGTGCTGCCACATAGCAGCGACATCACACGCATGCCCGGCTTCGCACAGGGATGGTTCGCCGTGCAGGACGGCGCTGCGCAAGTAGCGGCCGACCTGCTCGATATACGCAACGGTCTGCGTGTGCTGGATGCGTGTGCAGCCCCTGGCGGCAAAGCGTGTCATCTGTTGGAACGCGCCGACCTCAGCCTTACTGCCTTGGAATTCGACGCTTCACGCACTGCGCGCATTCGTCAGAATCTGGAACGCCTGGGTTTGCATGCAGACCTGCGCATCGGCGACGCGGGCGATCCCTCCCACTGGTGGGACGGCAAACCCTTCGACCGCATCCTGATCGATGCGCCTTGTTCGGCGACCGGCGTATTGCGTCGGCGTCCCGATGTGCGCCTGCATCGGCGCGCCAGCGACATCGATGCGCTGGCCGCGCAGCAACAACGCATCCTGGCCGCGTTATGGCCATTGCTCGCCCCTGGCGGACGCCTCGTTTACGTGACCTGTTCGCTATTGCGCGCGGAGAACGAAACGGTGATCGAAACGTTTCTAGCCCACCATGACGATGCGCGCGCCGTATCCGTGTCATTGCCTGCAGGCCAGCCTGCAACGGTCGGCTGGCAAATCCTGCCGGGCGATGATGATCTCGACGGCATGTACTATGCCGTGCTTGAGCGCCGCTGATGCCGCGCTTTCTCCTCCGCCAAGGAGGGAAAAGCGAGATGAGCGGCGATCTTGCAGTGAACCATCCCCAGCCTCTCATCAAGCCCTTCAAGAGCATCGCGGAAATCATGGTATCCATGGCAAGCGCCCCCCCTCACTCCACTGAGCTGGAAAGACGAGAACGCCGCCAATTCTGGTTGCTGATGCTGTTTGCCATCGTGATGCTCGGCATCGGCATCGGCTTGCGCGATCCCTGGCCTTCCGATGAACCACGCTTCACGCTCGCCGCCAAGCAAATGGTGGAAAGTGGCGATTGGCTGTTTCCCCATCGCGGTGTTGAACTTTACGCCGACAAGCCGCCGATGCTGATGTGGCTGGAAGCAGCCGGCTTCGAAATCGTGCGCAATTGGCGCATCGCTTTCATGCTGCCCTCGTTCCTGGGTGCGCTTGGCACCTTGCTGCTGGTCTACGACCTGGGACGACGGCTATGGAACCGCAAGGTCGGCCTTTACGCGGCCATGGCTGTCTTGATGTGCATCCAGTTCGTGTTCCAGGCCAAGCGAGCGCAGATCGATCCATTGGTGGTGTTTTTCATCACCGCCGCCAACTGGGGTTTGCTGCGCCATCTGCTTACCGGTCCAAATTGGCGGCTTTACTGGCTCGGCTGTTTTTGTGCTGGCCTGGGCGTGATCACCAAGGGCGTGGGTTTTCTCGCCTTGTTCATGCTGCTGCCTTACGCGTGGGCGGCGCGACAACGCTGGCACGGCGTGTCCGCCATGGGCAACGGTACATGGTGGCGTTGGTGGCTGGGCCTGATCGCCACACTCGTCGCCATCGCACTATGGCTGGTGCCCATGCTGCTCGCTGCGCATGCGCGCAGCGACAATCCTGCGTATGCCGCCTATGTGCATGACATCCTGTTTCATCAAACGGCAGGCCGCTACGCGCACGCATGGCATCACATCCATTCGGCGTTCTTTTATCTGCCGCTGATCCTCTACAACTGGCTGCCGCTCTCCCTGACCTATCCGGGCACACTGCCTCGCTGGTGGCAGGCGCTGCGAGCGAAAGATGCACGCATCCTGTTGCCGCTGGGCTGGATCGTGCTGGTGTTCTTGTTCTTCAGCGCTTCGGCCGGCAAGCGCGACGTCTACGTGTTGCCCATCGTGCCCATGCTGGCCTTGATCACCGCGCCCTATCTCGAAGCGATGCTTGCCACGCGTTGGCTGCGTACGCTCGGCACGCTTTTCCTGATCGTGATCGGCGGCGCCATGTTGGGGCTGGGCACCTACGCACTCGTCACGCATCCGGCTTTCGCCACCAAGCTCGCTTATGACCGCGGCTTTGACGGACCCGCCGACAGTCTGTGGTGGATGTGCATGGTCATCGGCGCGGCGCAGTGGATCGCACTGGCGATTTTCCGTCCGCGTCGCGTGCATTACGCCATTGCCAGCGGTTTGCTCGTGCTCTGGATCGTGTGGGGCGCCTGGGCCTATCCCCTGCTCAACGGCAGTAGTTCTTCGGCCGAATTGATGAGCCGCGTCAGCGAACGGCTCGGCCCCCACGACGAGATCGGCCTGGTCGACTGGAAAGAACAAAACATGCTGATGCTCGATCGCCACGCCATGGACTTCGGCTTCCGCGCATCCACCTCGCTGCAATTCACGCGTGCGGTGCAGTGGCAGGCGGCTGCGCCGGCCACGCGTTGGCTGTTCGTGCAAGAGCCCGCCATGGGCAATTGCGTGAATCGCAGCAAAGCTATCGACATCGGTCACGCGAATCGGCGCGACTGGTGGCTATTCAAGACCGATGCCGTGATTCCCGGTTGCGTACCCAAAAACAGCGACGAAGCCCCGGAACCGGACGATGCCGCCTCCTGATCATCCGCCGTACTGTCAGCTGATCGCCCGCGACAACGCCGCCGGTCTCAGTCGCGACTTGGTGTTGTTATCGGAAGCTTTGCAACAAGCGGGGTGCCGGACGCAAACCACCGGCCTCCCCCATCGCGGCCGTTTCGCCGAATGGCGTACGCGCCTGCAATGGATGCGCAGGCCACCGGCCTTCGACATCAACCTGATGCTGGAGCGCATTCGTCCGGAATTTTTCCGGGCCGCACGATGCAATGTGCTGATTCCGAATCCGGAGTATTTTCGTCCGCAGGATCGCGACGCTATAGCTTCGCTGGATGCCGTGTGGGTAAAGACGCATCACGCGGAACGCCTATTCCAGCACTTGAACGCCACCACGCGCTACATCGGCTTCACCAGCCCCGATCGCCTCGATAGCGCAGCGACACGACGCCATGCGTTTTTCCACGGCCCCGGCCGCAGCGCCAACAAAGGTACGCAGGCATTGCTGGCGCTATGGCGCAAGCATCCTGAATGGCCGATGCTCACGGTGGCGTGGCGCCGCAAACGCGTCGAGATCGAAACGCCGCCATCCAACGTCACGGTGATCCGCGATCATCTCAGCGATGACGAGTACCGGCGTTTGCAGAACGAACATCGCTTTCATCTCTGCCCATCGCAAACCGAAGGCTTTGGTCATTATCTGGTGGAAGCGATGAGCTGCCGTGCGGTGGTCATCACGCTCGACACCGAGCCGATGAACGAACTGGTCACGGCCGAACGTGGTGTGCTGGTTCCGGCACAGCCTATGGGTGTGCAGGATCTGGCGACGTGCTATGGCTTCACGGAACCGGCCATGGAAGCGGCGATCGAGCGCTGCGTGGCGATGGACGCTGCTGCCGCCGAACGCATCGGCGACGCCGCGCGTAGCTGGTATGAAGCCGAACGCGCTGCATGGCCGTCGCGCCTGCGCGATGCGATCGCCGCCCTGAGCCCAGAGCAAGCCGCGTCCCGTTCAACGCAGCGTTCGTAAATCCGGCAACGGTTCGCGGTCGACGGCATCGTGCTGTGCGATGCCGCGCTCGCACCACGTAATGCCTTCTGTACGCGTGCGCTTGAGAATGATGTTGTTGGGCATGGTCGGATCATCCGGATCCGCCGGCGCACGCGAACGGTGTTCAAGATGGATGGCCAAACCGGCGAACTTCAGCTGGCGTCGACGCAATCCGGCGTTCTGCAAGCGCGCAGCCAGTTCCAGATCCTCACTGCCATAACCTTCCATCGCTTCATTGAAACCATTGACGCGCAGAAGATCTTCGCGCCAGATCGCCATATTGCAGCTCATCACATGACCGCCCTTGCGCGAGCGCGCTTTCCATCGCGCCAGCCATGGCATGCGTAGGGCATGAATGCGCTTGCCATAATGCAGTTTGCTCGGCTCCGCGTTCGACGGGCGGAAATAAGCATCTACCCATGGATGAAATTTTGGCTTGCCGCCGGCAAGCAACCGTGCGGTCTCCGCATCCGTCACGCGCAGCCGCGTGCCCTGCACGAAACTACCGCGCTGCGCCAGCATGAGGTGGTCAGCGATGAACTTGGGGTGGGTGATCATGTCGCCGTCGAGCAGGATCACGTACTCGCCATGCGCAGCGAGAATCCCCGTATTGCGCGCACGCGACGCTCGAAATCCCTGGTCGTCCTGCCAGCCATGCCGCAGCGGCACGGGATAATCCTGCGCCAGGCGTAGCAGCAAGTCGCGTGTGTCGGGACGCGAGCCGTCATCGGCCACGATCACTTCCAGCGGCAGCCTGGTCTGCTTCGCCAACGCGCGCAGCACGAGTTCCAGCGCACTCGGCCAGTTATAGGTCAGTACGATGACGCTGACGGTGGGTGCGGGCACGGTGCTCACGATCGCGCTTATCGATAAGTCAACGTGCGCGACGTCGTATGGTGATGAAACGCTCCACACGCTTGAGCCACGACGCCGAGCTGCGCCAGGCGATCCTGGCGTAGCGCCTGGCTTCTTCGCGCGAGGGCTCCGGCTTGCTGAGGAATTCGCGCTTGACCAGCTCCAGCGTCAAGGTATCCATGTACATGCGGCTGGCGTAATAGTTGATGAGACTACGCGAACGAAAACCATTGGCGAATTGGCGTTCTTTCGCACGTGCATGCCACCAGCCATTGGCGCCATGAATGCGGTAATGCACCATGCCCGTTGGCAAATAGTATTTATGCGCCCCCATCACACTGGTACCGAACACCAGGCAATTGTCGGCAGAAATGCGCCAGGTCTGCAGAAAGGCAGCCGGCAATTCCAGCGCGCGTTGCGCCCATGTGCGGCGCATTGAAAGCGCCGAGGTCGCCGCGCCATAGAAATAACCGGTCATCCACGTGCTGATCGCGGTATAGCCAAGATCAGTGGCACGCTCGGCATATCCTTGTGTGCCTGTTTCGTTGCCGAACAACACCACGTCGCTGAATACGAAGTCGATGTCCGAGCGTGCGTCATACAGCTCGCCGATCAAGGCTAGGTATTCGGCGTCCCAGCGATCGTCCGCATCGAGGAAACACACCACGTCGCCGGTGACACCCTCCATGCCGCGCACGAAGGCCGACAGCTGGCCGCCATTCGGCACGCAGCGCAAGGTCACACGCGGATCGTTTCCGTAACGCTCGGCCAGCCACGCTGTCGAGCCATCCGTGGAACCGTCGTCGACGACGATGACCTGCGTTGCGGGCCGTGTCTGCGCCAGCACGCCGTCAATCGCCTCGCCCACATAGGCACGATAGTTGTAGTTGGTAACGATGACGCTGAAGGTGACGCCAGCGCTCATGCGCAGTCGCCCTCGTTCAACAGCTTGCGGAAATACGCAATGGTTTCTTTCAAACCATCTTCCAGCGCAACGCTCGGTTGCCAGCCGAGTTTTTCCTTGGCCAGCGAAATGTCCGGCTGGCGCTGGCGCGGATCGTCAGACGGCAACGGGCGATAGACCAGTTTCGAGTGCCCCCCCACGAGCTGCAGCACTTTCTCGGCCAATTCCAGCATGGTGAATTCGGACGGATTGCCGATGTTGACCGGGCCGGTGAAGCCTTTTTCGGTGTCCATCATGCGCACCATCGCTTCGATCAAATCGTCCACATAGCAGAAGCTGCGCGTCTGGCTACCGTCGCCATAGATGGTGATGTCTTCGCCCTTCAGCGCCTGCACGATGAAGTTGCTGACCACGCGCCCGTCGTTTGGATGCATGTGCGGGCCGTAGGTGTTGAAGATGCGTACGACCTTGATATCCAGATGGTGCTGACGGTAGTAATCGAAGAACAGGGTTTCGGCACAGCGCTTGCCTTCGTCATAGCAACTGCGGATGCCGATGGGATTGACGCGCCCCCAGTAGGATTCCGTTTGCGGATGCACTTCGGGATCGCCATACACCTCGCTGGTCGACGCCTGCAGGATGCGCGCCTTGACCCGCTTGGCCAGGCCGAGCATGTTGATCGCACCGTGCACCGACGTCTTGGTGGTTTGCACCGGATCGTACTGGTAGTGAAACGGCGAAGCCGGACACGCAAGGTTGTAGATGCGGTCGACCTCCACATAGAGCGGAAAGGTCACATCGTGACGCATCATTTCGAAATACGGATGACCGAGCAAATGCGCGATGTTCCGCTTGCGGCCGGTGAAGTAGTTGTCCACGCAAAGTACGTCGTGTCCATCGCGCAGCAAACGATCGCATAGATGCGAACCGAGAAACCCGGCGCCGCCGGTCACCAGCACTCTGCCCATTGCATATCCTCATCGGCGCCGTGACGTGAGATGGCGCCGGTTATCTAGTCGGGCATGATAGCGGCGCGAGCGTTCGAACGCTCGCGGATAGCGAGATTGACGGCCAAGGCAAAGGGAAGCCAGATCAGTATCCAGCCGGGACGCGGACTGTCCAGCAGTTGCGGCATGTCGAACTGCAACACCACGGATGCAAACACCCACAGCACCAGGATGATCCGGCCACGCATCGAACGACGATGCCGCCAGCCCTGCCAGGCGACCAGAGCCCACATGACGCACGTCAACAGGAGGCCGGGCAAGCCCAGCTCGATCGCCACCTGCGTAAGCACATTGTGACTATGCGTATAAGCCTCCCCGCGAACCATCAAGGTAAAGGGGGTGCCCTGGCCGAGTCCGAGCAAGGGATGTGCCGCGATCGTATGCAACGCTTGTGCGAACAATTCCGGTCGCAGCGAGGCACCCCGCTCGACCAAGACCGGCAGCGGCCTGACCAGCACGATGGCAACCAGGACCAGGACCGTACCCGCCAGCCAGCGGACGATGCGTTCCGGCCGCCACAGCGGCGCAATCAATGCAGAAACGGCAAGCGCCAGCCATACGGCACGCGTCTGGGTGAAGCTGATGAAGAGCAATAGCAGGACAACTGCCGCCCAGCGAGCCTTCGACATCTTCCCGGCAGGCAGCGACAACTGCGTCAGCAGCAGGCACATCGCCCCCATCAGACTGGCCGCGTAATTGGCCGTGGCAATCGTCCCCACGCCTACGATCCGGCTGTCCTGCGGTGCGTCATGCCAATACTGCAGGCAATACACAGCCGCACACAGCGCTACCACCAGGCCGAGACTGCAGAGCAGACCGCGCACATGTTTTTCATCGTCCGCATCCCAAAGCTGCCACGCCAGGATGAACGTCATCACGCTAAGCAGGCGGCCTACTTCATCCCCCGTACTGCGCAGGTGCGCCCATGACAATGAAACGAATGCCCAGCCCAGCAGCAATAGAAAAATGCGAAACAGCGGCAACGGCAGCAGTTCACGCCACAACTGGGCACGTTGCCGGAACGAAACCACCAGCGCCGGCAGGTACAGCAGCAAGATCAAGCTGGCCTGATAAGCCTTGCTGGGATTGTAGGAAATCCCAGCCGGCATGATCGCCATGCCCAGCACCATCCACGCAATGCCGATACCGATGACATAGCGCCATACATCCTGCCGGAGTGGCGCGAAGGGCGACGGCCGGGGGGGCGACAAGACCGTACCCACGCGCTCGGCCGCTGGCGCCTGGGCCGATGGATTCCGCCGCCCATGTGGCAACACCGTTTGCTCACTCATACATCCATCCACCATTTCCACTTTGACGCAGGCGGACTCCTCGGTTTGGTTTTCCCTAACCCGTGCCTGCCACGGCGATACTGCATGCCATTTACTGAAACATAGCCAACTATGTTGGCATGAAACCATATCCTGATCACGCCAAGTGCAGGGACCGTGATGGAAGCGGCTAGAATCCTACACATGCCTTTACTTCCCCTCACCCTCGTCGTCATCACCCGCAACGAGGCGCAAAAAATCGCGCGCTGCCTGGATAGCGTGCCCTTCGCGGCTGAAAAGCTGGTGGTGGACAGCGGCAGCACCGACGACACCGTGGCGATCGCCCAGGCCCATGGCGCGCGCGTGGTGCACCAGGCGTGGCTCGGCTTCGGTCCGCAGCGAAACTTTGCCGCCACGCAATGCAGCCACCCCTGGATCCTCGCGCTGGATGCGGACGAATACCTCACGCCCGAGCTCGCCGATGAATTGCAGCATCGCCTGCCAGCCCTGATGGAAAGTGACACGGCCGCGGCGATCCTGCGCCGGCACCTGATCTACATGGGCAAGCCGATGCGCTGGTACCGACCGGCAGTAGGCGAAAAAATGGCACGCCTCTATCACCGCGACCGCGCCCGCTGGAGTGACGTGCGCGTGCATGAGTCGCTGCAATTCAAGGGCGCGTCAATCACCTTCAACGCAGCCTTCCTGCACGACAACAACCCCAGCCTGGCCGAGAAGCAACTCAAGGTACTGCTGTACTCGGAACTGAAGTGCCGCGACTGGATGGACAAGAACAAGTCGCCCCGAATGTGGCAGACACCGTTCGTCTTCGCGCTCGCGTTCTTCAAGGACTATGTGCTGCGACTGGGCTTCCTCGACGGCTGGCGCGGCTATGCCATTGCACAAACGGCCGCCAGCTACGCGGCCTACAAGCGCATGCGCTACTACGAAATGTGTCTGAATCCCACGTCACGCGATACCGCCGCCGCTGCATTGACCCGTGCCGGATTGGATCACTGAAACATGACAAAGCATTACTTGCTTTACGGGTCCGAACGTTATGCGCTGGCCATCCTGCGTCCGCTGCAAGATGCGATCCGCGCACGCGGCGGCGAAACCGCCTGGTTTTTTGATGGCCCGGGCGCCGAGGATCTGATCGAGGGCGAACGCCTGCTCTCGGTGCAGGAAGTGCGCCGCTGGCGCCCCCTTGCGGTGATCACGCCAGGCAATCACCTGCCGCATTTCTTTCCGGGCGTGAAAGTGGAAGTGTTCCACGGCTTCAACGCCGGCAAGCCGCGCCATATCTACATTCGCGGTTTTTTCGATCTGTATTGCACCACCGGTCCGCGCGACACTGCGCAATTCAATGCCTTGGCAACGAAGCTGGGGCACTTCGCCGTGACCGAAACCGGCTGGCCCAAGCTCGATCCCTTCATGAAGGACATCGCCGGCCCACTGCCGCCGGTACGCAAACCACCGGTGATTCTCTATCACTCCACCTTCTCACCTTCGTGGAGCGCCGCCGAAACGCTGTACGACGAAGTGAAGCGCCTTTCCCGCGATGGCCGATGGCACTGGATCATCTCGTTCCATCCCAAGATGAATCCGGAGACGGTAGCGAAATTCAAGGCGCTGCAGAACGAATACCTCCGCTTCGCCGAAAACGACAACATTCTCGAACTGTTTCCCCAGGTCGACATGATGTGTTCGGATACATCGTCCGCGCTGAGCGAATTCCTGCTTACCGGCAAACCTGTCGTTACATTCAAGAACCGCGCGCCGGGTCCGCAGCTGATCGACATCGACGATCCGTCGCAATTCGAGCCAGCCATCGAACGCGCCCTGTCGCGTCCGCCTGAATTGATGCAAGCGATCCGAGAGTTTGGCGAAGCCATTCACCCTTATCACGACGGCCGCTCCAGCGAGCGCGTACTCGATGCCATCGATGCCTTCCTCGCCGCCGGCGGACGCAACCGCAAAACCAAACCGCACAACTGGTGGCGCAAGCTGAAACTGCGCAAGCGCATCGGTTACTGGGGACCGGCATAAACCGCGCCTGTTTACGCCTTATGGGATGTTTCACCGGCGACGATCAGCGCAGCGCTCGAGCAATCAAAGCTGGAACGCAGGGAAACCTTCTGGCGAAATCCACCGCGCAAAAGCCGAGAAAACGCCGCCCAAAGGGAGGCAGCGGCCGATCCGGCTAAAATCCCGATGACCTCCCGCAACCAGCGAGTTACCGTGACCACCAACGACAACTATCGCCGCTCCGAAGTCATACGCAGCCTGTGGCCATGGCTGCCGTTGTGGACGGTGGTGGCCTTGGTGGCGATCTTCTCGCACGGCCCGATGCCGCTTTATTCCACGCGCACCCTCGCCGTCGCGTGGGAAATGTGGTCCGGGCATCACTGGCTGGTGCCGCACATCAACGGCGAGCCCTACAGCGAAAAAGTGCCGCTGCTGTTCTGGTTGATCCACGCAGGCTGGTTCGTGTTCGGCGTCAGCGACGTATGGCCGCGCGTCCTGGAAGTCATCTTCGGCGCGGTGCAGCTGGTGCAATTGTCGCTGCTCGCACATCGCCTGTTCCCCGGGCGTCCGTGGGTGGCGAAGGCCGCGCCATGGATGCTGCTGGGTTTGTGCTACGCCTTCCTGTTCGGCTTGCAGGTCATGTATGAGGTGCTGCTCGCCGATTGCGTGCTGGGCGCCCTGTTGTGCCTCACGCCGACGGCGCGCTGCAGCGAACCGCGTTGGTGGCTGTTCGGACTATTGATCGGCGCCGGCTTGCTCACCAAAGGGCCGGTCATGCTGCTGCACATCGCCTTCCCTTGGTTGCTTGGTCCACTCTGGAGCGATTGGGCGCGTGAACACCGCGCACGCTGGTATGGGCGTGGCGTTTTGGCTGTACTGCTCGGCTTGGTCATGCTGCTGGCGTGGGCGATACCGGCTGGCTTCAGCGGTGGCGACGCCTATCGTCATCGACTGTTCTTCACCCAGACGGCCGGACGCGTCGTCGACGGCATTCAGCACGATCAACCGCTGCAAAGCCATCCGCACTGGTTCGGCTGGTATGTCATCTGGCTGCCGATGCTGCTGTTTCCGTTCAGCGGCTGGCCGCGTATGTGGGTCGCACTGGCGACGCTGCGCAAACCGTTGGATAGCGGCCTGCGCTTTGCCCTGTGTTGGCTGCTGCCATCGTTCGTGCTGTTTTCGGTGATCAGCGGCAAACAGTGGTACTACCTGCTGCCACAGTTCGGCGGCTGGATGCTGCTGCTGGCGGGCGCCATCGCTGTCTTGCGCGAACGGCGTGCCGCGCTGGCGGAGAACCATTGGCTGGGCAGTTGGCCGCTTGGCGTAGCCGCCATGCTGTTTGCAGCCCTGCTGTTTGCACTGCCCTACTTGGCCGCAAGCCATACGCTGCATGACGCATGGGTGGAAGGCGCGGCGCCTTATAGCCGCACCTTCAGCGTAGTGTTCCTGTTGCTTGGATGCCTGCTGCTGATGCGCGGGCGTGGCGAAATGCGGCGCGTGGCCTTTGCCGGCCTGATCGGCGCGGTTGCGCTCAATACCCTGTTTACGCTCACGCTCTGGCACAAATACGACCTCAGCCCTACCACTGCGCTGATTTCAGCTGCGCAGGCCGCTCACCATCCCGTGGCGATCGAAGGCAATTACGAAGGGCAATTCCACTTTGCAGGGCGCCTGACCCAGCCGATCACCGAACTGCACACCCCACAGAGGCTGCAGGCATTCGCCAGGCTTCATCCGGATGGCTTGATCATCACCCATCCCGACAACCTCATGCCTTCGGCCTTGCGTTACGCCTTGTTGGCACAGCCCTTCCGTTCGTCATGGGTCGTGGTGTGGTCGGCGCCTACCCTGGCGGCGGTGCGCGGAGGCCGTACCCCGCTCGAGCCGGCGCAACCACCGCGCGTTTTTTCTGGCACAACGGATCCCTCCTACGGCTCACAGCCATGAATGCGGCGCTGATCGACAACCTGCGCGCGCAGTGCGGCGGACCCCGCGATGGCGCCTTGCTGCGCTTCTCGCTCGGCAAGGCATTATTCGATGCAGGCGATCATGTCGCGGCCATCGAAGCGCTGCGGCAAGCCATCGCCTTCGATCCGCATTACTCCGCTGCGTGGAAACTGCTCGGCAAAGCCTGTCTCGCTGCAAACGATGAAGCCGGCGCCATCGAAGCATGGCGGCAAGGCATCGTCGTCGCGCAACAACGCGGCGACAAGCAAGCGGAAAAAGAGATGAGCGTATTCCTGCGTCGGCTCGAAAAAGATACCTGAGCGCAAAGCGACAGCCGCCAGCGCCAGCTGCCCTGCATTCTCAATACGGGCTTGGTCGGTTATCCGCCGAATACCGCTTGTAATGCCATTGATACTGGGCAAAGGCGATATTCACGCAGTTTTCCACGCCGTGATTGAGCGCCGTGCAGGCACGCGCCAGATCCGTGTCATGCAAACCTTCTGGCGCCGGCAAGAAGTGGATGCGATAACCCATGCCTCGCGGCAATCGCTCCGCAAACGCAAACAGCACGGTGGCACCGGTGCGGGTCGCCAGCCGAGGCAGCAACACCATCGTCATGGCTTCCCTGCCGAAGAAGGGCGCGAACTCGCCCTCGCCCGCCCGTGGCTTCTGATCCGGCAAGATGCCCACGGTGCCGCCGCCCGCCAGCCGCTTGTACAAAGTGCGCACGCCCGCGCCTTCCGCACGTACCTGCTCAGGCGCCAACGCGCCACGCACCTTGCGCAATAGCGCTTCCACTGCAGGTATGCGTGGCGGCCGGTACAGAATGGCCATCGGCGTCTTGCGGCAAAGCCAATAATTGAGCAACTCCCAGCAGCCCAGGTGCGGCGCCGCAATGATCACGCCCTTGCCGGAGGCCAGCGCCGCGTCGAATAGCGCTTCACCTCGCACTTCACGCACCAGCCCCAAGGCCTGCTCCGCACCAGCACCCCAGATCTTCACGATCTCGGTGATCGATTTGCCGCCCTCGATCATCGCGTCACACACCAAGGCGGCGCGCGCGGCATCGTTGAGATCCGGCCGCACGATCGCAAGATTCACCGCCGTGTAGCGAGCCATCTTGCCGCCCCGGCGCAATGCCAATCGCCCGAGCGCCGCGCCCATGCCCTGCAGCCAGCGCAGCGGCAGCAGCCCGAACAGGCGCAGCAGCAAGTAGACAAGATAGATATCAGGGCGCATGGCGTGAACGGTGGGATGACGGGCGAACGGGTAAGGGTAAAGGGGGGCGCGGCGAGTAGCGAGGGCAAAATCGAAATGCCTCAAGCATTCGCGAGCGCTGCCGTTGAAAGGCTTGTCGGCGACAGCGACCTATCCGCGTTAATGGGGTGTGTGAATGGGTATGCCTCGCTGCCTGTCTTTGATCCCATTACCCTGCGGAGTGATTGCTGCAACTCGCCCCCATTCAACGCATCCATGATCGCTCTTATCCAACGTGTGCTATCGGCTCGCGTCGACGTCAGCCAGGAAACCGTAGGCACCATCGGCCCCGGCCTGCTCGCCCTTGTCGCCGTGCAACCCCAGGACGGCGAAGCGCAAACCCGGCGCATGCTGGAACGGCTCCTGGGTTATCGCGTGTTCGCTGATGACGCCGGCAAAATGAATCGCTCCCTCGCTGACACCGGCGGCGGCCTGCTGCTGGTCAGCCAATTCACGCTCGCCGCCGACACGCGTTCCGGCATGCGTCCCAGCTTTACCCGCGCCGCATCGCCCGAGCATGGCCGAACCTGGTTTGAGCGGCTGGTGGAATTAGCGCGGGATGCATATCCGGCAGTGGAAATCGGACGCTTCGGCGCCCATATGCAGGTACATCTGGTCAATGACGGACCTGTCACGTTCTGGCTCGAGGTGCCGTGAGTGCCTGGCGCAGAAACGAATCGATTCACCTCCCTGATTGGCTCCCAAACCCGCGATTTGGCGCGATTTTTGCGTGTGGGCGGAGCCGAATTTTTCACTTGAAAACTGGTCAAAAAAGCATCACATCGCTATACTGATTGGTTCCTATCCCGCGGCGGTTGGTATGAATAGCAAAGCCCACGAGCAACAGTCGGAAATCAAAGCGCTCATCTCCAAAGGTTTGGAGCAGGGCTATCTGACGTATGCCGAAATCAACGATCACTTGCCTGACGACATCGTCGATCCGGAGCAGATCGAAGACATCATGGCGGTGCTCAAAGGTGTCGGCATTGACGTGCACGATGCCGCCCCCGATGCCGACCCGCTGGCCGACAACGCCCCCGGTGCGGCCACCGACGACGAAACCGCCGCCGAAGAAGCGGTCGCGCTGCTCTCCGCCGTGGATTCGGAAGTGGGCCGCACCACTGACCCGGTTCGCATGTACATGCGTGAAATGGGTACGGTGGAGCTGCTTACCCGCGAGGGCGAAATCGCCATCGCCAAGCGCATCGAAGAAGGCCTCACCCAGGTGCAGACCGCACTGGCCAGCTTCCCGCTGACCATCGAGATGCTGCTGGAAGAATACGACCAGCACCTGGACGGCAAGCGCCGCCTCAGCGAAATCCTCGCCGGCTTCGCCGACCTTGAGCAGGCCGCCGATGCCGCCCTGGCCGAAGCCGAACTGGCCGAAGCCGAAAACGATGGCGACGTCGAAGAAGAAGAGGAAGAAGAAGCCGCCGGCGACGACGAGGAAGCCGGCCCCAGCGGCCCGGATCCGGAGGAAGTAAAGCGCCGCATGGAACTGCTGCGCGACTACTACGGCAAATTCCAGAAAGCCGCGCCCAAGGCCACCGACGTCACCGACAAGAAAGTCACCAAGCTGCGCGACCAGATGGCTGAGGAATTCCTCAAGCTCAAGCTGCCCTCCGCGCTGATCGACAGCTTCGTGCGCAAGCTGCGCGAAGTGGTGGGCGATATCCGTCATCACGAGCGCGTGCTGATGGAGATCTTCGTCAAGCACGTGAAGATGCCCAAGTCCGACTTCCTCAAGTCCTTCCCCAGCAACGAAGGCAACCTCGCCTGGGCGGAAGAACTGGGCCGCAAACGCCAGAAGTGGTCGCCCAACATCAAGAATTTCCGCGAGCAGATCGATGCCGAGCAGGAAAAGCTGCTCTCCATCGAAAAGAAGCTGTTCCTGCCCCTCACCGACATCAAGGAAATCAACCGCAGCATGTCGGTCGGCGAAGCCAAGGCTCGCCGCGCCAAGAAAGAAATGGTGGAGGCCAACCTGCGCCTGGTGATCTCCATCGCCAAGAAGTACACCAACCGCGGCCTGCAGTTCCTCGACCTCATCCAGGAAGGCAACATCGGCCTGATGAAGGCCGTGGACAAATTCGAATACCGCCGCGGCTACAAGTTCTCCACCTACGCCACCTGGTGGATTCGCCAGGCCATCACCCGTTCGATCGCCGACCAGGCACGCACCATCCGTATTCCGGTGCACATGATCGAAACGATCAACAAGCTCAACCGCATCTCCCGCCAGATGCTGCAGCAGTTCGGGCGTGAGCCGACGCCGGAAGAGCTGTCCAAAGAAATGGAAATGCCGGAAGACAAGATCCGCAAGGTGCTCAAGATCGCCAAAGAACCGATCTCGATGGAAACCCCGATCGGCGACGACGAAGATTCGCATCTCGGCGATTTCATCGAAGACACCAACGCCAGCTCGCCGATCGACTCGGCGACGGAAACGGGTCTCGTCGAAACCGTGCGCGACGTGCTCGCCGGTTTGACGCCGCGGGAAGCGAAGGTGCTGCGCATGCGCTTCGGCATCGACATGAATACCGATCACACGCTGGAAGAAGTCGGCAAACAGTTCGACGTGACGCGCGAACGCATCCGCCAGATCGAAGCCAAGGCGCTACGCAAACTGCGCCATCCCAGCCGTTCGGAACAGCTGCGCTCCTTCCTCGACATCGACTAAGCGAACCGCCCGCAGCCACGCACAAGAGCCCCGCAGCATCGCGGGGCTTTTGTTTTGTGCCCTGCCAGACCTCTTCCAGATAGCCATCACGCGGAGCCACCTGCCCACTCCCTACGTAGGTGCAGCAGCACCTTCCCCGGACTTGATCCAGGGGAGCACCGAGGTGGGCGACACCAACCTCGCAAGAAACGTCAATCACACGACAAGCGATGACACCCATCGTCCCAGGCATCAAACCGCACGAGCGCTCACCAGATAGCCTCAGTGCGCGTCATAAAAAAATTGCTCCTGCACAATCTTGTCGTTCTTCACGTGATACACACAGATCTCACGCATATCCGCACGGCCGCGTCCCTTCATCGTGGCATCCAGATGCATCGCCACGCTAAACCAGCCATCCGCCACCACCGGATCACTGATCTCATTCTTGTGGACCTTTTCCACCGCCTCCTGAAAGTGATGTCCCTTTTCGAGAATCGCCTTCAGACCCTTGGCATTGCCCATCGGCCCGCTCGACATCTCCTGCGGCTCGATGCTCACCGCGTCCTTGGCATAAAGCTCCTGCTGCGCCTGCTCGTACTTACCCTCCCGGCATAAAGCAACCAGACGACTGGCAACAGTTTTTGTGCTCATGGCAGCACCTCCACGGTTGAGGGAGCACTCGATGCTAGACCCGCCGACATTAAGTTCTCGAAAGCCGATCTCTAAGATTTCAGGTGATGCAGCCGTTTCGATGCTGTTATCATCCCGCGTGAGATAGGGCCTATAGCTCAACGGTTAGAGCAGGGGACTCATCGAAAGGTGCCGTCGCGCAGTAATGCGCGAACGGGAACGGGATGAATTCAGGGAACCCGCAGCGACGCCAGTGCGGATCGGCGGCAACCCTGAGCCAAGCCGGCGGTACACCGCCGGAAGGTGCAGAGACTACCTGAGGGCTTCAGCGCCCTTGATAACAGGCTCGAGCGTCCCGCACCCCACCCGCACGTTGCAAAACGTCGGAGGGTGAAGAGATAGTCCGCGCCGAGAGGAAACTTTCGGAACACGCGAATCCCTTGGTTCCAGGTTCGAATCCTGGTGGGCCCACCAAATATCGGTTCGATGGAGTTCGATCGAGACCAAAGTTCTTACAGAAACCCCGCTAAGTGCGGGGTTTTTTGTTCAATGCGGTTCGATGGAGTTCGATTGCATCCGACGAAAATGTGTAGCAGCCTGTGAGTCAGATGGCAGGTATGATCTGCCGTGACTCACACTGGTCTGACTCATATGCTCACAGATACCAAGTTACGCGCTCTAAAGCCCCGTCCGGTTGCGTATCGGGTGGCTGATACCAACGGGCTGTGCATGGAGGTCAGGCCTACGGGCACAAAGGTGTGGCGTTATCGATTCCGCCATGCAGGTAAGGCGAGCATCGTCACGCTCGGCGAATATCCACTCATGTCACTTGCCGAAGCGCGTGCCGAACGCGACAAAGCACGTGCAGTGGTGAAGAGCGGAACGAATCCGGCGCATGTTGCCAAGGCTGAACGCGCTGCACGATTAGAGCAGGCAGGTAATACCTTCGCGTCAGTAGCCATGGAGTTCCTAGCTAAGCGAGAAAAAGAAGGCATGGGGACTGGCAGCGTAGAGCGAGCCCGCCGCCTTATCGAAAAAGATCTTGCGAGTATTGGCAATCTCCCGGTGGCCGAAATATCAGCGCCTGCTTTGTTGGCAGCCCTTCGCAAGATGGAAAAACGCGGCATTGTGGAGTCGGCACATCGAGCGCGTGGACTCACTGGTCAAGTGTTCCGTTACGCCATCGCCACGGGTCGTGCCGAACGTAACCCAGCAGCGGACCTGATTGGTGCATTGGAGCGTCCGCAAACTAAGCACCATGCCAGCATTATCTTGCCATCGAAGATCGGGGAGTTGCTACGTGCTATCTACCGCTACAAAGGAATGCCGGTAACGATCGCTGCGCTCAAGTTGGCACCAATGCTGTTCGTACGACCCGGCGAACTTCGACATGCTGGATGGTCCGAAATCGACTTAGAGAAAGCGGTATGGGACATCCCGGCTGAAAAGATGAAGATGAAACAATCGCACCTTGTTCCGTTGTCCGATCAAGCAGTGTCTATCCTACGTGAACTGTATCCGTTAACGGGTGGCGGCAAGTACGTGTTTCCCGGCGTACGCAGTATGCGTCGGCCGATGAGTGAGAACACCATCAATGCCGCACTGCGTTATATGGGCTTTGATAACGACACCATGACCGGTCATGGTTTCCGGGCGATGGCCCGCACGGTGCTGGACGAAGAACTGGGTTTTCCGGTGGACCATATCGAGCACCAGTTGGCTCATGCAGTTAAGGATGCCAACGGGCGCGCTTACAACCGCACGACCCATTTACCCGCACGGCGCAAGATGATGCAAGCCTGGGCTGACTATTTGGATCAGTTGCGTTTGGGTGCGAAGGTCGTACCTTTCGAACGTCACTCGGCATAAATCGATTCCACGGATTTTCAAATCCACACCACCACGCTGAGCAGAATTTCATCTGCTTCTTCTGTATGGCTGCCATACGGAATCTCTTCTTCAAAGGAGCATTGGTGATGTTTGATAGATCCTGGATCGGTTACCCCTGTCCCTCTTTGGTCGAATGCCTTTTCGTGTTCGTGGCCATTTTTCTCGTGGGAAGCCTTTGGGCATCGTGCATTCGGTGTTACATCGAATACCGCATAAAGGAAGCCGTCCATGCATGACCTAATTTCAGAACATGAATGGAACGATGACATGATGGATATCACGCCGCGTTGCCCAAAGTGCCAGTCGCCACAGATTGAACCACGCAACATAGCAAGGCGGCTGGGCGGTGCTATTGGGGCGATCGCAGGAGTATCCAGCGGCGTGGCCTTGGCGTTGACCGGAGCAGAAATAGGTCTACTGGCTGGCCCGATCGGTGCGGTGCTGGGTGGCGTGGCTGGGGTGATCATCGACGGTATTGTCGGCGGCGCGACGGGTTGTGCAGCGGGTTCCAAGCTCGGTGCTGCTATCGACCAAAATGTTCTGCAAAACCACCACTGCCGCGGCTGCGGACACACCTTCAGCACGAAGTCCTCATAGTTACCTTCCCATCTCATTAACCACTGCACATACATAGAGCCCGGCTTTGCCGGGCTCTATGCGTTTATGCCGCTTTAAAAGGAGCCTTTCATGCTAACCCCTGCGCTTTCATCAATCCCACTACCGGTCGATATCTTCAACGAAACCACACAACAAGCCATCTTGGCCGCGGCCGAAGGCATCCTCAAAGGAAAACTCACACGCCAAGGTCGCATCGTTGATCCCGCCGATGCGGCCGACTACCTCCGCGCCCGGCTGGGTGGCTTGCCTCACGAAGAGTTCCACGTGCTGTGGCTGGACTGCCGCCATCACATCCTGGACTGCCAACGGCTATTCATCGGCACTGTCGATGGCGCCAGTATTTATCCCAGGGAAGTAGTGAGAGCAGCGTTGGATGCGAATGCCAGTGCCGCCATCCTGGCCCATAACCATCCGAGTGGTATCGCAGAACCCAGTGCGGCCGATCAGGCAGTGACCAGGGAACTGCGGGATGCGTTGAAGCTCGTCGGCGTGCGAGTGCTTGACCACATCATCGTTGGGGCCGAATGCGTCAGCATGGCTGGTAGGGGACTCTTGTAGCGTTTAGAAGCGATCCATCCGGCGATCTTCTGCCGTTTCAACAACTTTCTTTTCATCTTAATCACATGCGCATAGAGCCCGGCCTTGGCCGGGCTCTATGCGTTTCAGCACCTAACGAAGGAGTCTGTCATGCATTTAGTTCAATCCATGGCCTACGTCGGGGAAGCCCCCTGGCATAGTCTCGGTCGTCGTCTTATTCCCAACCAGTCGTTAGAGGTATGGGCCCAACAGGCTGGCATGGACTGGCGGATTGAAACCGCCGTGTTCATTTCATTGCCGGCCATCCATTCCCCGGTTCACTCCACAGGTATCCTGATCAGAAGGTGCTGTTTTGATCGGATACCAAAACACCGCTGTCAATCGTGTCGAGTCGTTTCAAGGTAGTGCAACCGGCCGAGATTCTTGAGTTCTACCGCGACCTGACTGAGGTGGGTGGCTACGAGCTTGAGACAGCCGGCGTACTCAAGGGCGGCCGGAAGCTCTGGGCTTTGGCCCGTACCAACCAGAGCGTCACGCTAAAAGGTGGCGATACGGTGAATGGCTACCTGCTGCTAGCCACTGCCTGCGATGGCACCCTGGCGACCACAGCACAGTTCACTTCGGTGCGAGTAGTCTGCAATAACACCTTGGCCGTTGCCTTGGGCAATAGTGCCGGTGCGGTGAGAGTCCCGCATCGACGCGAATTCGACGCACAAGCCGTCAAGCAGCAACTCGGCATAGCTATCGCTCCGTGGTCAGCTTTCGAGGGCTACATCAAGGAACTCGCCAATTGCCGTATAGCTGATAAGACTGTTGAGAGCTTCTTGGCAAAAGTGTTTGCACATTCCGTCAACAAGGAGCAAGCGATCCCCGTGATAAACGAGCACGCTGTCCATAAAGTTCAGGCGCTTTATGGCGGGCAGGGTAAGGGTGCTGAGTTGCCTGCAGCTAAGGGAACGGCGTGGGGGCTGCTTAACAGTGTCACGGAATATGTGGACCACTACCGTCGAGCCGACAGTAATGACCACCGCCGGGACGCGGCTTGGTTTGGGCAAGGTGCTCTTCTTAAGCAGCGAGCGTGGAATGAGGCATTAATGCTGGTCGCGTGATCTATCGCAGCGAGGTGCCGGCATATGTGTCGGCACCTCACCACCGGTTGCCATCCCTTTTTTATTTGGGCTCAACTTAGCGAAGGCTAGTCAGGTTGGCCTTGGCAGCCTGAGAGCGAGCGCGGCAAAAACCGTTAGGGCTTGCTTCCCGTGACGGACTTATTTGCTCTTTTTTGAGGCCATTTGCTGGGCCATGCTCAGAAGCGCTGCACGCTCGCCCTTGGAAAGCTTGGCGAACGCCAGCAGTAAGTTGGCTTGGTCGTCTTCCTCAGCGAAGAGGTAGGCGAGAGGAACATCTAGCGCTTGGGCTAGTGCCGAAGCCGTGTCCATATCGGCACGATTGACCATCTGCTCGTACCGATTGATTCGGGCACTCCCGCTGGCCTTGTCACCAGACACTATCCCCCCTAAAGCGCGTTGCGATAGCCCCCGCAATGCACGGGCAGCTTTCAGGCGTTTCGCAAAGGTGGCGGCAACGGAATCGGTCAAGCAGCAGTGGCTGAAGTGGTACCGACCGCAGCATGGCCCATCTACCTCATTCGTAGTAGTCTCTACTGTAGCAGTAGATATCCGCCTTTGGGAGCGTAAGCCAAGTAGAGCTGGTTTACCCAATCCCAAGAGGCACTTATGGCGCTGTTCGAGCAGCTAACTGTCTGACAAAAAGGGGGTTGCATGGATCTGTGGACGAGGAAAGCACAGCGATCGGGTAAAGCTTTGGGCGGGATTTTTGCCGCAGCGTGTGTGGTCAGCTTGTCGGCCTGCGGGAACAGTGACATTTCCAAACTAAAAGCGCAGGCATTGGACGCCAATCCTTCATTCACCATTGGGCAGGCATTTGATCATCGAAAAGCCTGCGATTCAGTCTCTTGGAAAGAAAGTACGGATGATCGCGGACGCAAGGTCATTGAGTACCGCTGTGACTTTAACGTGGATAAGGCTTACTACGATAAGGCATTGCAGGCGCAAATCGATCAGCTCAATCGCGGAATGCACAGCGAGCAGAAGGGACTGCAGCTACAACTGGACCAGATGGGGCACTCTCTACAAGTCCAAGAACAAGTTACCGAGCAGCTCGAAGCAAACCATCCAGCGCCGGAAATCCAACGAAACATCGACGATCAACAGCCTGCTTATGATGCTGCGGTGGCCAAGTACCAGCAAATGAAGACCAACGAATCGCAGTCAATGGCCGACATCCAGAAGAAGTACGAGGACCTGATTGCTAAGGCCAAGTCAGAGGGAACTATTGCTGGGGCTACCGAGACGTTTCAGTGGACCGTCAACGATGACGGATTCACTCCGATTTATGCCGGGCGAGACATTCAGATGAGCACCGGAAACGTCGTTCACCAGAACTACTCCGAGGCGAACGCAGAGCACGCCATTG
Source organism: Dyella sp. SYSU CM1112 (assembly GCF_058216415.1). Taxonomy (NCBI): domain Bacteria; kingdom Pseudomonadati; phylum Pseudomonadota; class Gammaproteobacteria; order Lysobacterales; family Rhodanobacteraceae; genus Dyella; species Dyella sp. SYSU CM1112. Next base: position 165,283 of record NZ_JBZEGI010000004.1, on the reverse strand, counting down.
CCGCCATGATCCGTAACGATGCCACGGACCTGCATACCTACATGTCCGAAGTGACCTGGCCGTACTGACGACTTGGGTGCCGTGTCCTGTTATCAGGGCATGGCCTATTGGGGTGAATCATGAATAGTTTCACGGACAGCTGGGTAATTTTCAGCAGGCTGAGCGGCGCGCAAAAGTTCGTTCTGTTGCGCATCTTCATCGTGATAAATGCTGCGGCTTACGTTTTGGCGACTCAGCACGATTTCAACAGTGATTGGGTTTATATTGGAACCCTTGTAGTGACCTATGCCTTGGAAAGCGCTTTCATGCTTTGGCTGGGTTTCAAGCGGGGCGTAGGCTTTCACAGGACGGTTCTTGGTTCTAACGAGCAACCTCTGATGCAAAAGAGCGCTGGCTCGGCTTGGTACGCTGCGATCATAGGGTTTTCAGTGGTATTGACGGTTGTAACGGGACTGATAGTCACGAGCATCGATGATGGATCAGGCTTGGCACCCTTACGAGCCACCGCGTTTCTTTTCGTTGAAGCCACGGTAATGGCTTTCGCGTTGCTCCAAGGATTACGGCTTGGCTGGAATGCCATCACGGTCGCGTCAAAGCCAGTGCCTATGGAAGCCAAAGTAAGTGACTTGCAGGCTGGTGTCTTGCCACGGCCTCATACCTCTGTGCCGCCACTGGAAAGTCAAGTTTCCATCAACAAGCCCGCCGTGGACGTCAAACGAGGGCAGATCGCATTAGGCTGCATTTCAGTGATATGTGCTGGCCTGGCGATTTATTTTCATTTTGTTGCTCATGAAATGGGCAAGCCCGATCCGGAGAATGACGCCGCCATCCAAGCAGCGGTACAAGGCCTAGGCGATGGCACGTCGCCAGCGATGGGCGTTGATCCAACGACGAAACAAGACGTTTTACCGTCCAATGATCCCGGCGTTGACGACACACTGGCCAAGGCGGCTCAAATCGCTACTGAGAGCGGCGTCGCGCAGGACTCCGGTACTTTCCCATTTCCGGTGGCAGCAGGCACCCGGTCACCCGACGGCTACCCCATTTATTTGCTGGAGTGCAATGTAGAGGCCAATACCTGTTTTGGTGGCGAGGGGCAGGCTTACGGCACTATCGCCAAAACGGCGGATCAGCTCACCCCGATCCGCAATAGCGATGCGATGCGCTACAAGTGTATCCAGCGGGTTTGTGTCGATACCGCGGGTAACTATGTCGGAGCGATCTCGTCAGTGATGCAAGCCTACTGGGATGCGCACCACGCACCGCTTCACGAGTTCGGTAAGTGAGAGCCTTCGACGGATTAGCTAAAGAGAAAGGGGTGAGCCTACTGGCTCACCCCTTTCTCTTGTGCGGGGTTATTTTTTTTGACCGATCACATGTATGACAGAATCGAAAATCTAGCTTAGGCCACCTCCAATCTTTTTTGCGATTAAGGAAGAGGTGGCTCGCAACGATGCTTGGGTTACTGGCCTTCGTTGTTCGTGGGTGAATCTCTAGCGCTTCTGGAAACGAGCGTGGCTTGCGAAGGACAGTTCGATCTGACGTGGGTTGTGTTGAACCTTGTTCCCTCGCTCGCGTTTATTGCGCCGTTTGCGTATGTAGCGCGTGAGCGCTGGCACGTATTTCGGCACAACGTGTTCAACATGGGCGCTCTGCTCGGGTGTGCGTTGCTCGTATCTACGGCAGTGCCTCTCAGGCGCCTTGATCGACGGCTTGGCCACTACGATGGGCACGGCCGCCGTGGGTGGCGTGGGCTCGGCGCGTCGATGCAGCCAGTAGCCAAAACTGGATAGTGATAAATCGTGCTGCTTGCAGTAGCTGGCTTGGCTAGCCCGCTTTGACACCAGGCATCCAGATGCATTTGCCAATGCGTTTGCTTGTTAGCCATTGACTCGCTCCGATTGAAAGTCGATGGCGATATGAAACAAGATGCATGCGATCGTCGCGAGATGCGGTGGGATGACGCTTACCACTCAGTTACGGATAGCCGTGGTCAAGTAGCGGGAACGGTATCTCTTGAAATGCGAAGCTATTTGGCTTCACATCCGTAGTCTCGTTCTCCATGCCACAAGGTGCATGGCCGAATGGCCAGCCTATGTCTCCTCTGACGCGGAACGAACCACGACGTCGCCCAAAATGGGAGCGTTCTTACAGCGCATCACGCAAACTCACTACCTGACTCCCTGATGCGTCGGCTCTCATGATCAAGCGTTCGCTGTTTGAGACCAGATAGGCGAGTGACTTCGTCAGATTGAACGGGAACAGCACGGGCTGCGATTGCAGGCTTGATATCGTCAGCGGTTTGCCTGTGTCGCGTAAGGCAGCTTCGATCAGCCACGTTATGAGGTTATCATTATCCACGACAGTCGGTGCCCGCCGAATCACGCGCCTTCCCTTTTCAACCCGTTCCACCGCACCCCAGTCAGCCTGACTCTGGATGACCATGTTGGTCATCCGATAGGTGCCTTCACGTTCGCCGTAGGCTTCGCTCATCCGTCGATGAATTTCGGCGGATGCGCAATCACCTTGCAGTAAAGACAAGCGCCCTATCAGTTCGGCCACCTTGCCGAAGAACGGATATGTCGCCACGGCCATCCCCCAGTGTAGTGCGGCGGGCAGCACGTTCGGTGCTGCCTTGAAGATCGCCACGCCGCGATCCGCGTAATCCATCAGTTCGACGCGCGGCTCCAGCCACAACCGGTTCAAAACGGTCTGGGTTTTCGTTCGCGCGGCCACACCCAACCCGGCAGCATCGAGCAGTGCCGCCAAATCTTCGAGCCGCGCCGCTCCAGCACGAACCTTTAGCGCGGTCGTCGCCCATTCGAGTGAGATGAATCGGTCAAAGCCGATTCGGGGAGCTGACGCCATCATTCAAAACTCATCCACCTTCATTGACGCTTAATACCTTAACGAAAGGAACGATCAGTTCCTCGACCGACACGCCACCGTGGACGACTACCTGATCGCCATCGGGAACGAACGCGCTGCGTCCGCCCGCGAATAGAGGTACGAAGTTCGCAGGCAATCCAGCGATATCCAGAGAGATCGTACCCGGATACGCCGCCGCCGAATCGGCGCGCAACGATTCGCTTCGATACACCCGCACGCGCTCGCCGCGCGTTTCTGCGATCACGCCCTGATTGGGCCTGCCGACCCCGACGGCATCCACATTGCCGTGATCCGCTGTGACGTAGATATTGAAACCTTCGCCCAGCAGAAATTCGAACAAGCGCTCAACGAAGCCCGTATCGAGCCAGCGCCCGATCCACAGCGCTACATCTTCCTTGTTTCGTTCCTTGTGCAGCCGCTCGTCCACTTCGTCAATCACCAAGCCAAGCACCTTAGGCTTGCGGTCGGTGATCTCCGCTTGTAGCCCGTCAAGTTGCTCGACTTGGCGCAGCGCACGCCGGTACATCACATCGGAAGTAGCGACCCCGCCTTCGTTCTGCCAGAACGCCTTCCACAAGGTTTCTTCCTTGTTGGTATGGTCTATCGAGTCGTCGAACTCGCGTGGCCGTAACCCGGAGAATAGCGCCTGTCGCGACACTGATGTCACCGTAGGTAACCAGGCGAAAACCGTGTTCTCGTCGAAAGCCAACGGCAGCTTGCGAGCGATCAGATGCTCTCTGATCCGCACCCACTGATCGAAGGCTAAGCCATCGAACAATAGCAATGCGACATTGGCTTCGCCCGCGCTGCGGCGCTGGCGTAAGAAGCGTGGAACGTGATGCACCATCACCGGGCCTTTGGTCGCCGGCTGCAAGATCAAGTCGGCATAGTGGCGGGCCGCCACCCATGCCTGTAATCGTCCGTCCGATAGCGCCTGGATTGCCTTGATGCGATCCCGAATCGCAGTCATACGTTCACCGCCATTCTTCCCTGGCAAATCGTGAACCCGACGCAACATCTCGCCGTAGCGTTTGGCGAAGTCGCTCCACAGCTTGTGCGAGGCATCTGCGTCCGGCACCGCCTCGGCCAGCGCCTCGATGCTCTTTTCCGCCAAAGCGAATTGCGACCACTCGTCCTCGACGATGCCCGCCTTGATCCAACCCGGCACCGATGCCGGGACGCCGGACACGGACAGCGGGCGCAGGCTGCCGTCAAGGAACATCGAATCGATGATGGCGCGCACGTCGGTGTGATCAAAGGGAATCTCGATCCCCGCAATGACCTTATTCATGCCGAACGGCGGTGGATCAGACTCAGCGATGCGCCCGCTTTCCAGTTTCAGCGTTTCCAGATAGCGATGCCAAGCATCCTGTACCACGCGCAACAGCGTGCTCTTGGACGATAGCCATTCCGCCACCGGCTGCCCAACAAACAATCCTCGACCGTGCAGAATGCCCGCCACGTGCTCGGCTAACGGCCCCGGCAAGGCACGGCTGGCGAAATGTAGTCGCAGCACTTCCCGCCAGAAATCTACCGGTGATCGGATGGAGCGCGGTGCTACTTGATAGACATGCTCGAGGATAAAATCCTTCGATTCGCCTTCGCCACGCGCTGATTGCAACTCCGTCTGGTGGGCATCGAACAGCACTGCCAACAATTCCGGCTCGACTTGGCGCACTGCGTTGTACGCCAGCTTGGGTAACAGTTCGGCCAGACTCAGCCGCACCGCAGGGCGAGCGTTACGGAGGATGTCCCACGGCAAACTGTTCGCATTGTTGCTGCGAAGATGCACGATCAACGCCGGTGATGGCGCGGGCTCGTTCGCATCCCACGCGGCGCGGTAACGTTCTTCATATTCCGCACGGAAGCCGAAAGGATCATCGTAGCCCATCACCTCGAAGCCACAGGCACGAAGTTCGGACAAAAGCTTTTCGTCTAGCAGCACGCCATCCGGATCGCAGGCCACCCACAACCGAGAAAGATCCGCTGTGAAATGGCTCAGGATGCGTTTATGCCACGGGTTCATACCGCACCTTCGCCGTTCTTGTTGGCTTTGGACTCAATCCGCACCATCGCCACAGCGTTCAATTCGGGCGCGCTGGCCTCCATTTCTTCCAGCGCGGCCGAGCGCGCCTCGTGCTCGGCCTGCAGACGACGGCGGCGGAACTCGCGCACTGCCGGGAGGCCAATGCGTCCGATGGACTGATAGCGCGCATCGAAAGCGTAGGTCGCGCGATCCCGTTGCTCCTTGATGCGAGTTCGGTGTTCTTCCACAAGCGCGGCAAACAAGGGTTCGCCTTGTGTGTTAGCCACGGCGAACGATGCCTCGAACCAGTACCTCGAATCTTCCACATCCGCCACAGACTGCACGGACACGGCTTCGGTCAGCAGTAAATCCCACAACCGCTTGGCGGTGGGAACGAAGGGGCGGCCTTCGTCATTGATGAAAACAGGTAAGAACCGCTTGCGACTTGCACCTTGCGCGGCGAGGCCAATCTCCCACAACGACCAGATACCGTTCACCGATTCCGGTAGGCCCTGCACGCGGACCACCGGCAAGGGTTGCCCCGCCACGAAGCGAGATACGTCGCCTATGATGGCCCGCGCGCGCGGGTCTTCCATTGTCAGCCATTCCGCCGCTGGGTTTTCGTCCGCCGTACGGGCATCGAAGCACGCTTGGGACGTCTCGCTCCCATCGGCCCAGCGAACGCACCACACGCCTGCCGACCCGCTACCATTCTTGGTAGCCGATCCGCCACGCGCGGCCAGACCATTGACGATGGCGCGCTCAAGCCAGAACTGCGCCGGGTGGTCGCGCCACTTGCGTGCTTGGTCGGCGTCCAGTACGTGCGGTATGACCAGCAGGTCGCTGCGCCGGCTCGATTCCGCGAGCGTTTCGCGCAGCTGCGAAACAACGCTTTCGCATTCTCGTTCAATGGTTTCTGGGTGTTGCAGACTCTGTACAAACAACTCGTCGAATACCGGCTCCACTTCCGCCGAATCCATCACGTCCGCTGCCTTGTCCACGCCGAACTCCTCGGCGATAACGGCGAGCTTTTCCTCCAGCACCTGCCGTACGCGATGTTCCACCGTGTCTTCCAGCACGAAGTTGAGCGCGCGCACGACGTGCTTTTGCCCGATGCGATCCACGCGCCCAATGCGCTGCTCGATGCGCATCGGATTCCAGGGCATGTCGAAATTGACGATCACATGACAGAACTGGAGGTTCAAGCCTTCGCCACCCGCATCGGTAGAGATCAGCACGCGCGCGTCCTTAGCAAACTCTTGCAACGTTCGCGTGCGCATTTCCATGTCCATGCCACCGTTGAGCGTGGCCACCGAAAAACCCCTACTTTCCAGATAATCCGCCAGCATCGCCTGTGTAGGAATGAATTCGGTGAACACCAGCACCTTTAGCGCTGGATCGGCTTCTTCCTGTTGTAGCTTGTAGATCAATTCCAGCAGGCTCTCAGCCTTGGCATCGGTACTTGCAGCTTCAGTGGAACGCGCAAGCGCAAGCAATGTTTCCACTTCCGACTTCTCCAGTTCCAGTCCGTTGGCTTGCAGCGCCAAGTCCACCTGCGCTTCACCGTCCAGATCAGCCCATTCGTCTGCGCTGAGGCTCTCAAAAATGCGGGCCTGCGCCTGCGGCGTGTCCAGCACTGCCAGTCTTTTTTCGAGCGTGGTGCGGATCGCCGCCGTACTGGATGTCACCAGACGCTGCATCAAGATCATCAGGAAGCCGACGTGGCGTTGTTTGGCCGCCATAGCCTGGTTGTAGCCATGGCGCACGTAGTCGGTGATGGCTTCGTACAAATGCTGCTGCGCCGCGTGCCGTGCTTGCCACGCCACAGCGTGCAGGCGCGTGAGCCGGGGCCTAAATAAGGGCTGGCCTTCGGCGTTGATAGACGCGCGCTTTTCGGTGCGGATCACGAAGGGCTGCACGCGCTCACGGCTTACGCTGCTTTGATCCGGGAAGGCGTCCCTATCCAGCAATTGCATCAGGCGCATGAACTGGTCGGTCTTGCCCTGATGCGGCGTGGCCGAGAGCAGCAGCAGATAAGGTGAGGCTTCGGCTAACGCCGCGCCCAGCTTATAGCGCGCCACCTGCTCGGTGCTGCCACCCATGCGGTGAGCTTCGTCAATGATGACTAAATCCCACTCTGCCGATACCAAGTCCTCGAAACGTTCGCGGTTGTAGGCTTGAATCTGCTCCAGGTTCCAGCCGCGTCGCGATTCCAGCGGCTTCACCGAATCCAGAGCGCAAATCACCTGGTTGTGCATCCGCCACGGGTTGTCTTCGGCGCTATCACCACGCCACTGCCGCAAAGCGCCCAACGTGGATGGTTCAACGAAGTGAAACGGCTCGCCGAAGTGTTGGCGCATTTCCGCTTGCCACTGCCGCACCAGCCCTTTAGGTGCCACAACCAAGATACGCTTAGCACGGCCGCGCAATTTCAATTCGCGCAGCACCAAGCCCGCCTCGATGGTTTTACCCAGACCCACTTCGTCGGCCAGAAGATAGCGAATACGATCTTGGCCGACGGCTCGGTTCAGCGCATAAAGCTGATGCGGCAATGGAATGACGCTGGATTGGATAGGGGCTAGCAGCAGATTTTCTTCCAGCGCGTCCTGCAACTTTGCAGCGGCCGTGGCGTGCAGAAGCTGCTCCACGCTGGGTCGCACGCTGTCAATCCCCGCAAGTTCCACTGCGCGCGCTCGCAGCACGGCGTTTTTGGATGGCAGCCACACCCGGTAAACGGCTTCTTCCCACAGCACCAGTCGCTCGACGACGCGGCAAGGCGCGGCTTGCCGCGTGTGCCAGCACCAGTCGCCGATGTCGAGGCTGCCGCTACCCGCTTCCACCATGGCTCAAGCCCCGTGTTCGCTGCGCGTCAATGCCAGGTCGTACAGGGTGAGCAGCTTTTCGTCCTCTTGCAGGGTTTCTTCCGGCAGCTTTTGCGCGATGGTAAGGATCGTCGCGTAGTCTTTTGCGGCCCACGCTGCGCGGAACCCGGCGCGCAGCACTTCCAGCCTTGATTCCTTGATCTTGCGGCCAGTGAACGCCTTGTAGTGGTCGAACTCTTTAAGTAACGCCTTTTCGCGCTTCTTCTCCAAGTCCTGCGCCTTGTTCGGATCGGGGACATACCAGCGATCCTGCGCTTTGGCGATCAGGCGCGGATCGCTTTTTTCAAGGCCGCGCAGATCGTGGTAGTTGGTCGAGAGATACCGGTGAATCTGGCTGGGCACCTCGCTCGTCCCGTCATAGCGCAGGAAATTGGCTTCCAGCAACGCCGAGAGTTCCGGGCGGGTTTCGTGCTTCTTCCAGCCCGCGCCCAGTTGCTTGATGAACTCCGGGTGGATGTCCTGATAGGTGGATGGCCGCGCCTTGAGGAAATCCGCAGCCCAGTCGATGGCACTACGCTCGTCGGAGACGAACAGCTCCATCTGAGGCGCTTGTGCGGTTTGCGCTCGCTTCTTGTCGTATTCGGTCACTTGTTCGGGAAGAAAGATCATGCCGTCGCGTTCGGGGAAGCGGCTTCGGATGCTTATTTGGAACTCGTCATTCGAGAGCGGAACGGGCGCATCGTGGCGCACGAACCACGCGACCATGCGGTCATAGATGCGGCGAGGATCGCGCTCAATGATGAACTCCAGTTCGCCGTTCTTGACTTTGGTGACGGAGAGTTGCCGCAGATGCGTCTGCACGAAGTCCCACGCGGATTCGACCGTCGCGCCACTTTTCGTAAAACGTTCTTCCAGCCCGCCGTTGGGTTTGTAAACGGAGATGACCAAGTCTTGTTTGACGGTGTTGGGCGACATCACTTGCTGGAAGCTGCCTTGCTGCTTGTCCAGTGCCGTGACTTCGGCCACGACAAAGCCGGTCTGCTGCAAGGCGACCTGGATGGCATTCCACACTGCTGCCTTGCTGTTGGAGAACACCACTGTCATCCAACGGCCCGGCTTGAGCACACGGAAATACTCCGAGAAGCAGCTATACATCAGGTGCTGGTATTCAGGGATTCCCTTCTGCCGTACGCGGTCGACGATGGCTTCCGGGTTAGGGTCAGTCTTGACGCCGTGCCAAGACTCAACCAGAAAGTTCAAGTCGGAGTAATAGATGTTTTCGCCGAACGGCGGGTCAGTGAAGATGTAGTCGATGGCGTTGTCGGACAGAGGCAAGCGCGCAGCCGTTCCCGTATTGATTGCCGCGTTACCAGCATCGATTGTGAAATTGCGAAAAGCTTTGATGAGTCGATCAATTTTTCCATCGAGGATGTACCAAGGACTGCACTCTGCGTGCTGCGAGGCGACGTAATAGACGCCACTCAAGTATTGATTCACTTGCGAAAAGTGCGTTGGCGTATATCGCGCAAGAATTGACAAACCCCAGATCGCCTGTTCAACCGTGAACAGCAGGATGTTTCGGGCTCTCGGATTTGGAGTGGCTTTGGCCTTCTCCCAAAGCAGCGCCATTGCTTGCGCCGCGCGCGGAAGAAACATGAAGTGAATCGACGCAGAGTTGGTGGTCTTCATTCGACCCACGCGCGTCATCTGCATATCCGGCAAGCGATCTACCGGCATGTTTTTCGGCAGCGGCAACGCAGCGATCTTTGCGATTCGTTCCAAGTCGGCTTTGTCTGGCTTCTTGGTGTAAGCGGTTTTGCCCAGTTTGTACACGATGAGCGACGGCACGCGCTTCGGACGCTTGTCGGTCTGTCCGGTCGCAGGATCAATGAACGTCTCGAATTGCAGATCCATCTGCTCCTTTTTTGCCTGTGCGCCGCAATGCGGGCAGGTCAGCACCTCTGCGACTTCCTTCGTTTCCTCATCAAGCGCCGCATCGGTGAACACGATCTCGCCCGCGCACGACGGGCAGGCCAGCACTTCGCTCCACACCGTGTAGTCAATTCGCGCCGTGGTCTTGCCATCGCTGTGCAGCGTTTCATACATCCAGCCGATGTCCTGCTCCACGGCCTTGAGCAGTTGCTTGCCCGCCTTGGCGAAGGCATCCACATCGAAGGGAATGTTGTAGTTGGCGCCGATGAATGTGGCGGCGGGCGATAGGTCATTGAGCACCGCGCGGCGCGCGCCCCACTTGGGCATGGCGCGGCCTTCCCTCTTCCACGCCTGCTCCAACTCAAACCGATAGCTGGTAGGTGCCGTTCCGCACCACTGTGCAGCCACGCCCGTCATGCCCGAACCGGAAAAACCGTCCAGCACCACGTCGCCCGGCTGGGTGTAGTGCAGGATGGACGGCACGATGGCCAGGTGCGGCACCTTGGTGTGGTAGCTGTGTGCCTTGTAGATGGCGTCGGTCTTTCCCACGCTCACGTCAATCGCCAGCGGCTCGCGGCTGTATTTCACCGCCGGGTCGTAAGGCTTGCCGTAGTGCGCCACGAACTCCGCCAGCCACGGGTTCGGGCAGGCCGTGTAGTAAGGCGGATCGGACATGGCGAGAATGGCTGCGTCCGTGCCCTGCGGGAAACCTTCTTGCTTGCGGAACGCTGGGTCTTGCAGCTTCTCGGCCAACAGCTTCAGGAAGTGCTCGCGCCGCGCGGCGTCACTGGGGAATGTCTGTCCGAGGCATTCGACAGGGCCGGTTGCTTCGCCGCGCTGGTTGTGTAGCAAGTCGTTCATGGTTACGTCGCTATTGGTCATTGACTTTCCGAAGCATCGGCTACGATTTGGTCTTCGGCATATCTCTTCATTCCACTCCTCAAAATTTCGAGGAATGTGTGGTTTCTGCTTTCGGCATCCGCCACGATGGCATCGAAGGACACGACAAACGTCGGAGTCGGAACTACGGTTCCGTCAGGTCGTTCGGTTCTGAATTCCTGGTAGTACAACTTACCCATGGAGAATAGTGGCGCCCAGTTTTGCTGGCGCAACCGTATCCCCATCGTGTCGCTAATCTGGATGACGGCGTAGTACCAGATTCTCTGGATGTTGGGGCAATGCGCCGCGAGTTTCACCGCACGATCAAGCAGTTGATTAATGGCATATTGGTTTTCTTTTTCATCGTCCGTTTTCTTCTTTATCTCGACGATTACCACGTCCACCGCACCCGTGTTGTCCGGGTCTGCGGAGAAGATCATGGCGATATCCGGCCTGCCCGCGTCATCCTCGCTTTCCCCATCCAACCGTATGGCATTGATGACGGTATCCATCCGCCTCTCGCTGAGGATGGTTCTAAACACCATGAACTTGTCATCGAGCAACCAGGCATTATTCTGGTAAATCTCCGAAGACATGGCATCTTGCGAGAACTCCTCGAACCTCGGAACGATCAGGTTGTGTATTTCAGATTCGGCATTGTCAGCCGTCATTTCCTTCATGCGGCCGATGATCTTGTCGCGGTACAAGATGTATTCGGTCAACGTTCGCGATGACATCTCCAGCGACTTCTCATACGCTGCATCCGTCAATTTCTCGCATTGAAGAACCTCTTTCTGAACTCGGAAAAAGCGTTGCTGGGCGATTGTCAGGGCATCATCACGATCAATCAGACCAACGGTATCTTCCTCGAAGTAGCCCAGCAGATGCGGGAATTGTTCCTCGAATTCTTCCTTGACCTTTTCATTCTTTTCGGTGATCTGGGGAATTTTCTCCGCAAGAATCCTGCCGAGTTCCCGGCGCAATACGCGATAAAGACTTGCCTCCGGCATGCCATCCGGCAACACCAGCTTCTGGCGCGAACTATCGGCATTGGAGTGGAACATCTCCGACTCAAACAGGAAGACACCCATGTAGCCCGGAGGAAATGACGAAGGCGGTATCAGATTCACCGGAATAGTCCGGCCATCAATACTGAAGGCGATAAGCAGGCTCCCCCTCCCTGATACCGACTCGACGTGATAGTGCATGTCAATGGTCGAGATGGCGTCCAGGGAATCATCCTGGATGGTGATCTTGGTCATTGCAGGTAAATCGTCGGGCGTTATCGTTGTCTCGTGCGGTAAGAATTCCTTCTGAGCGTTGCTCTCGGATGTCTTGAGGCTGATCGAAATCTTGAATGCCTTGCCGTCACGCTTGCGCGCGTCAAGCGTTGGCAGGAACTGTTCGATCAAAAGCGGTTTGATGGCATCTGGCTTCAGATCGTCATAGGACTTGACGCGCGCGCCCGCAAAGCCGGTGAACGTCAAAGTCGTTTTGGCTTCCTGTGCCTGCCCAAGCTCTTGGAGTGGCGCGTTGCCATCAAAGCCTTCTTTGAAAGTGAACTTCCGCTGCCATCTGTCCCGCGTGCTGACGACTTCAACGCGATCAAAATAGTTGAGGAACACCAGGCGACCAATGCCCTTGTGGAATTTGTCCCTGGGCTTCAACAAGGTTTTGAAGCGATCAAAATTCTCATCCGTGAATCCATCGCCGTTGTCTGTAACGCTGATCTTCAACGTGGCCGGCTTGTCGTATGCCTGCACATCAATATCAATGGACACCTCCGTGGCGCCGGCATCCAGCGCATTGGCCAGCGCCTCGAAATAAACCAGTGTCAATGATGGATTGGGAAAGAACAGCTTGATGGCACCAGAGGTTTCAATGTCCATTGTCTTCGCCTCTCGGTTGAGCATCAGCCTGTTGTTGTTCGCGCAGCAGCTTGAGCTGCACGCCCGCGTCAGTGAGCACATAGCGTTGCTGCGACGAACGCGGTTTGTCGGGGATGGTCAGGCGCAGCACCCCGCCGGTGAGCAGCGGCTCCAGATGCGTGGCCACGAAGTGTGGGCGCTGGCGGTAGCCAGTGCGGGCCATCAGCTCGGCCAGCGAGCGCGGCACGTCGGCGTGGCCGACAATGCTCCACTGCACGTCCGTCAACCGATCAAGTGACCGATCAAGTCCCGGCTGCCCCGGCGCGACTTGTTCGGTCACTTGTTCGGTGGTGCCTGTTGCCGCCGCTTCTGATCCAGATAGTTGATTTTCCTCACCTATTTCCGCTTGACCGGGCGCGACCGGCAGGAAACGGGCACGCAGGTGCTCGGCCAAACCGAACAAATTGCCGGTTTCGCTCTGAGTCACCAGCAGGGCTTGTACGGTGAGCCGCTGTACAAGCTGACGGGCGTCCGCGCCGGAAAAGCCGGTGAGCGCCTTCACGTCGGTCAAGTCGATCTGGCCCTTGCGGGTGACGTAGGCGAAGACATCGGCCTCCTGTTCAGACAAGTGCACGCCCAGGCTGGCTTGTGCCAGAAGCTGGGCTTCGGTGATGAGCTTTTCCTTGCGCAGGCGTAGGCGGAAGCTCTTCTCGGCCTTGTGGTTCTCGATTTCCGGCGGCAGGTAGCCCAGCTTGCGCCAACCGTCGAAGATAGCGCGCACACCGGTGCCGCCTTGGTCGGACAGGCCGATGCGGCGGAAGGCGTTGACGATGCTGGGGTTACGCACTTCCTTGTCGCCGGGGTCGAGCAGTTGCTCGCGCGAAGCAAAAGCATCACCAGGGTTGAAGAACTCGGTCTGGTCGCGGAAGAGGCGGATGACTGGTACGCGGGTGGTGTCGCCGAAGTCCTGATGGATCAGCAGATTGATCGCAGCTTCACGGAAGGAAATGTAGTCCGGCGGTTCGTCGTCGCGGCGCAGGGTCGCGGCGTCAACGGCAAATGGCCGCTCACTGTGGCGGTAGTAGAACTCGATGATGGCCTGCCACGCCTTGATAAGATTGTCTTCGACGGTGATGCGGTCGGCCCAGCGGACAGCGGAATCGTACTCGGCGCTGGCGTTGGAGTAGAACTGCACGTCCGCCGCCATGCGTGGTAGCACCTGCCGGACGTATTCGCCACTGCCCAACACTAGAATCGCGGCGCGGGTGGGACGCAACACGCCACCTTGTTCGACAAGGAAGCCCCAGTTGCGCAGGAACGCGGTGTCATCGGCGGCGGTGTCTCTGCCGGGGTTGCTGGCGGCGAAGCGCGCGCGATACCAGCGCACGGTGGGTTCATCGAAGCAGCGGCTGATGTCAACGTCCAGTGGTTCGGCGTCGTAGCGGACGTTCGATGCATCGCGGATGAAGCGTAGCAGTTCGTCACCCGTGCAAGTGTCATCGCGGCCACCGCGACGGATGTATGCCTTGTGTGGTGAGCGATCAATGAACACGGGTTTTTCGTTGCGCTTGGCCTCCGGCACGTAGAAAGCCAGAACTGCACCCCCGGGGAGTTGGTGCACCGTGCCATTGATAGGTAAGCGAATGCTGACTTTGTTGACATCCCGCACTTGCCCAAGGAAATCGTTTTGCATCCTGTCAGCATCGGTGACGCCAGTGATGGTAAACGTACCGTTGGTCTGCTTTACGCCGAACACCAGATGCCCGCCCGCTGTGTTAGCAAAGGCGCTGACGGTTTCAAGTGCATTCCTGGGTACAGCCCATGTCGCCTCCTTGAACTCGATGTCGTTCCACTCGATGGATTGAAGCCGCGCGATCAGTTCATCCCTATCCATGTTCACTCCGTCGAAAGTTCGTCGCCTTCATTGCATCACTCGATCACGAAGCGCAGCTTGGTGGCGTCCTTGCCTTTGCTACGATCGCTGATGAGCGCGTCGAAACGCTTGCGCAGCTCTTCAGGCGTGGCAGGTGATCCGCCTTGTAGCAGCGCGTGACGCAGTTCATCGATCTTGACCGTGATCTTCTCCAGCCCGGACAAAGCTTCCTGTACGGCACTGGCAAAATCGGATGTCACTGGCTCCGGCAGCTTGCGCGTAGCAAGGAAAGCATCAATCTGCTTCTTCGCTGCGGGCGACAGCAGGCCAAGGCTGTCCTGAGTGAATGGATCTTCCAGATTTTCCAGCAATGTCTGCTGCCAGTTGGCCTGCAATTGATCCAGATCGTCATCCAACTTGTTCAGGCGACTGGCGGCGGGCAGCAGTTCTAGTTGTTCGGCGGACGGGCGGAATTGGCAGTGTGGGCACACTGGTGTCACGAGTAGCGTAGGCTCGTCCAGTGCAGAGCAGCTTTTCAGGCTGTTGAGCGCGTCCTCGAAGGCAGTGAGCTGGCTGGTAGGCATCAGCGACACGCCTGCCAACACACGCAACGAGAGCAGGCGATCGTCGCGGCGTAACGTGTTGCGCGTTTTCTCCTCGGACACACCCAGCCGAGCCTTGCTGTGGCTGGCGATGTAGGCGGTGATGTAGTCCTTCTTGAGCTTGGTCAGCGTTTGGCGGCCATCGCTAAGAATGGCAGCGGCGCGTTCAGCCGCGCGGTCTTCGCCCAGCTTGTCGAACATGGCTTTGCGCGTGGCCTCGGCCTGCTTCACCCAGTCGTGACCTGGCTGCAGGACCATCTCCGCCTGCGACAGGTACGACGCGGTACCACCGAGTTCACCGACAAGATCCAACAGGCGTTCGACTCCGGCCAGTACGGCCAAATTCTTCCCATGGGTGTCGATATCTTCCTGTGTGACGCGCAGATTCTTGAGCTTACCGACGGTGTTGTAGGGCGACAGCGCTTCGGTGAACTTCTTCAGTGCATCCAACCGCCCATACCAGTCTTTGGCTTCCTCTTCGCGCAGCAGGTTTTGGCCCCAGAAGCCTAGTTTGCCTTGCTGGAGATCAGATCCTGCTTTGAGCACGCGCGGCACGAGTGTGCTGACCTTCTCCTGCAAGGTGACGACCGGCTCAGTGTCCCCTTGGCTGACCTTTTGCGCCAGACCGGACGGCAGGCCGAACAACTCGAACAGCGCGCGCAGCACCGCGAGATTGATTTCCTTGGGCGCTTCGATGTGCTTGAACTGCTTAAGTTCGTCAAGCGAGCGCTCGCCCAGTAGAGCGAGCTTGCCGGAGTCAATCTTGTCCCCGGTAATCGAGAGCACGATATCGCCGGAATACACCAGTACCCCTAGCACGACGACGAGCAGATCGGGCTCCAGCCGATACCTGGTCGGAGAAAAATACTCTACGTCGGTAGCACCGGTTATAAGTTCATTGCGATTGAGCACCTGACCATGGCCCTTGGTCTTGAGGCGGTTCAACACTTCCTGGGCGTAGCGCGAATTGGCCGGATCGATGCGTTCGCCATCCATCACTTCCAGCGCATCGAGCACGGCGATGGCGTCCTTCGTGCGCGTGCCGGCCGCCAGCGCACGCAGCGTGCCGGTGATAAGGGATTTGCGGTTGGCCTCAGTGACCAGCACTGAGAACTTGGGATATTCGGGGGCAATGTCAGCAAAATGCTGAGCCAAGACCAAGCCTGAGACGATATTTACGATGTCGCGGAAATTGATCTTCTCCTCCGACCCCAAACGCGCGCGATCGCGTAGCGACACGCCCTTGGCCCAATCCTGCAGAGTCTTGGCCTTGCCCTGATAGGTAACTTCAAACTCGGTCGACTGCTTTTCTTGCAGCCACTTACTCATGGCGCGCAGGGTGTCCTGTGCCTTGGACTGATAGACAGCCTTCGCACCGCCGCTAGCGGTAGATGCCAAATCCAGCGCTGCGGCGTATTGCGACAGGTGACGCTTGTAGTCTTCGCCCGGCGCTTTCAGGCGAAAGAACACTTCGTCAGGTTGCTGTGAATCGGAAAAGCGAGGTTTGTCGAAGGGTTGGATAAAGTAGATATAAAAGTCGCGCTCGGGCTGCGCTGTCGGTCGGTCATTAGGCGCTCCGAAGAAGAGATAGCCCGAACGTTCGACGCGACGTTCCTGCCACTCGATCTGGTACTCCCAGATCTTGAATCCTGATACATAGTTTGGCTTGTTCGGATCTTCGCTGATGAGTTGCCACAGTGCGTCGTAATAGGCACGGTCAAGCGCATCGTAGGAGAGGGCTTCGGCGCGCTTTTCGATCTGGGCGTCGTAATCGATGTCTTTCTTGAGATCGAGGTAATACTGCTCAGTATCGGGCGCCTTGGAAATGAACTGGCCGTTGACGGTCTTCAAGGTTTCCCGCAAAACGGTCTGCACCATTGAGAGTAGATTTTCAGCGGCTTCGCCGGGCATGTCTGCCACACCGGGTTGGAACAGGCATAGCGAATCGCGTAGTTCAGCGGCGGTGGGACCAATCGGAACGTGTATGTCACCGCCAGTGGTCAGGCGATGCACGGCCAGCCCATTGATGACGCGCAAAGCCATTGGCTTGTAAGCCGGCCGCGCGAATGCTTGCTGGATGCGAGATTCCAATACTTCGGCGACGCGCATTACTTCCTTGATGTTCGGATCGGCACGCAGTACCTGGTTGCTCTTGACTGTATTCCAGAAGCTCTCGTAGGTGATCAATTGCGGACGATCGACAGGCACATCCTGGTCGAGGATGGCATGCATTGCGGCCTCAATGGTCTTGAGCGCACCACGCTTTTCGGTGAAGTGAATTTGCTCGAAGGTCTTGAGGTAGTCCGGATGAACGGGAAACAGACGCACGTACTCGTCCATAAGCTCATTCATCGAGCCATAGAACTTGGCGAACGGTTTGAGGTAATTGCGGATTTTGTCCTGCTGGTCGGCAGACTTCTTGAGCAGGCGCGCTGAGACAACGAAGCTCACGTCCTGACGATCGATCAGGATTTGCGTAAATCGCTCGTTGACACGGCGAATGCTGTCAGCCACATGCTGGAAGCGACCACTGTCGAAGATCGCCTCCTGCACACCTGCGACGAAACGAAATTTCAAATGCTTAGCGACTTCGCCGATCTGACGCAGTATGGCTAGATCGAGCACCAGTTCGTGATCACGGCGTGATTGCAGGTATTCGAGGAATTCATCCACTACGAGCAGCAAGCCCTGGTTCGGGAATTTCTCACCGAACGCAGCCATCATCTCCTCGAATGAGTCCTTGTTGTTCAGTTCCTGGTCGGCGCTCGGAAAAGTGAAATCGACGCCTAGCTTCTTGAGGAGGCGTTCGAGCTGCTGGGTGATGATCTGGCGCAGTGGCACTTCCAGGCCGCCGACTTCGATGCGCAGCACCTTGAAGCACCCAGCAATGGAAGCCACCGCTTCCACGACCTTGGGATGTCGGATCATCGGTGCATACGCCGCGTTCTCGGCCACCAGCGACAGTACCGACATCAAATGCGATTTACCGGTGCCATAGTTGCCAACGATGAGCACGCCTTTGTGATCAACTCCTTCGTCAAAGCCGAGCTGAGGCACCATGAGCTTGGCGATGCGTTCGGCCATGTCGTCGGAGATGACGAATGTCGAGACGAGCTTCTTGGCTTCATCCGGGCGGTCGGCGTCGAGTAGTTGAACAACAGACTCGATCGGCTCGAACTGGATGAGATCCTTGTATTTCATGTATTGATTCCTTATTGGCTCTGTGCCAATTCGAAGACGACAACGCCATCGCGGGTGCAGTCACGGTGTTCGGGATGCCCCATGCCGGCGTACATCAAACGGTCATTACGCATCTCGCCCGGCCATACGGCGACGACACGACGCGAATGCGCTAGCCGCTTGATGATGTCGAGCGGATTGATCTTCAGGCTCGGCTCGAACAGGACTTCGAGGTTGTCGAGCAGCAGTAGCACATCGCCGCACGCGCTATCGGTAATTTCTCGCAGCAGTTCGTTCGTCGAGAAGCTGCGCTCGGAAAGGGGTATGGCCGCCAGACCACGCCCCAGCTTTACTCCGATGTTGAACAGCGGTGTGTTCAACCGTTGCGCCAGCATATGCAAAAGCTTGGTCTTGCCACTGCGGCCAACCAGCAGGATCAGCTTGCTCTGCAGATCGCCAATCTCATCAGCCAACTGCGCGAGCCGCTCGATCGAGGACGAACTGGGACTATCCATCGGGGTGGTGTGAATCAAGACACGTCCCCCTCGGGCTTGGACTGCACTTGGGTATCGATGCGTCTGGTAATCCAGAGATCTAACTCGGTGCGCCGGAAACGCCAGGTGCCACCAAGTTTGAAGGCTGGGAGCTTGCCTTCAGCAGCAAGACGATAGACCGTACGCTTGCCTGCCTTCAGGTAGGCTGCCACCTCGTCTAAAGTCAGGATCTCATCTTCTGGGTTCGCCATCGCCAACACTTGCCGATACTGCACTGAGATTGCCAATACTTGCCGATTTGACCGTAAAAGACCAGTCTTGGCGAGGGCCGGAAGCCCCCTTGGTCGTATCAAATGTGCCGATGGGGGTGGAGCAAGTCGATTACCTTGGCGGGCGCGACCTGGAGGGGAATATCTACTCAACTTATCCGAGCTCACGCATCAACTGGACCCCAGGAATGCCGATGCGATTGTGTTCGAAGCCGACGTCTATTTCTTGGAACTGGGCCACCGCTGTCTGGTTCGTCATCTCACACCAGAGACGTTGCTACCTCCACAGCGGGCAGATTTCGCTGCGCAATGACGTACTGATGCCATGGACTGACACACGCGATCACAAACTAGATCAACTACTAGGGGGCGAACATGAATGTCAGTTTGTTGGTTAATGCAGATGATCAGGAACACGCTGATGTCGTGATTGATTTGCTTGAAAAGGCTGATCACATGGAATGCATGGTTGCCTTTGCAAAAACATCTGCACGCGGCATGCTGAAGACGTTACAGGAAAAGCTTCGCAAGGGGCTAACAGCCCGAATAGCTGTCGGCCTCGACTTTTATCTGACCGAGCCGAAGCTGCTCCGTGAGCTTTTGGTGTTGAGCAACCGTTACCAACTAGATTTCTTCCTCAGCGACTCCGACTGCACCTTCCATCCAAAAATATACGCGTTTGAAGGTAAGAAATGGAAGAATGTCCTTATCGGCTCAGCTAATCTCACCGACGGCGGATTGTCTTCGAACTATGAAGCCTCCGCCTTGATCAACGATGCAGATGGATCAGTAACGGATTCGATAAAGAATCACTTCAATAAGCTTATTGACAACGAAATCATCGTCAAAGGCGAGGAGAGCCGAATTGATGAGTATGCTCGCGAATACGATATCCATGAACTTTTGAGGAAAACACAGAAAAGCCGCGCGGATAAGATAAAAAGACATCATGGCAACGGCGGTTATGTGCTATTGCGCGAAATGCTTAGAATGATGAAGGAAGACGCCACCAAAGACGGGTTCACTGCAAATAAAAAGCGCAGAAGTGCCGATCTGCGTCAAGCCAACGAGGCTCTGAATGACCTGGTTGAAGACAGAAAGATAGTGAAAAACTTGCTACCTCACTATGAGGCATTGATTCGCCACTTTCACTCCAGCGGACTAGATCGTGGAAAGTCCACCATTGCTAAGCGCCCACAGTTATTTTTGAATGCCGTCGCAGACATCACGGCAAAGAAAGGCCTATCACCGCGCCAGGCGTTTGATGTCCTTCATGCTCATTTTAAGGAAATACCAGGTGCCGGAATCAATCTGATAACCGAAATTCTTCACGCCATAGACAATACAAGCTTTTCCATCATGAACCAGAATGCGGTATCAGGCATGGAGCGTGCGGGGATAGTCGGCTACCCCATTCATCCGACCAAAGCAAACGTCAATGGTGAAAGTTATGCTCGGTACTGTCAGCAAGCCAATGTCGTGCGCAAGGCGTTAGGTTTGGCCAATTTCACTGAGCTAGATGCGCTCTTCAACTACGCCTATTGGAGATAGATGGCGGAAGACTGCGTCCACTTCTGGTCAAGAGCCGGTCAACAATCTTGCGTTCAAAACGTGCATTCCAACGTCATTGATTCATTCAAGGTGGCCTTCACCTGCAGTAATTCTTTCAGCCTCCGGCAGTCTGTCAATACGCAAGAAAACACTGCGCATCATAAAAGCAAGCTCGATCGAGCTAAGGCTATCGTGCCCTAAGCGGCATAAGTTCGCATCATTTGTCCACGTTTCCGTAGATACGTCATGCTCACTAATTTTCTACGGATATGTTCCTAACTGTATGGTCAGGATTGACTTGGTGCGTTGGAAAGTCGTAGTTGAGTGTTGATCTCTGAAAGCTAGGCTTGCTTACAGGGACAAAAGCAGACGTCAACTATACGTTTCTCATCCGTCACGTCGAAATCGACTCGTGTTGATCATACAGGCAGCCATCAAGGGGAAACCTTTGGTGGCTTTTTTATGCACGATAAAGGACTTTCACCATGGATCAGATGCATTTTGGCATCGCGTCGTTGAAGCGCGGAACGACGACTGAGCACATTCGTTACATCATGCGCCGGGGTACCTTCGCAGAGCGGGATGATTTTGTTGGGTGGGGATGCGACAACATGCCGGGTTGGGCATGGAACGATCCCGATGGGTTCTTCCTCGCCTCGGACAAATACGAGCGCGCGAACAGCCCAGCATGTATCACCGTGGTCATTGGCTTGCCGAACTGCTTGAACCGCGAACAGAACATGACACTGGCGAAGCGAATCATGGGTGCGATAGCCAAAGGAAGGCCCTACATGTTCGCCGTCCACGAGAACATTTCATCGGTATCAGGGGTGCCATACCCCCACATCCACGGGATGCTTTCCGGGCGGGTCGATGATGGTATCGACCGTTCACCGGAACAGACGTTCAAACGGTTCAATGCGGCTCATCCCGAACTGGGTGGCAACAAGAAGATAGGGTCAGGACTGCGGCCTTCCGAGATATCGAACTCGACCATCGAGATGCGCCGCATCGTTGCGCAAACGATCAACAGCGAGCTTCAGTATCTGGGACTCCGCAAGCGTGTCGACCATCGAACGCTTCGTGAGCAGCGGGTGTATAGGGAGCCAGTGCCATACATGGGGCCTGGTCAGTTGCGCAAACTCAGGCAGCAAGGTATCGAGTATTCCCGCCAGAGGGAAATCACGCCGGATGCTGGTGTGGCATGGGAGCCGGCTGGTCAGTCGCCGAGTCTAATCGCAGGTCGGGGGCCTTCTGAGGCCGTGAGCGTGACTTGATTTCCGGCACACCAATGTGCGGTTTCGGCTTGCTGGCCGCCACTACGGTTACTACGTAGTAGCCGTAGTGGCCTTGGTGCAACGAAAAGGTACAGTTTTGGCGGATGGATGTACCGCACTTAACTTACGCGTGCTGGTCATGGCGTGAAATGTGCCA
The DNA here is from genome assembly GCF_058216415.1 of Dyella sp. SYSU CM1112. Classification (NCBI taxonomy): domain Bacteria; kingdom Pseudomonadati; phylum Pseudomonadota; class Gammaproteobacteria; order Lysobacterales; family Rhodanobacteraceae; genus Dyella; species Dyella sp. SYSU CM1112. The sequence continues at coordinate 143,464 of NZ_JBZEGI010000004.1, read as the reverse complement.
GATGCCCGAAGGGGCGCGATGAGGTGGACATGGGGAACGTCTTTGGGCGCGGCCTGTTGGCCGTTACTGCTATTTCGGCCAGAATTGCCTGGAAGTGCTAGCCATGAACAACCTTGCAGGTTGTTCATGGCCTGGCCAGGAGGCTACAGGGTGTCGAAGAGTTCCGGGTTGAGCCAGATGCACTGCTTGCCCAGACGTGAGCGGTAGAATTCGATAGAGCCCGCCTGCACCAGAAGGTCAAGGAGCGGGTCAAGCTCCGTGCGTTCTATATTGTGGAATTGCATGACCCAGCGAAGCGGAATCAAATTCTCTTCGCCTTGATCGGTATAGGCTACATGCTTGCGATGGATGTAGCACTTGTCGTGCAGAAAGCTGACAAACTTCTTGAGTTTGTGCTGCATGGGCTCAGTGACCAGGGCCTCTTTGGCCTTTTCAACATACCAGTCTGCAATCTGAATCGCGTTCATGAGTGTTTCCTTGGAAATGAGGGTACCGGGCTGTTCGGAGAAGTGGTGGAAGATAGCCGCGATGCGGGCGACGTTGGACGGGTGCTTGCGGCCAAAATCTTTGAGGAGTCCCCAGTCATCGGGCGATGTCATGCGCTGCTTGTTCGTGCGGAGCATCTCCATGAATATCGTCGTGGCGGCTTCGTCGAATTCGAGCGTGATGGGTTCGAAACTGCCGTCAGTGGGCAGTTGTTCGAGAGCTTCCAGCAAGGCCATCGACCGAGCATTGAAGACGTCCGTCTTGGGAAACGACGGATGCAGAATCGCAGAGAGTGGATCACCGTGATACGGCGGCGCCTTAGAGAACAAGGAACGAGCGAGCCAGCCCGAAGCGCGCGCTTCCTTACCTAGTCGTTTAAGAAAGCGAGCGAGCGCGTCGAGATGGGTCATCACGCAATAGGTAACCAGCGGCTCGTCGGCGATGACCGTGTGGTAACGGCGCTCGTAGGGCACGGTAGCACCCTCGTGCAACTGGTTGTGCATTTCCAGATCATCGTCAGTCATCCTGCCGAAGAACTTGCGACCTTCGTCGGCGGCCACCAGCACAGAGACATGAGTGCCATCCAGTTCGTCCATGAGCTTCGATGGCGAGATGTCACCTTTGACCATGTACACGGGCTTCGCGTCGGAAGAATCGATCTCCATCAGTTCCTTGACTGCCTGTTCGGCAAGGGCCAGTTCTTCCGGAGCGGCTTTCACGCCACGGGCATAGAGCTTGCTGACCTGTGCCAGCAAGGCGCGACGCTTGGTGCGGAACAGTAGATCCTCGGCGCCACGTTCTTTTGCGGCCTTTTTTTGCTTCTTGGTACGTACGCGGCTGATTTGATGCATTGGCGCGAACACCTTGTCCATGACCGGCGACTTGCCCGAACTGTTGTCAGCGCCGGTATAGATAGCAAGACCGATGACGTGCGCTTTGTCGCGATGCGGAGGCTTGACGCGGATCCAACTTTGGCAGGCGGCAGACATAGCGGCCAGAATGGCCGCCATGATGATTTCGTCGGGAGCGTGGATGATCCAGCGCAGTTCCAGGAAGGCCTGATATGCGATCTCCGGAAGTGTGTAGTCGGGACAGGTAAGGTTGTTGGGGGTGCCCCCCAGTAGGTGACATCCAGGTTGGGGATACTGACTCGTCGCGGAGCCAAATGTGGTCGCCGTGAAAGCCGAACGGTAGTTGGGAACGATGAGGCTCATGCGGCTGCCTCCTCACTAGTGTCGATGGCATCCGGTTTGGAGATGGATGCCTCCGCACGGGCCGTCTCCTTCGGCTTCATCGGTTGCCCACACATCACGCAGCAAACGCGTTCGCTACGCTCATTGCGGGCCTCAGATTCCGCCCTGTACAGTTTGCTCAGCGTAGCATGGTGCATGTCCAGATCATTCTGCTTCAGAAGCTCAAGGACTTGCCGCATGGTGTTGCCACGCGCTAAAGCCGCAGCCACCGCTGAATGGATGCGCGCGTAATTGCAGCGGAGAAGAGTTTCCTCATCGGGCTGAAGTGCCTCCAGCTCATGCGTGAGGGCGTCGAGGATGTCATCGGTGGCATAGGAAAAGGTGATTGCCATCGTGGTTACTCCAAATTGGGATGTAAAAGAGGAGAGTCGCTTGCGTGCGACTCGGGCATCAGCATTGAAACGACTAGTCAACAAATTTCAGGCATGACTTCTCCTTGCCCCTGGCAGGTGCAATGCGGGGATCGATGGGTTTCGGATGGGAGTAAAGGTTCCGAGCGAGATGGAACCAGAGGCCGCGTCAGCGGTTAGGCGGTATGGCTCGTATGCGCAAGAATGTAGGCATCGACATCGCGCTCCAATACGTACGGCGTGCGTCCGATGTAATACTTCGGGGGAAAGTCAGGCCGAAAGTATTTCGACCCGAACTTCCAGCCTTCGTGCATCGTGGTGTTCCCGATCTTGAGCCGCGCCCGAAACTCCTTCAGACGCAGAACGCGCGTATCAGGGGGCGGGGATAGATTCATCAAATACCTCCAGGTTGATGGCTGAACATGGAGGTCACGTTATCGATAATTGCGTCGACGAAATATCCCTACTTGCGGGAAACGGTAAAAAGACGCTCGGCATTGCATGGAAATCCACAAAGTCTCAGTGAGATACATGGCCGGCGAAGAGAAATTTCTCGGATAGCTAGCAACGGACCAAGTCGAGCTCGGTCCATAGGCCGAGGACATGGATATGCCTTGAGTCAAGGCATACTTGCAGAGGGACACACCGTTAGGTGTGTCCCTCTGCAGTGAGGCTGCCCGGGATGACTGGAAGGGCGGGGATGTACAATGTCTCGTCTATGGGTTGAATTGCCCATGACCTTGCATGTCAAGTTGACATAATGAACAGCTTCTTGGGGTGATTTGAATCGATGGGTCCCGGCGACTTCAAACCTATTAGGCTCAGAACGAATATCGACAGTAGTTCTGGCGCGATGGCACTTCCATTGAAGTTTTGCTTAGGCAAAGCACGTTCAACGCTAATGCTTCTGCATGAACGGCTGAAGCTCAAAGATTCGTTCAATGATGTCAGGCGCATGGCGGAAGAGTTGGTGGTCAAGCATGAGCGGTCCGCGGCTGACATGGAGGATGTGTACGCATCCACTTCAAGCAAGGTGCATGCTTGGGTGCCGCTTGTGTTAGCAATGGCGTACTTGCGTGAAGCCGAACTTGCTTCCTCGTCTGATGAAGATAAGAGCTGGAACGCTTTGATGGCGGTCTATTTCTTTATCGGTATCAATACGGGGTCGGCGTACGAGTTCGCGCGCAAAGGGATTGCAAAAAAGAAAGATCGTGTCAATGAATTCGTTGAGAAATGCATTCGTCTGCTAGACAAAATTTGTCCAGATGCATTGTGGGCCAGTCTGACGGATGCCTACGATGCATTAGCGGACGAACTATTGATGATGGAAGGAGTGATGCCTGGCACGGATAAGGTCAGCAAGGATCGCCACACGGTACGTAAGAGTAAGCTTGTCAAGAAATTTCAAAGACTGGCTTCGGGTGAGCACAAGTCGGAGCCGTTCCGAGCCAAGCTTGAGCAATGTTGCCGGGAGACATCTAAGCGAGGCAGGAAGCCTTCCTCAACGAAGAAGTCCGGTTGAAGCAATGACATCGGCAGCCGGATACACCTTTGGTGTGCACTAGAATTCTCTACCGTAAGGTGTCATGCGGTTGCACCTCTGGCAGCTATTCGCATGAAGCGCGCAGGCACTCATGTCTGAAAAAGTGAGTCAGAAAGTGAGTTGCGTAACAAATATTCGGAATAAAAATCAAAATATATCAAGTAGTTGATGTGGTTATTTGGATGATGGTGGGACCACATATCTGTCCATCGACATCCATCCTAGCCACGAACCCATAAGTTGTCCGAATGGACAGCTTATGGTTCATTTGCTGTGGACAGCTTATGGTATCCACCAAGCGGCGCCAGTACCTTCCTTCATGACCGGCCGTTTGGCCGAGTACCCCTGTCAGCCGCAGGCAGCCGTTCTGCGCTAAATTGCCCTTATCGGGTTAATCGTGAAAAACGCACGATCGAGCGAAACCCCTAACTCGCTTATTCGACTCGGGCGTTAACTACTTTCGACCCCGAAAAAGCGCTCGTCAAATTTGGGGGAAATCATGGACCTACCTGCTGGTCAATTTGTGTTTCTCAAGGGGGCCGAAGACGCAGTGTCTCCAAAGGAAGGAGGAGCGTTCAACTGGGACGCAGCTGCCTCGCGCGTTCGGGAGCAATTGCACGACGCCCTAAACGCCAAGAATCTTGCCTTTTTGTTTGGTTCGGGATGCTCGTCTCTTGTGCGCGAGGATCGGCAACTCGGCATCGACACCATGTCACCTCTCGCAAAGGATTTTTTGGTCTCGCCCACCGACTTGTCCAACCAACTACCAGGACAATCCACAACACAGACTAACGAGTCAGGCGCGGCGCAAACTATCACCATAGGAAGTGACCCTAAACTTGATGCAGGCCGCGCATCCAATCCTTCTGATGCATTAGCTGCGCACGATGCCCAAGAAGAGAAAAACTTTTTTCCCAGCGCACATGAACGCCAAGTCATGCGAGATGTCTTGGGGATCGACATCGGTGGCTCAGAATTCTCGAATAATTTAGAGCGCTTAATGGAGGCCCTCTACAGTTTACAATTTGTCCTCCGCCGAAGTACCAATGACTCACTCGCACCTGCGAAAGATGTCGTAGCCTCTCTGATAAAAAAGTGACTCGCTTCGTCACCAGTCGTTGTTCTAATGGACCTTTCGCTGAAGGCGACGAAACGGTTACGCATCTCTATCAAGCTTTCTACAGAAAGCTCAGCTATCGAGATCGAGGTCTTCCGCGTCCATGGATTTTCACGACAAATTATGACCTCTTCAGTGAAACCGCAATGGATAGATTGGGGATGCCTTACTGCAATGGCTTTTCAGGTGCGGTTGAGCGCAGATTCAATCCCACTACCTATCGGCGCCACGCCGCCTGCCAGCGTGATCCGTCACGACGCAGCGTGCGTGCCCAGCGCGATGAACAACTGATCCCGCATATCGAGCGGGTGTGGCGAGCCAACCTTTCGGTGTACGGGGCCGACAAGGTCTGGCGACAACTGCATTGTGAAGGCATGCCGGTGGCACGCTGCACCGTCGAGCGCCTGATGCGCCGGCATGGGCTACACGGCGTCATGCGTGGCAAGGTGGTGCGCACGACGGTCAGCAACAGCAAGGCGCCATGTCCGTTGGACAAGGTCAATCGACAATTCAAGGCCGAGCGACCGAACCAGCTCTGGGTCTCGGATTTCACGTATGTCTCCACGTGGCAGAGCGTCACTCCATCCAAGGCGCTCTGTTAGCCTTCTAAATAGAACTTCGCAGGACCACGTTGTTTTACAAACAGGAGGGCAGTTTATGAAAACTTTCAAAGAGTTTTTGATGGAGCAGCGTGACCTAGACCAGCCAGAAGTCGTTATCGTCCAGCTTCCATCAACACTGCTCGAATATAAGGAATACAAAAATATTCCAGGAACCAATCGATCTTATCGAGAGGATCCAGCAAATACCAATACAAAGACACAGCAACATGTCCACGTATATGCCAAGCCTAAAGGCAAAGGAAAGGAAATCTACTCGGCAAATAAGGACGGGAGCGGTCACGATGGAAGCAGCGGGAAGGAAATCCCCAAGCGTCATGCCGACTATTTTAGAGAAAAGGGGTACGACATCAAACCGAGCAACATATTGGAGTTCGTGGAAATAGATAATGCTTCGAACTTCACTTTTTTTATTTTGATCGAAACGCTGTGATCATACGTAATCGACTTATTGCACTAAACAGAGTTTTATACCGCCCTCCACCAAGCAAGGAAGCACTTATGGCTGATCATCTATGGGATGCGATCACTGCTGTAGGTACTGTTGCAGCTGCGGTCTTCACAGCCGTCATGGCTGGACTGACCTACAAGGCGATCAAAGAAGGTCAAGGTCAGCGACAAGAGACCAATGACCACTTCGCGACGACTCGCGAGTTCGATACCCAGCATCATGAGGAGACGTATCGGCCTCTTCTGGTGCTTACGCCGTTCGACATTATGGACCCATTAAACCGGTCTACATTCCTTTCTACGGATCCAACCAAAAAGCTCATGTTCCTTAGGTGTGCTATCAGGAACATCGGTCCGGGACCGGCTCTCAATGTCCGCCTGAGCGTATGGGTTTTTGGTAAAAAGGGTTACGGGCCGAGCCGCGAACTTTCACCCATGTCAGCCGGGGAAACACGTTCCAATCCGAAGGGCAACATACCGTTACCAGTCGGACTCGGCCCCAAGTTCAACGATACCGACTTGGCCTTTGCGGCATCAGCACACTGGTTACTTGTCCTCGAATACGAAGATGTCTTCGGCACCCCGTTCTACACCCTGCATTCGAAAAATCCAGCCGATCCGTGGACTCGGTTTAGGCCCGGTATTCCAACGGATACATCAAAAGACGAGATTGAACGATGGTTGACGGAATTGCAATCACAATATCAAAGCCATCCAACATTGAATCCCTTTCGGGCCTGAAGGGCAATGGCAACTCTACTAACGGTGGCCTTTTGTTACTCGCTGTCAGCTTGCAGCTTGGCTGCTCTAGGTGACAATAACCGCACGACCACATCTGTCTACGAATGCATCGAGGTTGAACACTGTCGTACTTTTGCGATAGACGACTGAAGCGTAGCGTATACCATACCCTCCATTCGAAAAATCCAGCTAATCCGTGGACTCGGTTTACCGGCGGATACATCAAAGGGCGAGATCGAACGATGGTTGACGGAGTTGCGATCACACTATCAAAGCCCCTTCTTTGAATCCCTTTGTGGCATGAAGGGCAGCGGTAGCTTGGTAACAACGACAATTCTCGAGATTCGCTGTCCGGCATATGAGGCGTTTGATCTAGGCGGAAAATATGCGCGACAGCACTCTACATGGAAACATCCAAGCATGGCCAACAAAAAAACTTGCTAAACAACTTGTCGAGCCTACAAAGCCTCGAAACAGCCGTTTGGGCTTCGTTTGTTGAAGCAGAGGAGAAAGCCCGCATTGAAGTGTGGCAGCTTCGGAAGCTATTTCGTATTCGATCCACGATCGCAACCGAATCAAAATATTTTATTCGCAATTGCCCTTACTTTCTTCTGCTGGCGGTGGCGTTCGCCGTCGCATCCGTTTTTTCGCACATCTTTTTCCCAAACCACGACAGAATTGCTTATTGGAGTCTTCTCCTCATCTACGGCGTCTTTCTCGTTTTAGCAATGTTCAATTACGAAAGCTTCCTAAAAGCATTCGTTCAGCACGAACAACCGCACGCAAAACAAACATACAAAGCGTTTGAGCTGAAAAATGCATCGCTTTTGGTTCACTATCTTTTTGAGGGAATTTGGGAAAGAAAGCCGGAGGCCCGTCTGAACAAGACCAACCTCGACAACCTCATTAAGCTGGTCAAATCTTCGCAAGACTATTCAAATATTCAATATGGCTACTATGACTATGCAAAGAAGGGCTTTGTTGCGGTCATTATGACTGCACCATTCACCGCGTGGTCCGCTATTTCGAACGTGATCAACGACACAAAGCCCTATTTGCCCAAAGCCAGGGACTTCTTATCGGGTGAAGATCACTTAGCCAAGGGAATTCAGGTTCTCTGGCTTGTTGCTGCAGTTTGCTACGGCGCATACGTTTTGTACTGGATTTCGTTCGCCGGACCGAGAGCAGAAATGCGAAGGAAGCGCTACGTCTTGGCACTTACAGCTCTGCAGTGTTGCTGGAATGAGTGACCAGTCCAATAGTGCGTACGCTGTTCTAGGTCTTTGAAGAGAAACACAACGCTATATCTCGTCGTTAGGCAAGGGTTCCGACAGTTGGTTGGATTAAATGTTCTGCTTCCGACATAAGATTCAGCAGGGCGATCCTCATCTCGCTCTCCTGGGTCTGAAGAAATTGCCATAGCAGTCATCGAACTACGCGATTTGCACCTTGTGAAAAAGGCGCTCGCAATAGCCGCATCGGTGATGGAGCAACAGACCGGTCCTCTTCAGTCCTCAAACGACAAATTCGATATGAAACTACTTCTCGAGCGCTTGACGACTGAAGCTGAACTTGAGCATTACACACGAGCTGCGTAGATTGCCGTCACACGTGTGCCACCGGAAGACGGCTAAGTTCATTTTGAGTTAGCTGACGTCGACTGTCCATGCTCCGGGCCGCCATTCGACGAAGTCGATGTTAACAGGCAAGAATTTCTCGATAAGCAAGGCGTTCGTGCGCGAATGAGCGGTTGGCGCTGCGGCTGTAAATGAGCCACTTCCTGCCAAGGCGATCGGAAGTAAAAGCTGATCGGCCATGTAAGGTCCTACTGCGACATCCGCTTTGATGTAATGCTGAACCTCTTCGCACACGTGCTCGGCAACCTGTTCCGCGCTCACGCCTCGCTCGCCGAACGCCGTGAAGCATTCGATGATGTGCTCGGATTCGACTCGAATGATTAATGCATTGCCAGGGCCTAATGCGGGTTTGATCTCGTGTATTTTCATCGCGTCATCTGGCAGCGCTAACCGACGCGCGACGACTTTCAGCTCGCGCTCGGCCACGCTTGCGTTGATATTCGATATCAAAGCTTTGGCCGAAATGGAACGCAGGTCGCCGCGCATTATTAGTTGAAGTGGCTTAAGCGTCTGCGTTGGCTGGATGCTTACATCGATCACGCCGCCGCCGGCAGGATAAAAGCCGTGGCGATCGAGGCGAATGTCTGTTTGCACCCCCATTTTCGCGAGAACCGGTACAAATGCATCAATAAGAAAATCCGCGGGTGGCGCAAGCGGATTGTGCGTGCCGCCTTCGAGGCGAATCGACGATGCTTTATTGGCGAGAATCAATGCAGGCAATACAGTCTGCAGCACCAGTGTCGTTGAGCCCGCGGTACCGATAGGAAAATGATAGTCGCCCGCGCGTATTGCCTGCGGTACGAAGGTCAACGTTTGCGAGCCAGGCTCTGCGCCGGTTACCGCAGCGTCGCTGATTTGTCGTGCGGCATCCACCGCCGTCAAATGCTGACGCATAAGACCCGGGCGGCTCCGTTTGGCACGGATGCCCGTCATGGTGAACGGCGTTGCCGTGATCATGCTTAAGCTCAGCGCTGTGCGCAGTAGCTGGCCGCCGCCAGCTGATCCGTCGATCTCGATCATTTCCCTATTTCCCTGAATCCTGCTTCTTTATAAACGGGTGTGCGGGGTAAACCCCGCACACCTTATCCCTTGACGCAAACCACCTGGCGAAGCGTATGCACGATTTCTACCAGATCCTTTTGCGCTTCCATCACGGCTTCGATGGACTTGTACGCTGCCGGTGATTCATCGATCACGTCGCTGTCCTTACGGCACTCGACGTGTGCGGTCGCGTGCTTGTGTTCGTCCAGCGTGATGCGCTTACGCGCCTCAGTACGACTCATCACACGGCCTGCGCCGTGGCTGCAGCTGTGAAAGCTCTCATCGTTGCCGAGGCCACGCACGATAAAGCTCTTCGCACCCATGCTGCCGGGAATAATCCCCAGCTCACCCGCCTTGGCACTTACTGCGCCCTTACGCGTCACCAGTACGTTCTTGCCGTAGTGATATTCGCGGTTGACGTAGTTGTGATGGCAATTCACCGCCTCGGCCCAGGCATCGAACGGCTTGGGAATGATCTTGGCGACCGCGTCAATGACGTGACTCATCATGATGGCGCGGTTGGTGCGCGCAAAACGTTGCGCCCATTCCACGGCAAACACGTAGTCATCGAAGTGTTCACTGCCTTCCGGCAGATACGCGAGATCCTGATCCGGCAGGTTGATCATCCAGCGACGCATGTCTTCCTTGGCGAGCTCGATGTAGCGCGTGCCGATGGCATTACCCACGCCACGCGAGCCGGAGTGGAGCATGAACCACACGCGATCCCCCTCATCCAGACACACCTCGACGAAGTGATTGCCCGTACCCAAGGTCCCCAAGTGGTTAAGGTTATTGGTACGCGCCAGCTTCGGCTGCTTGTCGACGATGCGACGAAAATCCTGATCGAGCTGCGACCAACCTTCGATCGATGCTTCTGGCGGCGTTTCCCACGCACCCTTATCGCGCTTTCCTATCGTGCGGCCGTGCGGGACGGCACGCTCGATGGCGGAACGCATACCTACCAGGTTGTCCGGCAGATCGGTTGCAGTTAGCGTCGTACGGGTGGCGATCATGCCGCAACCGATGTCCACGCCTACCGCCGCCGGCACGATCGCGCCGACGGTAGGCACGACAGAACCCACCGTTGCACCCTTACCCAGGTGCACGTCCGGCATTACCGCTACCCAGCGATGGATAAATGGCAGCCTGGCGATATTGATCAGCTGCTGGTGTGCCGCATCCTCGATCGGCACGCCGTGCGTCCATGCCTTGATCGGCACAGCGCCCGGCTCGTTGATGACTTGGTACTGCGTGCTCACAATCCTTCTCCTGGCTCGAATGGCATTTGATTCGTTCATGCCACTCGTTGTCTATCTAAAAGTGCGGCGACAAGTTTGAGTGAAACTCCTGCTCTACCACTGAGCTACAACGCGGCTTGCGCCATGCTGGCGGGATTCGAACCCGCGACAAGGGACGTGACAGGTCTTGTAGTTCCACTGGCATTCGCCGCAACGCGAAATCGTTCGTATTTAAATGTTCTTACCTAAGCTGCAGCGACAAGTCGTGATGAACGAAGACCCTTGCTCTAACCGCTGAGCTACCACGTCGCCATCGCGACTTGGGCGGGACTTGAACCCGCGACCTAGGATTTCCAGTACGTCCACCTGCATTCGCAACAACTTTCAAACCCAATACGTATAGCTAATACATGAAAAGAGGCGCAGCGACAAAGGTGATGAAACATCTTGCAAGGAGACGTGCCTTGACACGTTATCTATGCAACGGGATTCGAACCCTATCGCCCGAAGGCTTACCATTGATGTAGTTCCATCTGCATTCGCTGCAAAACAAACCTTTATAAACCTGCCCACGGACGAAGCGACAATCCTTGCGGGAGATGGCTGGATTCGAACCAGCTGATCCCAAGTAATCTCTCGCGCATTCCCTTCGTCACGTCCAGGCCCATCCCCGGCGGGCTCTCCCACCGGGGATAAACGTTTCAGAGCGCAATCGCTTCGACACGCTCCACCCAACGACGGGCACCCGTTCCTTCGGATGCCACACTCGCCAGTAGATCGAACACCGCATCCGTAAAGCCACCCACGTGGAGCACATCCATGGACTCCACCGATTGGCTGGTGACGTTCGGCTGAAGGTCGATGCAGACCATGCGCGCCTTCGGGCAACGCTGCTTCAGCTCTGCCCACTGCCGCATGGTTTCCGTACCGCCACTCGCACGCGTATCGACCCAACTTTGGTTGTCCGACACGAGCACCAGCAGATCCACCTCACTACGTTCCTTGTTCAATTCAATCAGCGGTGCGCTGACCTTCGTACCGCCACCCAGCAACGCCACCAATTGCTGCGCCTGCGTCATGACGCTGTCGCGCGGGTTCAACCGGCACTCGCGTATGGCTTCCGCGAACGGAATTACACGCGCATCGGGATTCACCCGCTTCAGGCAAGCGGCAATCAACGCTGCTACCTCGATACAACGCACCGTTGATGTCGCACCCTTGCGAAATCCGGTTACCGGCGATTGCATCGATCCCGACACATCCACCGCTACCACCACCTTTCCAATCACCTTAGGCACATTGCGGGTTGCCATTTCCATGGCGTCCTGCAACGCATCCACGATCGCTGACGGTATAGCGTTCGATGAAGCCCGAAACGCGGTCATCAACTGGTACGGAAATACCTTGGCGCGTTGTATCGCTTCCGCATTACGCAAACGAGCTGCCGTACGTGCGATCAACGCGTCATCCTCGAATACACCGTGACGTGCAAACGCGTTCAAGTTCATACGCGTTGCCTGCCACGAGGCACGGCTGGCGATGTCCTTCCAATGCTGCGCCTTCAACGGCAACGCAGTCAGGTACTGGAACGGAAGATCCGGAACGACATCGCCCTGCTCCTTCTTGAACGCCTCCAGCTCACGCACCTTCAACGGCAGTACGTCCTCCTTGTACGGTTTACCGATCAGCCACGCATACAGCGCTTCACGCTCTGAATCCTTAGGCTTGGGATGCACCATACGGATCACATCCGCCAGCGAAGGCTTCTCACCGATCGCCGCGCTCATTACCGCATCGATCGAAGCGTTCTCCAGCCAACGCTGCACCAATCGCTTCGGCAACGTACCCAGCGACTTGCGTCCCACCACACCGCTGCGCACGATCTGTACGAAGTTGCGCAGCATGCGTCCGTTATCGATCACGCGGTCGAACACCTTGCTGAGCAGCTCGCCGTCTCGGACAGCCAGGTGCGCAAGCAGCAACGCCGGCATGTCCTTCATATAGGCAGTCTTGCGGGCGTACAGCGCGGTTTGCGCGACGTACTGCGGCGATACCGCTTCACACAGACCAAGCACTTCAGCTAGCTGCGTCGCGGCATCGCTGTAGAACGTGCCGTTAAGGCAACCGGTCGCGGCATAAAGCGCGAGGGCTGCTTCCGGTGAACGCTGGTAAGCGGCGCCGCCTGCCTCGTTGAAGGCGTCAGCCTTCGGAACCATGCGGCCGCGCTGACTGGCGAAGAGTTGAGTGTTGGCCATGGGGAATCTCCTTTGTCTTCCCCACTACTGCAGTTGCCGTGCCAACATCGAGTGAAACTCATCAAGATGATGATTTATATGAATTTCTATATTTACCAGCGCGTTTTCAATGCTCGCCAACTTGCGTAATATGGATAGCTATGGATAGCTTTTTATCCTAATATATCGTCATGAAACCCAAAGTCGTCATCGGATTTCTCGGTACACAGCTCGATTCCGGCCGAGGCGCCGGTCGCTGGGAGAAATGGCGTCCTTCGGTGTCGCTGGGCATGCATGAGGACTTCCTCGTCAGCCGCATCGAACTGCTAGCGGATGAACGCCGCTACAAGGATGTCTCGGACCTGGTGTGCGCGGACATTGCGCAGGTCTCACCGGAAACGAAGGTAACGGTGCGCGATACCTATATCGCCGACCCGTGGGATTTCGAGTCGGTCTATTCGGTGCTGCATGAATTCAGTCGCAGCTACCCGTTCGATACGGAGGCCGAGGACTACTACATACACATCACCACGGGCACGCACGTTGCGCAGATCTGTCTGTTCCTGTTGACGGAGAGCCGGCACTTTCCCGCCCATTTGCTGCAGACCTCTCCGCCACGCAAGCAAACAGCGGGCGTGAGCGGAACCTACAGTGTTATCGATCTGGATCTGTCGAAATACGACCGCATTGCCGAGCGCTTCGTTAAGGAGCAACAGGCCGATCAGGCGTATTTGAAGAGCGGCATTGCCACGCGCAACATCGCCTTCAATCGCATGATTGAACAGATTGAAACCGTCGCGATCCGCTCCGCCGCGCCGATCTTGCTTATGGGCCCAACCGGTGCAGGCAAAAGCCAGCTCGCAAAGCGCATTTTTGAACTGAAGAAATTGCGCCACCAGCTCCCCGGCAACTTTGTCGAGGTCAACTGCGCGACCCTTCGTGGCGATGGCGCCATGAGCGCGCTGTTTGGACATGTCAAAGGCGCCTACACGGGTGCCATCAACGAACGCGCTGGCCTGCTTCGATCGGCAAACAAAGGCCTGCTATTCCTCGATGAAATCGGCGAACTCGGCGCGGATGAACAAGCCATGCTGCTGCGCGCGTTGGAGGAGAAGCGATTCCTCCCGGTTGGCAGCGATAAGGAAGTAGAGAGCGACTTCCAGTTGATTGCCGGCACTAATCGAGACCTCGGCCTGCGTGTTGACGAAGGCGGCTTCCGCGACGATCTGTACGCGCGACTCAATCTATGGACATTCCAGCTTCCAGGTCTCGCCGATCGCCCCGAAGACATCGAACCCAACCTTGATTTCGAGCTTGAGCGATTCACGCAGAACAACCAGCGTCGCGTGACGTTCAATCGCGAAGCACGCGACCGCTACCTGGCATTCGCTGCATCCGCCCAGGCGATCTGGAAGGGTAACTTCCGCGATCTCGGTGCCTCGGTAACACGCATGGCGACGCTTTCGGCTTCCGGGCGCATACGCATCGAGACTGTCGATGAAGAGATCGGTCGGCTCAAGCGACTGTGGGGACCGATGGGCGGTCAAGAAGATCATGCGCTAGCGCGATTACTCGGCGATCGATTGCACGACATAGATCGCTTCGATCACGCTCAGCTGCGCGAAGTGATCAGCACGTGCCGCAACGCCAAATCACTCTCCGAGGCCGGACGCATGCTCTTTGCGGCGTCACGCAAACGGCGTTCGACCACGAATGACGCCGACCGGCTACGCAAATACCTAGCTCGGTTCGATTTGACCTGGGAAGAAGTTGCCGAACGCGCTTAGCTGCGCACCACCCTTAGACGATTCGCTAAGCCCACGCCGCTTCAAGGCTGGAGCGAAATACGTCGTTGAGCATAGGGACGGCTAGTGCAGCCTCGGATTTGCTCGGAGACACTCGCTCCAGTCGATCCAATTCCGCTTCGATGAATGCATGTATCGACGGGACCGGCGCGGCCAATCCCATCTCTGGCGCCCCTCGCTTCAATGTAAGCAAACTATCTATGTCCGCAAGCAGCGAGGCTTTATCACCCAACAGATGCAGCAGCTTTTCGAATTCGATGGGAGCTGCAGATTGGTATCGTTCCAACCAACGGAATGCCAACAGTGGACGCAAAACGTAGAAGTATTTTTTCAGCGGCACAAGGTCACCTTTCAGATAGCCGCGAAAATTCTTCTTGGCCATGCTTCGATAGTGATACATGCCACTTTCGCAGGAATAGACCGTGGTCAGAAGCTCACGGACTAAGTGAGCGAAGTTACCTTCCTGCTTGTAGATAATTGGCGATTGAATCCACTCAACGAATGCTGGATTGGATTTCCAAAAGAGTCTCAAGGCCTTTCGCAAATCCCAACCGTTTAGGTCAATATCATCGACGATCGGATATTCAATGACGTCTCTTTGCTCTTCCAGTCCTACCGAAAGGTACCAATCTCTGGGGTGGACATAGATGAATCGAGCGTCGTAGTCGCTGTTGGGAGACTCAAAGCCCCACGCACGACTCCCAGACTCCACAGCTAGCAGGACCCTAACGCCATGCTCCGATTCGGCACGACTTATACGATTCTCAATTTCAGCACGTACAGAAGGTTGAATCATGGGCCTCACACCTGAGTAGAGCAGTCGGCGTTCGCTTAGACGTTTGGTTAGAGCCTGCCATGACGCCTTAATCGAAGCCAGACCGCGGAAATCGCAAACACAAAAGAAGCGAGTTAAACGCCATGAGTATCGCTTTTCAAAGCCGATGCTAGTTATGCTCCGTCGACGCGAATCGCCACAGCATCACAGCTCCCAGAACACCGAGCCCTAAGCAAATGCCGAACATGTAGCCTGCCGGATTCGTAAGGCCTATCGCATCGGCAAGGAAGATAAACGCCACAGCTAGACATGCCAGCGCCAACCAGATCGGCCAAGCCTTGCATATTGTCGCCCCTTCTGAAAGTCGTCTTACGAATTTCAGTACGATCCATGAAGGCGACCACAACGTGCCGAGCAATATGGTGACCAAAATCGCGACGAACATTGGGCTCCTCCCTGATTCAATTCGGGCTCCTGCGTAACCAGATATCGAAAAAGTCGAGCACACGGATCTGATAATCAGTGCCAACATATCCGTAAAGATCAACGTGCCTTGCTCCATGCACCACCCATAACTCCTTAGGTCCTGTCGCCGCACGAAACATCGCGTAGGATTCAGGCAGGGTCGTGTCCCGGTCACGGTCACCTACTATTAATAGCTTAGGTATCGCCAGATGCCCGATGTGATCGATCGGACGCAGCTGGTCGGGATAAATGCCGAGATGCCAATGTAAGGTGGCTAGCAGAAAGGGGGCTAGCCACGGCCCCATAGGCCCAAGGTGTATAGCGAGCCGATCCTCAGTGGCCTGGCGAATCGTTGGATAGACCTGTTCGAGCACAGCAGCATCTGCATCCACATTCGGCTCGGCAAGAATCGTGGCGGCGCCGCCCATCGACGTACCGATGATCCCTACACGCTCGCCGGGTAGTTGTTGATGGAGATACCGCAGCGATGCTTTCACGTCATCTGCTTCGCGATAGCCGAAGGTGATCGCCTTACCAGGACTTTCGCCGGATGCCTGGAAGTCAATCAGTAGCACTGCATAACCTGCCGCATGGAGAAACCGAGCGCGATTGACCATGGCTCGCCGATCCGCACGCACACCGTGCAACAAGAGCACTGCACCTTGACCTTTCGCACCCGCAATAAACCAACCGTGGATAGGCTTACCTGACGCATCGGGAAACACCACTGCTTGAGCAGGAATGTCAGATGGCGGTGCTCCGATGGACGCTTGTGTGGGGCTGACGAGCGTTGAGCCAGCTATCCACGTACCCACAAGTCCAAGAAGCCCCATCAGCACTAGAACGAACAACCACTTCACGAGTCGGGCGTTATGAGCCATTAGATATGTGAACCTACGATCCATGTTTCCGAGATTTACATCGATTATCCGATTCGATATGAGACATTCGGCTGGCGATTTTGTGTCCGCCGCGGGTTGACGGCAGTCATTCCCAGATCAATCATGAAAATGGACGCGTTGTGCATACCACCAGCGCCCCCAGATGATCAGGATCACGGCTGCGAAGACGCAAAAGACGATTGCCGGGACGCGCGCATTGCCAAGGTCATTGCTGGTCAACAGGCCGAACGTCTGGAGAATACCTCCGCCAACGAGCACAACGAAGCCCATTCGCCAGGCAAACATACGCCGCCGGTAGATGCCTAGAGATAATGCCAACATTAAAGCGCCATAGACTGCGACCACATACCGCAATCGCATATCTGCGTAGTGCCTAACGAAGGCCCCTCCCGAGTGGCCCTGATAGGACTGGATGCCGGTGACCGCAGAAACAAAGCTCATGAACCCGCCCAAAAGAAGCACCGCCGAAACAACCAAAATGACGGTCGGAGGCCAGCCCTTTTGAGGCTGGCGTGACATGTCCGTTACTTGGCCTGTTGAAGCCCTCTCTGCCTGCGTGCTCAGCGCATTGCGGATTACAGTGGATAGCCACGTTGGGTCGTTACGGGAGAACCAGCCGCCGAGTCGCACTATCCCAAGCCCGGCGACCAACATGCCGAGTCCCGCAAAGGGCATCGGCGTCGCTTGCGGCGAACGCAAGGCAGCAAATATGCCCAGCACTGCAAAAAGCCCGCAGAACCCGAGCCAGACGGCCATGAAGAGTTTCACAAACCAGTGAAGGGTGAAGCGCCCCCTTAGTACCACCTTGTCACCGCTCAGCTCGAAGCGGCCGACAAAGAATAGCTTGAACGAATTACCCACCATGGGGATGACCCGCTGAAGTGAGACACGATCCTCAGACACTATTCCACTCGCCACTTCTTGCGACACGGTGAAAAGTCCCCAGCGACGCGTAGCTGCCTTCAGGCGTTCAACGGATTCTATTAATCCGAATGAGCTTTCGAACTCGACAGGATCTGATCCTGTCCAAATTTCCTTGATCCATCGGAACATTCGCGCCCCCTATGCGACATGCTAATGCGTGGCAGAACTCTATAGGGGATCTCATTGCTTTGCCACGCGAAAAGCAACCTTGGCGCACAGATTAGGGGAATGTCCGCTCCAGCTTGGCCACGTGTTCGCAATCTCACGCAAGGCATTTCCGCCCAGTATCGTCGCAAATTCAGATCTCACTTTCGGGCAATGGAAGTGTCCGCTCCTGGTTGCGATCTCAGCCGGTCGATACAAAACGCTACGCAAAGCGTTCGGCGAACAAATTTAATTCTTTCTACAGCTGTAGAGGCTGATCCGGCGCTATGGCACCCGTTTCGTAAAGCCGGATGGCAATCGGTGTTCCAGGCTTAAGTAGTAGGCCTCTATCACTGCGCACACTTACTGTTCGCCCATCCGGCAGAACAACTAGTTCTTTCGCGACACTCCCCCAATGAACTCGACCGGACCAGACAACCGCACTGGATTGAACGGTCCCCATCACAACGCGATATGGACCTTCCTCTCTTGGCATCGTAAACATCATATAAATTGATGTAGCGAGAAAAAGAAAAATTAGCACCGATCCGATTGCCGTTCTTATTGGGTGGCTCGCAATGTGGTTAGACACCCGATTGAACCGCGCCGCCGTTGCGCGATCGACTCCCTCTGTACGCACTGTACTCGTCCGCCGCTGCTCAGCCTGACACTCAAGTCCAGCTCACGTTGATTGGCACTTCTGAGTGCGATTACCGCACCTTGGATACCCGCGTAACCTTCGGCAACCAAAAAAGCTCCGTAGGCTGTCGCCATCGAACGATCAAGTCCTTCGAGGTCCGACCACCCGACCAGGGTGTTACCGCTATAGAACTCAAAGCGCTTCATCTTCAGGGTCTCCCCTTGTCGACCAGAGCTAAGGTCAACTACGGGTTGGAAGCGGTCATTCCCATTCGTCGCCATTAGTTGATGAACAACAGCATCGCATCTCCCCTGTCTGCCGCTTCGCGGTAAAATTTCACCAGGTTGACGAAATGACCTAGGACGTAGGATCGACCAAAGTCGCCATCCCGCACCCAAATCTGTGGATAGATCTCTCGTTCGTCTAAGGCCTGAGGATTGAAGCGTTCGATGAACTCTTCCTTCGAAACGTTCGATAGAATGTCGGCGATCTCCTTCACTTGGCCCTGCGCCAAATAACGGGCGGGACCATAACCCGCGTCCCCACCAATCTCAGTACCACCCAGCACCGCCATACCCAAGACCCCGTGCCCGTCCCACTGAGATCCGTTCAGCGTGAAGTGAATCGCATGCCACGCCTTCTCCACGTCCAGCAGATTTGGAGGAACGTCACCGCTCTCTGGATAAAGAAATCCGAGGACATCGTCCGGGTTGCCTATGAGCCGATTCAACGTGGCGCCATCAATGGCAACGAAGTTACCTATCATTGACATACTGCCCCCTGTGCTTAGCTCGAAGCGCATTGCGCCTGTACCGCCAACTATACGTTGTCACTTGCCACGCATGTTGGTGACATTCACCAGCTTGGTGACTGTCAAGATCCTTTTGCACACGCCTAAGTTGCCGTAGCTTCCCCGATGTCCCAAGGTGCCTTGAACAGTCACATGCGACGTTCCTTCAGCGCCTTTTGTTGGAAGTTCGGCCTGTGACATATCTCCCTTTAGACACCATTGCTCATTTAAACCATCAGGAGTGAGGTACGCATATTCAAAATTGTAGAAATACTCTCCGCTGTAGGTATCTACTTTTGTGCCTACGGATGCACAACCAGTCATCGAAAACAAAAGCGCGACTGTCAAAAGTTTTGCGTGTTGCATCTCAGCAACCTCCATTGCCTGCATGCGTACCAGGCGAGCAAGTATTGGTATTTGTGGGTGCTCGAAGGATTTCTTGCATGGTCTGCTGATTTGCCTGTCCACCATTCAGAGAATTCATGATGCCAGATTGGCTAGAATCAGCTTGCTTGATGACGTTGCCATTGACGTCTACACCACCTTTGTATTGGTCACCGGCGCCGCTTACATGACCAAATTCATGCGCTACCGTGGAGGGCGTCGCTGCATATTTTCCGGTAGCTGCAATCGTCACTCGGTCGCCTCCAATTGCATTTGTCTGCGCTCGCCCAGATGCGGTTACGCCCTGTGTATCGGGTACAACCGAAAGAAAGTTTGTGTGTCCGGTTGTGTTCGTTCCGTTCGCCTCAATGGCTTGAGCCGTGACGGTAATAGTCTGCCCATTGAGGACGACTTTTCCGGAGAAATCTTGCTTGAACGATGCGTTTATGCTGGCTGTCGTCATGGGCAAGTGTGATCCGTCGTTCACGCCCACGATGTAGGGGACTGTTAGCGTCACATGCGTTGGATCTGACCAAAATAATTGGGCATCCCTTCCATCAGGGTCAAGGAAATTGATGGGATTGTCTTTCGCATAACCGTAGCGGTTGAACCTGTACGCATCGCCGGGTGATACGCCAACTGGATCGACACTTAGGAAGTGTCCGGTTACAGGGTCGTAATAGCGATGTTGCATATAGACCAAGCCCGTCTCGGGATCATTGACGTGTCCCGTATATCCGGGACCACTTGGTGGCGTACCCATCGCAACATTGCCATAGGGTGTGTAATCAAACGTCTTGGTAATGTTTCCATTCGCATCCGCTTCCGCCAAAGGCGTTCCCTGCGGATCGGTGTACACGTAAGTGACTGTTCCGTTCTGCTGAGCGTGCAAAGTGCCTGCGATCAAGACCAACAAACAAACAGCGATCCTGCGGTTTCCGTGACCAGCCATATCCTTTTCCCTGTTGTCCTTCCCCTATCGGTCTCAGGAGGTTACCCGAAAGCCTGTCATAGGTAACCATCTGCCGGTCCTACGCTCATTTTTCGACGCTCAGGACACCCAAAGGCAAGGGGCCCAGAATCAAACTCTCACGGTCGTTTTGAAATATAAGCTGAAACATTCTAAGTGGCAGTTCGATCTCGCAAACGAAGAGATAAGGTTCAATTAACCGCACGGTCTTGGCGCAGTGAATTTGACTTTGGCTTTCTACAACTTCTTTGTCGCAGGAGGGATAACCATGGAACAAACCAGCGAATCTTCGAGCAGCACCGAACAGGTAACGGTACAAATTATCGACGTGAAATCGAGCGCCCCAGCCACATCTTCGATTAGCGGTCATGAAAAGTCCATTTCAAAGACGGTCCATAAAAGTGACGAAAAACCCAAAAACCGCTGGTGGATGTCACTTCCGTTGTTGACCTTACTTGCCACAGTGTTTTATGCACAGGGTCGTATGTTCACTGAGGCGTACTTGGATTACTTCGGCTTGAATGCTTCACAATTTCCAGTATCTCCAGATGACGCTTACTGGTACGCACTCCTCGGCTGGTCGATGGTGGCAGGAAAAGGGCCTATCGCACTCTGGCACATTTACCCTCGCTACTTGCTTGCAGAGTGGCCGCAACTGGCGCTAGCGGTGCTGACTCCTCTAGCCGGCTTTTTGGGCGTCAAATTTGGCTGGTGGAAAAAGTTAAAGGCCATCACTCAGCGTCTAGGTAATAATCCGAAGATCGCTAGATATTTCAAGAAACCAAGCAATGATGTAGTTAAGCGTGTTGCTTATGGCGGGTTACCCACACTCTTTCTAATGTCAGTGCCAATGATTTTTATGGTTCTGACATTCTGCGTGGCTTTATTGATTTATCTAGTTGTCTTGCCGTTCTGGGCGCTCGGTCGAAAAGACGCAATGAGTGATTGCAGTACAGCAGCCGTCAATCATCCTATTGTTCATTACATCGGTGAGCCCACGGCGGACGCTCCGGCAAGATTGCTCCAATGCGGGCCAAACTTCTGCGCAGTTATCCGGGACGGCGAAGCGACAGCCATTCCTCGCACCTCCATTCAATCGGTAAGTGGCGTCCCCATCGGTCGAAAAATTTCGACTGCGCCAGTTCAAAAAAGCCAACAACTATGTGCGATACCCGCACAAAAGAAGAATCCCTAGCAAGTGATCTTCGGAGCATCGCCGCCACGTCTCAACAGCATATCTGCGTGAAATCATGGAGACGTGGCGGTTACTTTTTATCCGCAGGAAATGCGGGATGCGGCTCGGGATACCTTGATCGAGCTCACTAGATATATTGGTTTATTATTATCATATTGTTATGGAAACAAAATGATCGCTGGTGAACCCGTCACCTATCTGTCCGGCGACCTCCATTATTGTGCTGCCTCCAACCCGGCCTGAGCAGAGCCCGCCACAAGGAAAACGCAGCCCTTCCCCGTGGCGCCCATGATCGCCAAGCGACCAGCCCCTTCCCCTTCTTGTATCCCGTAAACAAACACGGTAAAGACAGCTGTCCAATATGGACGGGAGCAGGGGGATAGGAAATGATTCGCACGTTGATGGCTGTCGTCGGGCTGACGGCGATATGGCTTATGACGGGGTGCGCTACGTCGCGTAGCGAGATCAAGCTGCAAAGTCCTGTGGTTGTCGCGCCTGCAGCGTCGGGTTCATCCGCAAAGCGGGTGATCGTGATTGGCACGATTACCGACGAGCGCACGTTTGAGGACGCGCCGAGCGATCCAAGTACGCCGTCTCTGGGTTTCGGTGGGGCGGACAAGGCGAGCGATGACATAAAGGCTCGCGCCGTTGGCCGTAAGCGCAATACCTACGGCATGGCGCTGGGCGATGTGCTGTTGCAACCCGGGCAAACGGTGAAAGGTGTCATTCGGGAAAACCTCGTGGCGGCATTCGAGCAGGCGGGTTATCAGGTAAAGGACAAAGGCGATGCCGGTCCTGCTGCGCTCGTCGTGGATGTGCACATCAAGAAGTTCTGGGCGTGGTTTGATCCCGGCTTCTGGGCCATCACACTCAATAACGATATTGCGACCAATCTGGTCATCAGTGGCATCGACATGCCGGTGACGGTGAGCACCCACGTTGAAGAGAAACACGCGGCGGCGACGGAAGATTCCTGGATACAGATTGTCGACAAGGGGCTGAGCGCCTATCGTGATGACGTATCGCATCGGATACCGGGCATGGTGGGTTCCGACGACTCAGCGCAAACGATAGCGACGCCTGCACCCACGACTGTTGCCGAGCCCGTGCCGACATCGGTTGCCGCGACAACGGCGCCTGCGCCCGATCCTGTTACCGAAACCGGGCCGGCGACGGCGATGCCTTCGCCTCAACCCGCCGCACCATCGGCCCCTGCTCTGCCACCGGCGCCCATCACCCCGGATGTCGCCGCCAGTGTAGCGATGGCTCAGGCGGCGGCGAGCCAAGTGGGTTGCGGTGCTGTCCAGTCCAACGGCGGTTCGACGTTCATCGCACCGTGCAATGGCTATAGCGTGTTGATCGATTGCTATGACGGACAGTGCCGTCCCATGCATACCGTCGACGTCAAGAAAGAAGACTGAGGGCATCGCCGGGGAGTGGCTGAGAAACGTCCGATAGCGCTGCTGGACGAAAACATCCCCGACGTGAATGTCTGACGTGAATGTGTAGAGGCGTCCGCTTTCGATTATCGAAAGCGGGCGTATAAGCCTCGGTGGAACGAAGTAATCGACCATTGCCCATTCCAAGGTCGCCCCGTAAAAAAGACACACCTCAAAAGCAGCCCGATCCAGCGCCTTACCGGCGACGGCGCTGCTGAATGGTTTTCGCAACAACCCGCCCGCTACTGCAGGCTGTCATGCTGTCGGATGATCGACACGTGTGGTCGCGTCACGGCGTGATGCAGCACCTCGTTAATCTGGCCTGCAAAGCGTTCGAAGCTTTCGCCGAGTGCTGACCGCGTGACCTCCAGCAACACGCCATCTTCCGGCTCGGTTTGCGGATAGGCGAGCGCGGCGAGAAAGAAAAGCTGATCGCGGATTTCCTGCAACTTGATATGGCCGTCTTCACTCAGCTGGTAAGGATGCGAATCCAGCAAGGGATGATGTTTGTTTTGCATAGCATGATTCCATGTCTTTAAATCACGCCGCGCATTGCACGCGGCGTGACGGGACACAGGGCAAACGCCCCGCTGCATCATCTAAAAAGGTGGTAAGCCCTCTTGGACTACGTGCCCCTCATCGCCTGACACCACGCAAGCAGCGTGGCCGTGAGAGGGATGAACACCGGCAGGGGGTGAACACAGAGCCCTGTGCGTGCCGTATCATCTGGCTCAGCCATGATAACTTCCTCTTTAAGTTGTTATGGTCAGCGGGCCGGATGAGCTGTCACTCGTTCGGTCCGCGCTCTCACTTCCAAGGTCGGGCGTGCTGTGCCATCCGTTGTGTGATGAGCACGCCCGACCTGCAAACCATCGCGGAAAGCACCGTGGTTTGTCCAGCGCGTTTCGCCGATGCGATGCAAGTTTGAGACTTTGCCTCATTACCTTGCGTGCGCTTGCTTCTTGCAGCGCCCACTGCACGCGTGCTTTGTTCCTTCTATCTGCGTTGCACTCTCCACTCCCTCCCCTGTAAGCAGGGGAGGGTCGGGGTGGGGTGGCTTGCGCTGGCGGTGCTGATTCGATTCAACGCGAGATTGGCTTCACCCCACCCCAACCCTCCCCTACTGCACGTAGGGGAGGGGGCTGTATGCGCGAGATTGAAGTTCAACGCTCGAATGGTTTACGTGCGCATGCAAGCGTCGTTGGCATCGAGACTTGATCTCCCGCTTTCGCCTGCTTCTCGTCCCCTCCCCTGCGAGCAAGGCATGCGCTGCCGAAAACGGCAGCACATCGTTTCGGCATCAGTTCACTTGCACGCCAGGTCCAATATTTTTTTCGAGAAAGCTCTGTATATGGTTGTACATATCCACGAGATTTTCTTCCTTGTAGAAACCGTGCCCTTCGTTTGGCTTGACCAACCATTCGTACGGCTTGTGCGCGGCATCCAGTGCGGCACGCATCGCCTTGGCCTGCGCAAAGGGCGCACGCTCATCGGCTTCGCCGTGGATCAATAGCACGGGCACGTCGATCTTGTCGGCAAGCTTGTCTGGCGAATTGGCCGCCAGCTCGGAAGCATCCTTGCCAATGGCCTGCTCCAGGTAATTTCTCCCAGACTCCCGATCCTTGATGTCGCCCTTCTTGTACATCATGGAAAGATCGTAGATGCCGGCCTCGCCGATCGCGCACTTGAACAAGCCGGGCGCGCGGATCACCGTCATCATTGCCGAATAGCCGCCAAAGCTGCCGCCGTAAACGCAGACGCGCTTGGGATCGCCGTAATGCTGCGCTTCTGCCCACTTCACACCGTCGATCAAATCCTGCTGAATGCGCGTTCCCCATTTGCCGTAGCCCGCATCGACGAACCCAGGGCCGCGACCGCCCGATCCGCGATAGTTAACTTGCAGAACCAGATAGCCGCGGCTTGCGAGAAACTGCGCATCGTTGTCGAAAAACCACGTGTCGTGGACGTCGAACGGGCCACCGTGCGGCAGCAGCACCATCGGCAAGTTGCTCAGGGTAGCGCCGTGCGGCACGGTAAGAATCGCTTCCAGCGGCATGCCGTCACTGGCGGTGAAACGCATGGGCACACGCGACCCCATCTTGTCGGGATCGATGTCAGCGTTCTCCGAGAACAATTTCGCCACCGTCCTGGCTTTCATATCAAACAGGTAATACGTGCCGGGATCGCGATCGCTGCTGACTTCAAAAACCAGAACGGTTCCATCTTCGCTGAAGCTGGAGAAAGTGACGAACTCATTGGGAAACTTGGTGAGCAGCACTTGGTAAATCTGCGACAGTGGCTGATCGCCGTTGATAACAATCGACTTTGGAATGCCGGTGGCCGGCGCAGCGGCGATGGGTTCGTCTTGCGGCGTCCATTGCACATAGCCAATGTTGCCGAAGTCGTCTTTGGCCAGTACCTGTGCCTGGGTGCCGTCCGCATTCGTTTGCACCAGCGACAACGGGCCGCCTTTGACGCTAACGCGCGCATACAGATGCTGCGTGTCTTGCGAGAAGACGATAGGTTCGAAACGCTCACGGTTCGAAAGCGGCGCCCATTGGCCGTTCTGCATGCGATAGACGACGTAGTTATTGTCTATGTCCAGGCCTTCGGCGTAGCGCACCTTGCCGTCCGGATCCAAGGTGAAATCCATGTCACCCACATTGATCTGGCCGATCAGGTGGCGCACCCCGTTGTCGGCGTTTACATCGTAAAGCCAGGTGTTTTTCTCGTCGTCCCACATGTACGTCTGCATGTAGAAGTGACCGTTGGTTTTCGGCGGCAGGCCGGCGATGGTGGCGTAGCCATCGTCGGCGGTACGCTCCAGGCCACCGCGCCCGGCTACGCCCCATTCGCGATTGAACATGGGCTGGACCCGTTTGCCGTCCGCGTCGGTGGCTACGATTTCGCCCAATCGTTCCGGGCGATCGAGGGTACCCACGAATTTGGCCAGCTCGACCACCAGACGCTCGCGCGCGGTCCACTGGATGTCATACGGAAGCTGGTGAAAGGGCAGCCGCAGACTTTTGGGATGGTGCATATCATCGAGAGGGTAGATCAGCACGGCATGGTCTTCACCCTGCTCAATGGCTACCGCCAGGTACTTTCCGTCGGGCGAAAGCCTGGGTAACGAGAAACTGCTTCGCCGCGCAAAGACCTCCACCGGCACGCGGTCGCCGGCTGCGGCAGCAACCATAGGCATCAGCAAACACAGCGCTGCCGCCAGGGCGCGCGCACGTCCATTCTTCATGTTTGATTTCCCCTGAGTACACACGACATGTCATACGGTTCGGCCAACCTGCTCCCCCGAGGCCGCCCGCATGATTCAGTATAGCCAAAGAGTCGAAACCTGATCATGTCTGACATGGCCATGCACAGCAGGTTACAAAGCCGCCCTTGATCCTCGTCGGTTCAGCCCTGCTGAAGTAACGACTTTCAATGCCAGGACCATCGCCGGCTTGCCCCTCATAAGTCCCGCTTGCCACATAGAAGGCGCCTGTCGCGGCGGGCGAAGCTACACTCGCGCATGATGAACATGCGCTCCCATCTAGCTGCGACGGACGTCCATACCGATTACGGCGCGACGTTTCCTTCGAAGACCTTGGCCACGTTTTGGACGTTGTGGGCGGCGTTCTGGCTGCTCATGATCGGCGTTGCGATCGAGGATCAACTCCGTGATCCGCTCACCCGCTGGTGGGAGCCGGTTCTGACGGAGGGAAGTTCGGCACTGGTCTCCACCGGATGGATGTGGCTTGCCGTGCAGGTGCGGGAGCGCTACGCACGGCATCTGGACAAACCCTTGATCTGGTTCGGCAGCTATCTGCGGTGGTTGCCGTTGGTTGTCATCACGTGGATCACGGTAGTTTACGCGATACGGCATGGTGTCTACGCCGCCGTGGGCCGCACCTACGAGCACTCCGGATGGGGCTTTGTTGTTGTCTATGAGAGCCTCAAGCTGACGTATTTCACGGGGCTGTGGCTCGGGATACTGTTCGGTATCGATTCTTATGGACAGTGGCAACTCCAATGGCGCCGTCTGTTGCAAACGCAGAAAGCATTGGCCGAAGCGCAGCTTGCACAGTTACAAGGGCAGCTACGACCGCATTTCCTTTTCAATGCGCTCAACACCGTGTCCGCCCTGATGCATACCGACGTGACGCGCGCGGATCGTTTGGTTGCGGCGCTCGGCGATCTGCTGCGCGTCAGTCTTCGATCCATCGAGAACGAGATGACGCCGCTCGCTGAAGAACTTCGCACGCTTGCGTTGTACGCAGACATCATGCGCGAGCGGTTCCCGGATCGCGTGACATTGAGCTGGCAGACTGATCCGACCCTCCTCGATATTCCTGTTCCCGTGCTCATGCTGCAGCCCTTGCTTGAGAATGCGTTCAAGCACGGCGTCGAATCTACCGCGGTGCCTGTACGCATCCATATCCATGTCCGGCGCGAAAACGATTGGCTGGAAATCGCGGTCAGCAACTCGGGTTCCACGCTGGCGCCCACACATCGTGACGGGGTGGGATTCCGCAACTGCCGGGAGCGCCTGAACATCATCTACGGCAAAGCCGCGTCCTTGTTGGTGCGCAATGAAGGCGATGGCGTGGCCGCGCGTGTTTTGATACCGCTGACGGATGCCATTCCATGATCCGCGTCGTGATCGCCGACGACGAATCGCCGGCCCGCGAGAAACTCGAGCGTTGGCTGTCGGAGCAACCCGACATGACAGTGGTCGGATCGGCCGAAGACGGACTGTCCGCGTCGCAGTGCATCGAACGATTTCGCCCAGAGGTGGCCTTTCTGGATGTGCAGATGCCGACGCTGTCGGGACTCCAAGTGGCAGCGCAGCTCGAACCATCGAGCGCACCGCTGATCGTGTTCGTCACCGCCTTTGACGAGCATGCGGTGAAGGCGTTCGATCTCAATGCGATCGACTACCTGCTCAAGCCTTACGACCGGGATCGTTTCGCACGCACGGTGCAGCGTGTGAGGGAGCGGCTGCGCGCTCATGAGTCCGGCGCCACGGCAGTCACCGTTGGACGAATACAGACTCCCGCGTGCGAGCGCTTGCTCGTACCGGATGGCGAACGACTGCAACTGATCGATGCGGCATCCGTCGAATGGCTCCAGGCCGACGACAACTACGTGCATGTGCATACGACGACCCGCACCTACCTGCTGCGCAGGACCCTGCAGGACCTGCTGTCCCAGCTGGGAGAGCAGCGCTTTGTGCGTGTCCACAAGTCGGCAGCGGTGAACCTCGCTTCGATCGGATCGCTCACTCCGCTGTTCAAGGGCGACTACGAAATCCACCTGCACAACGGCCGCACGCTTCGGCTTAGCCGACGGTATCGCGATGCGTTATTCGCGCGCATGGGCTAAGAGCCCGTCGAACGTGGATGGTCAAGGCAAAGATTCGGCGAGGCGAGAATCGACTCCCGACGCTTCGCCCGCCCAGCGTGGCGCTACGGGCAGGTGAAGCGATGGGCATCGCCGGGTTGGCCGATTTGCAGCCGGCCATCCAACGTCCCACAGGCTCCGAATAAGGTCCACGTTGCCACGCCCACGTCTCCTTTCACCCCGCATCTGCTGCGGGCTTGTTGCCGGTGGATCAAGCTGCTGTTTGTGGAAGCGGCAGTAAATGGAGGGGGAGGGAATGTTCGGCTACTACTTCGACCTTGCCTTGCGGAGTCTCCGGCGCAACAAAGCGCTTACCGCGCTGATGGTGCTGGCGGTTGCACTGGGCATCGGCGCCAGCATGACCACGCTGACCGTGCTGCACGTGCTATCGGGCGATCCGTTGCCGGGACGTAGCCGCACGCTGTATGCGCCGCAGCTTGATCCGCGCGACATGGATGACTATCAACCGCATGGCGAACCGCCGGATCAAGTCACCTGGATCGACGGCATGAATCTATTGCGGGCGAAGCGGGCGGATCGTCAGGCGCTGATGACAGGCGGCTCGGTGGCCATCCAGCCGGCGCAGTCCGCGCTCGATCCGTTTTACGAAACCGCGCGCTATACCACGGCCGATTTCTTTCCGATGTTCGGCGTGCCGTTCCAGTATGGCCATGCCTGGGGTGCGTCCGAGGATGCGGCCAGCGCTGCCGTGGTGGTGATCAGCAGCAAGCTCAATGACAAGCTGTTCGGTGGCCGCGACAGCCGTGGACGCATGCTGCGCGTGGAGGGTCACGCCCTGCGCATCATCGGCGTGCTGGGGGATTGGCGGCCGAATCCGCATTTCTATGATCTCAACGTGAAGAACTACGGTGAGGATGAAGGCGTCTACGTGCCGTTATCCACCTCGCAGGCGTTGCATCTGGCGCATCTCGGCGGCGCCGATTGTTGGGGCAATGGCGGCGCCGACGCCACTCCCACGGCACCTTGCGTGTGGCTGCAGTTCTGGGTGCAGTTGGATACGCCGACCCAGGCCGCCGCGTACCGGCAATTTCTGATTCATTACTCGCAGGAGCAAAAGTCGCTGGGCCGCTTTGTACGTCCGCCCAATGTGCGTCTGCGCGATCTGATGCAATGGCTGGATTACGAGCAGGTGGTGCCCGGCGATGTGCAGCTGCAAACCTGGCTGGCGCTGGGTTTCCTGCTGGTGTGTCTGGTCAATACGGTGGGCCTGATGCTGGCCAAGTTCCTGCGCCGCTCCGCCGAACTGGGGGTGCGCCGTGCGCTGGGCGCATCGCAGCGTGCGTTATTCATGCAATTGCTGACGGAGTCTGGCGTGATCGGGCTTGCCGGTGGCCTGGGCGGCCTGCTGCTGGCGTATCTAGGCTTGTGGTGGGTGCGCCGACAGCCGGCGGACTACGCATCGCTGGCACATCTGGATGGCGCGATGCTGCTGATGACTTTTGTGCTGGCGGTGAGTGCGAGTCTGCTGGCCGGCGCGCTGCCGGCGTGGCGCGCCAGCCAGATCACGCCTGCCCTGCAACTGAAGAGCCCTTGATATGGATATACGACCGGTTCTCTCCACCCTGCGCCGACACAAGATCACCGCATGGCTGTTGATCCTGGAGATTTCACTGAGCTGCGCCATCGTGTGCAACGCGGTGTTTTTGATTCATCAACGCCTGCAGCGGATGGATATTCCCAGCGGCATTGCCGAACACGATCTGCTGCAGATCAAGTTTGCGTACATCGGCGATCGACCGGATGCCTACGCGCAGGCGCAAACCGATCTCGCGACCTTGCGGCAGATCGCCGGCGTGCAGGCGGTGGCCCTGGTAAACCAGCTGCCACTCAGTGGCTACGCCATGTCCAACAGCGGCCTCAAACTGCATGCCCACCAGCGGCAGAACTCGCTGGAGGTGGCGAGCTACTACGGACAGAACCTGCTAGCGACGCTGGGCGTACGACTGATGTCGGGGCGCGATTTTCAGCCCGATGAGCTGCTCGATCTGAAAACCGTCATGCCTGCGCTGCATGGCGACGATATGAAACACCTGCCGCATACCGTGATCGTCGACCAGGCCGTCGCCGCGCGACTGTGGCCAGGCCAGAATGCGCTGGGCAAGACGATCTACGTTGGCAACGACATCCCGTTGCAGGTGATCGGTGTGAGCGCCCCACTGGCGCGGCCCGATGCGCTGCAGATGGGTGCCCAGTACAGCATCGCCTATCCGATACGCCTGACTGCGACGGAAGGCGGAAGCTATGTGATCCGCACCGCCGCGAAGGATCGCGAGCAGGTGCTGAAATCCGCGCTGGCTGCACTCAAGCGCCTCGACCCCCGTCGCATCGTGCTGGAGCAGCGGACCTATGATGCAATACGCCGCGGGTTCTTCGAGAACGACCGCGCCATGGCAGGCATGCTGGTGGGCGTGATCGTGGCGTTGCTCCTCATTACCGCGCTGGGTATCGCGG
This sequence comes from Dyella sp. SYSU CM1112, assembly GCF_058216415.1. Lineage (NCBI taxonomy): Bacteria > Pseudomonadati > Pseudomonadota > Gammaproteobacteria > Lysobacterales > Rhodanobacteraceae > Dyella > Dyella sp. SYSU CM1112. The sequence goes on along the minus strand of NZ_JBZEGI010000004.1, from coordinate 112,452 downwards.
GACTGGCCAGTTTCTGGGTGGGACAGCGCCGTCGCACCATCGGCGTGCGCCGTGCACTGGGCGCCACGCGTGCCGACATCCTGCGCTACTTCCAGACCGAGAACTTCGTGCTGGCGACGATCGGCATTGTGCTGGGCATGCTGCTGGCCTACGGCATCAACCTGTTCCTGATGCTGCATTACGAATTGCCGCGGCTGCCGGTGATTTATTTTCCGATCGGCGCGATGGCCCTGTGGTTGATCGGCCAGCTCGCGGTGCTGGCACCGGCGCTGCGCGCGGCGGCGGTGCCGCCGGTGGTGGCGACGCGAAGCGCATGAAGGGTTCTCTTGCTTTTTCAGCATGCACGGCGCCATGCCGATGAGCGATGTCAGTAATCCCGAATATCCAGCGCTACGAAGCAACGCGCGCTGTAGCCTTGCTCGGTTGACGGCCACGTCAATTGGTTCAGCAGGCGATCGCCACCGGGCCATGGCTGGTTGTCCAACAATGCTTCGGCCATCACTGAACCATCGTCGGCGCGACGATAGAACAAACGCACCCAGTGCAATTCACCACTCAAGGATTCATGGCGCAGGGCATCGTGCAGGCCGGACAGCCAGCCTTCGGGTGCAGCGACATCGTCACGGCTGAAGGCAAGCGGGCTGACAAATACATCCCAACTGCGTATGCCCAGATCCCAGCTTTGCAGTTGAATGCGGCGATCATCGGTGACGTACCAGCACGCGGCCAATAGCACATGCAGGACATGGCGTTCGAACGCCTTCAGGGCGTCGCGCACGCCGGCATCACCGTCTCCATGGCCGGCAAAGCTTTCTTCGATGCAGCGCTCTTCGCTGATGACGACATCCACATCCAACCGACCCGGCGCACCTTCCGCACCCTCATGCCAACTGCCGCGCACGGCGGGAAAATCGCCATCCGTCATCAGCCACTCTTCATCCAATTCCAGCTCCACATCGTGGCGCTGGAACAGGCGAAGCAGATGGGTTTGCACGGTGTTGTCGTTCATCGGGTCACTCCTGGTTTTAAGCGGCAACAGCGTCGCATAAATACATGGCCGCCTGCTGACATCGCGTGCCGTTTCATATTGCGTTTTTCATGGCCATGGCTGTCGCCAGAGCGAAGGAGGAAAGCACCTGCACCCATGCCGCGAATGCCGAGCCGCTGACGACCCGCCTCGACACGCGCCAGCCGGGCTTTACGCGGGATCCCTATCCATCCCGCAACCAAGGACCCCGACACACCGAGCACCCCACCCTCCCTCGCGACAGCCTTTGGCTTTGGCGGGAAAAGCCGTGCGAAAACCAGGCGGATTCCCGGTCTGGCGCTTTGTGTCATGATTTCCCGAGGTGACATGAATGGTGCGGTTCCAGGAAAGCCACCAACGTTCCAACAGGCAAGAACACCGCCGGGATCGGGTCGTGAACCTGTGCGCCGGCATGGGAGCCGAGCGTGCTGCTTCGGATCAACCTGATACTGCTTGTCGCCTTCGCGCTCGGCATGCTCGCGATCTCCCTGGTTGTGACATCGGCACTGCAGGAAAACGCAACGCGTGAGGTGCTTGCCCAGGCTGGTTTGATGATGGATAGCGCGGCAGCGATCCGCGCCTACACAGAGACCGAAATCGGGCCGCTGCTCGACGACAAGATGGTCAGCGCATTCCGCCCGCAGAGCGTGCCGTTCTATGCCGCGACGCAGAATTTCCTGACGCTGCACAAAGAACATCCTGACTATTCCTACAAGGAAGCTACGCTCAACCCGACCAATCCACGCGACCGCGCGACGGACTGGGAGGCCGACATCGTGCAACGCTTCCGCAACGACAGCAGCACCAGGGAAGTAAGTGGAATACGCGACACGCCGATGGGCAGAAGCCTTTACCTGGCGCGTCCGATCCGCGTCGATGCGGGCTGCCTGGGTTGTCACAGCGTGCCTTCGGCAGCACCTGCAACGATGCTCGCACGCTATGGCAGCGACAACGGATTTGGCTGGCAACCCAACGAGATTGTCGGCGCGCAAATCGTCTCGGTGCCATTCGCCAGTGCCGAATCGAGCGCCGCGCGCGTTCGTCGCCACTTGCTGACGGCCATCGCGGCATTGCTGCTCAGCGTCATGCTGATTATCAACGTGTCGCTCTATGTGCTGGTCATCCGTCCGGTGCGCCGGATCGCGCGAATCGCTGATCAGGTGAGCCTCGGCAATACGGCCGCCGCGGAATTTCCGCGCGGCGGCGGAACGGAACTGGCGGCCTTGGCAGCGGCCTTTAACCGCATGCGCAAGAGCTTGGACAAGGCGCTGCGGATGCTGGGTGGCTGATCCATGGCACACGACTTCTTCGTCAGTTATTCGCAGCCGGATCGGGATGCGGCGTTCGCGCTCGTGCAGCGACTGGAAGCGCGCGGCATGCGTCCATGGATCGCGCCGCGGGATGTCTCTCCAGCGTCCGACTGGGCCGCCGCAATCATCGATGCCATTTCCAGCGCACGGCTGATGGTTCTGGTTTTTTCCGGCAACAGCAACGACTCCAGCCAGGTGCGGCGCGAGGTGGAACGGGCCGTGCACAAACAGTTGCCGATCCTTCCGTTTCGGATCGAGGATGTGCTGCCATCGAAAAGCCTGGAGTATTTCCTCAGCGCACAACACTGGATGGACGCGTTCCCACCGCCGCTCGAACCGCACATCGACCGTCTGTGCGATTACCTTGAGACAGTCCTCGGCACGCACGCTGCTCACGATCACCTCGCCGAACATCCACCATCGCGTAGTACCGAGCCAGCCGAGACAAGCCATCCGGCCGGAACCATCGATGCGGCGCACTTGCGCCTGCTGGAGGTAGAACTCGCAAGGCATATCGGACCCGTGGCCGGCCATCTGGTACGTCGCGCCGCGCAGGGCGGCGGCGACCTGGACGCCCTTGCACGACGCCTCGCATCGGAAATTGACGGCGAGCAGGACCGACGGAGCTTCCTTCAAGCCTGCTGGCGGATCGGCAAGCACACTTAGTACGCAAGCGAAGCGATTAGAACTTGCTGTGCTCGACCTGGCGCTCCCGGCGCATGAGCGTCCATTCCGCATGTTCGGTCAGCGCCGCATCGCCCAGCGCACGGAGAATGCTGCGCTTTTCCGCCGGATCGTTCGTGCGGTCGAGTGCCGCTCGCGCGCCGCTGAAGATGCGCTGCATGAAGCGGTATTGCCGGATCAGTTCCTTATCGGCTTTGCGATAGGCATAGGCTTCGCGTACCGCAGCGACGATGGAAAAGACGGCCATGATCATCACCAGGGTCGTCTTGGTGGATTCGGGAAGCTTGAGCGCGAAGATCGCCAGGAACACGCTGATGCCAATGCCTACCCAGAGACTGATTGCCCCTATGATTTCCGTAAGGTGATGCAGGCCTGCACTCTCGGCGGTCTTGCACTCGAAGTAATGGAGTTGACCTGATCGACCCGATTCGCCGACCCATTCGCCAATGACGCGAGCAAGGGCATCGGGTTCCAGCTTCTTGTGCGGCTGCAGGCCCACCGCTCGCATCACATTGCGAATCCAACCCAGCTCGATGTTTTGCTTTTGCAGAAAGTTATCGTGGGCGAATTCGTGATCGGTGTCTTTCAAGATGCCCGCGCGTCGCCAGTAAAGCTGGATGCGCAAGCCTTCGGCCAGTGCGCGATAGTCGAGGTATTTGCGATGCCATTCGCGGCGGCGGGCCAGCGCCGCGACAAGGCCGCCGCCGGCAAACAACAGCAGGAAAAAATAGATGATGTTGTCCTCCTGCGCGAGATGGGCGTAGAACGTAAAGGCAATGCCCATGAGCGCAGCCAGCGTGAAGGTGATGCGCAGTGCGAGCAGCACTCGCTTCTGGAAGTGAAGGGCCAGCCAGTCGGCAGATCGAAACAGATGGTCGACGGTGTTGGCCGCCTCCCTGCCTGAAGTCGCTGACGTATTCGCCGCATCGATCTCGGCGGCGTACTTGGCGCAATCGTCATTGAATTCGACCATGTGGTGGATCATCAGCGCGAACTCTTGCGGCATGTCGCCATCCGCCGATACGGCGTCGCCCGTGCGCCAGAACGTTTGCAAGGGAGCCAGCCCCTCGGCTACCACCCCGTTCTCTCCCTCGCGCGAGCAAACGATGTGATAGAGCAGATGTTCGTCGCCACCACTAAGAACATGCCGCGCCTGGCGGGAATGTTCGCTGATGCCGGGCAAGGAACCGTGCAGGTAGTACTTGACGATCTGCCCGGTGCCACCAAGTCGGCCGGAATCTTTCCCGTCCCAGATCGCGACGAGGATATGGGCATGGCTGGCGATGAAAACGCCTGCCTTCGCATATTGGCGGTTTCGCGCTTCGCCATGCATGTGAAGCTCCTCGCGCGATTGACTCCTCAACATCGGCAGCCGGATCACTTCGGCCTGCTGTAGCAACGCTTCGAACTGCGTGCGAACCGAAGGGTCGGCGAAGTCTTCGACGTACATGTCCCGTGGCAGAGGAAGAGGCACGATGAGGCGGGCGCCAGCCGCTAATGCTTCGGATGCGAACAGTTGATCCCCGCCCTCCGCCAACGACGAGAGCGCCACGAGCGGCAAGGAAGGAAACTCGCTTTTGAGCCGCGCCAAAAGCGCGCGAACACATGCGCGGATCGGCTCGACTTCCGATGCGTCGATATTGCGATGACTCGTAACGCCGATCACCAAAGGTGTCATGGCAACCTCTGCGCAAGGCAGGATCGAAAACGCCTTGGAAACGCCGTGTCGCCCCCTGCCCGCCTTGTGCTCGGCATTCCGTGTGAGCCGGCCCGCTCCCTTTCCCCGCGGCGGCTTCCGGGCGGGATTCGGGGGCCAGCCTAGCACCAAAATGTGATGTATATCACATTTTGGTGCTAGGCTCAGGCGGTCGCGGAGCTTCGGTTGCCACCACGGCCGCCCCCGATCTCCCGAGATGTTCACGGCCAGGAAGGCTCAGCCTTTTCTTGGAGTGCGAGGCATCATGAGGCAGCCGCTGGCAGCGCCGGATTATCGGTATCGCGCCTTCATCAGCTATAGCCACCGGGATGCGCCCTGGGCTGCGTGGCTGCATCGGACGCTCGAGACCTATCGCGTGCCGTCGCGCCTGGTCGGTAAACCGACGAAAGCCGGCATCACGCCGCGCCGGCTCACTCCCATCTTTCGCGATCGCGATGAACTGGCCAGCGCTACCAATTTGGGCGCCAAGGTACGCGAAGCGCTCGCCCAATCGGCCAATCTGATTGTCATCTGCTCGCCGTTTTCGGCCGCATCCAAATGGGTGCAGGAAGAAGTGCTTGCGTACAAGCGGCTTGGGCGTGGCGATCATATTTTCTGTCTGATCGTCGACGGCGAACCGGCGACGGATGTGCCGCAGCAAGCGTGTTTTGCTCCTGCGTTGCGTTCCGAACTCGATGCGCAAGGAAGATTGACGGATGTATCGGCGGAACCTATCGCCGCGGACGCCAGGGCCGGCAAAGATGGCCGGCGCAACGCCAAGCTGAAATTGATTGCCGGCATGCTCGACATCAGTTTCGATAGCTTGAAGCAGCGAGAACTTCAGCGGCGCAATCGACGACTGACTGTGATCACAGCGATGGCCTTGCTGATCGCCTTCGTTACCGCCTCCCTTGCGCTCGTGGCCATGCACGCACGCCGTGCCGCGGAGGTAGCGCGTGCCGATGCCGAGCGCCGCCAACGGCAGTCGGAGGATTTGGTCGACTTCATGCTTGGCGACCTCAATGACAAACTGCACCAGGCCGAGCGGCTGGACATCCTGGAAGACGTCGACAACAAAGCCATGACGTACTTTGCGTCGATGCCAACGTCCGACGTCACGGACCAAGTGCTCGCACAACGCGCGAAGGTATTGGAAAAGATCGGATCGGTACGCCAGGAGCAAGGACATCTTGCCGAGGCGGTCGCCTCGTTCGAAGCAGCATCAACGCTTGCTTCGTCCTTGGCAATCAAAGCGCCGCACGATGTGGCGCGGCAGTTGCAGTGGGCACGCATACTGGCGTTCGTCGGCCTCGCCCACTGGTACGAAGGCCAGCTCGATCCGGCGCAGGAAGCTTTTGAAAAAGCGCGAGGCGTTTTGCTGAGCGCCGAATCGTTTGCGCACCAGAATCTCGAATGGGAGTTCGAGCTTGAAATGGTCGACAACGATATCGGCCACGTATTGGAAGCACGCGGCCAACTCGATGCAGCGCGTGGTCCTTATACAAGTGCTTTGGTTTTGTCAGCAAAGCTGGTCGCGGCGCAGCCGGAGCGCACTGACTGGGCCTCTGAATTGGGAGGCGCGCACAACAACCTGGGCAAGCTGGCCCTGCTTCGCGGCAATCTGCTGAACGCGCTGGCCGAGTACAGATCCGACGATGCGATCGAATCGGCACTGGCGGCCCAGCATCCCGAAGACATCAGCCAGCGCGAGGCGATGCTCACCGTTGAAGCCATTCTCGGGCGAACGCTTGCCCTGGCTGGTGCAGATGAGGCTGGCATCCGCCGCATGCAGCAGGCTGTGGACACGGCGAAAGAACTCGTCAGCAACAACCCCGGCAACCATGATTTCCAACAAGACCTCGCCCGCTATGCCGCCCAGCTGGCACGACTCCGGCGCATCCATGGCGACCTTGATGCAGCAAAAACGCTTACGGCGCAGTCGCTCGCCATCGTTCATACGCTGGTGCGGCAAAGCCCCATGGATGCGGAAATTCAGCGGCTCGATGGCGAAATACTGACGGAGCAGTCGGCGGAGTCGCTAGCGTCAGGACGCATGCAAGACGCGCGCGCGCAGGCACTGAGCGCAACGGACGCCCTCAGGCCATTGCTGGCCAAGCAGCCGCATGAGCGATCTGTCGTCCTGGCAAACATGGCGGCTCGACTCTTGCTGGCTGCTACGAGCACCGATGCGGATGCGGCCAGGCAATGGCGTTTGAGCGTGGTGTCGATCGCGCAGCAACAGCCCAGCGGCCAGGGCGATCCCCGGTTGCTGTCCATGGAGGCGCAGGCGCTTTTGGCACTGGGTGACACCGCAAAGGCGCAACCCGTGATGAAGCAGCTCTGGAACAGCGGCTATCGCGACGCGGAGTGGCTGGCCGTCATGCGTCACGGGCACTGGATGTATCCCGTCAACGCGGATATCCAGAAGCGCATGCTGGCGCAGAACCAAGCAGATCACGCTTCAGACTGACGGGAACGGTCGGAAGCGTGGAAGCACACCTGGATAGGAACCCCTATCTGTCAGACACGGGAGCTCTCCATGAAACACACCAAACCCCAACACATCGACATGCACGTAGAGCTTTACCGCGACCCAGGTGACGGATGGGAAAGCAATCTACTGGTCATCAACGGTGGACATCACCACAGCTTGTTCGAAAAGATTTCCACCGACAGCGAACCCCACACCATCAGTTGGACGCTCTCGGGAAACGCAAGCGGCGGTGAATTCTGTGCACTGGATGATCCGCAAAACCCAGGCTTCGCGTGGCTGGTCCGGCACCCTGCCGAAAAAGTCTTCCGCCACCTTCACCATCTCGGCAAAACCATCCGCATGCAAAACCATCACCGCGATAAAGGCAGCGAAGGCATCTGGCACTACCAGCTATTCGCGCGCTTTGGCGACAAGGTCTATGGCGTCCCCCTGACATTTAGCTGCGGCGCGGCAATGGCCAGCCCCAACCCGACCATCAAGAACACCTGACATGGATCACGATGGCCTGGGGCCTGCTGTAGCAACAGGAGACCGAACTTACCGTCATTTCATCGAAAGCATCATGCACGGGAAGCCACCCAGTGGCTTCCCGCACACGACGTCAAACTACTGCAACAGCGTCATGGCCATGATCTGCACATTGGCATTGTTCGGCAGCTGGATACTCTGAACGGTCTTGGTGTTGTTCAAGTTGAATTTGTAGTTGTAGAGATAGAACGTGCGGCTATCGCGCCCGCCGCTGTAGGTATCCCTGTAAGGCAAGGTGGCGGCCTGCAATTCACCCGCATAGCTCTGCGGGCTGAACCAGTCGCTGATGCTTTGGGTAAAGGTCGACGTGCTGCCATCGGTGTAGGTGACGGTGAAGGTCTGCGCGGTCTGGCTGCCATTCATCGCGGCACCCAGGAATTGCAGGCCGGAGAACTGGCCCGATGGCAAGGTGATCGTCTGGCCTGCCGCACTGATGTCATTGGCGGCGTTGGCGCTGCCGAAGCGGTACAGCACGTCGTTGAATTCCAGCGACGAGCCCAGCAACTGCGCGGAGTACGCATCGCCCACATCGTCCACGCCACCGGTCGACGAGAACGTGGCGCCGTCGTTGTAGATGCCGGTGCGATTGAACGCCGATGCGAGACTGACGGGCACGGCGGTTACCGTCGGGTTGCTCAACGCATACGACAAGACCGCCACGTTGCGATTGTTCGGCAACACCACGTTCTTGACGGTCTTGGTGCTGTCGATCGGGAACGCGTAGCCGTACAAATAGAACGTACGGTTATCCGTACCGCCGGTGCTGGTATCGCGATAAGCCATGGTGACGGCTTCCGACTCGCCCGGATAATTTTGCGGACTGAACCAGTCGCTCATGCTTTGGTTGATGACGGTGCTGGTGCCGTCGGTGTAGTTGACCATGAACGTCTGCGCCGCCTGGCTGCCATTGAGGCCGGTCGCCAGCATGCTGAGTTCGCTGTACTGACCTTGGCTCAGGGTGATCGTGCCGCCGCTCAGGGCATTGGCGGTATTGGCAGCGCCGAAACTGAAGGTATCGCCATTCCAGCTCTTCGAGTTGCCCAGCAAATTGGCCGAGTAGGCGTAGCCGTTGCCGTCCAGGCCGCCGGTGGTGAACGCGGTTCCATCGCTGTAGATGCCATATACGCCGGTAGTCGTCGCGCTTCCTCCGACGCCGTTGTTGATGGCACTGGCATAGGCGGCCGTTTCGTTCTGGCCGTTGTACGTCTTGCCGACGATGTCGTCGTACAACCACAGGAAACCGCCAGTGATGCCGCATTGAGAATGCCAACTGCTCATCGCGCTCTGGGCTTGCGGAGGCGTGTCGTCGCTATCCCACACGCCGGGATAAACCGGCACGCTGCCGAAATTCCATCCTGAGCAAGGGCTGTTGCCCGAGCCGCCGGCGTAGGTCTGCAGATGCACGCCGTCGACCGTGCCGGGGCTTTGGCTATTGATCTGCGAGACCACGGACGTCCAATAGGAAGCGTTGGTATACGGATCCACTTCCACGTGGTAACCAAGGCTGCCGAGCATCACGGCGAAGGCCACGGTCGATGCAGAGTCGTAGCTGTTCTCGTCGTCGAAATCGATGGCGTCGACCGATGGGAGCGCCGCCTTGAGGGCCTGGAAATCCTTGTAGAGAATGCTGCTTGGACCGGTTCCTTGCGCGTTGACGAGTGCCTTGATGTCTTGCCAATCACCTACGTTCGACGAACCGATGCTGAAGGTAATGCGCTTGGGCGTGCCTTGTTTCATGGTGACAAGGTCCGCTGCAAACGAAGGCCATGTGTTATTGCCCACGTAGGTGCCGCCTGAGGTGAGCGGAAATTCGCCATTGAAATTCAGATCGCCGGCCGAATTGACTTCAACACTCCACACCACCACTTCGGTAAAGCCGGAGTTTTCGATTTCCGAGATATTGCTCGCCACATGCTTGTATAACGGCCCACCGCCGAAAATACCGGTATAGCCCGTGGTCTGGGCGTAGGCACTTCCACCTGCGCATGCGAGCGCTGATACGAGAAACATTAGCGTCGAGGTGCGACGCAACCGCGAGTACCGATCCTTCCTATGCTTCATGGGTACGCTCTCCAAAGTAAATGGAATGGATACGCGCTGGCTGCCATGGACGCTCACAAAATCAAACTGCGTAGCCACCGGCATTCGGCGCTGCTGAAAGACAAGGCTACGAAGGGTGCTGCGGCTAAGAGGCTCGTCGCCGCACGCTTCGATTCAAAACTGGAAATGCAAACCACTCATCATCGATGCCGCGGCCATTGCCGCGGACAGCACGCTCTTGCTGTACACCTGCCCCGCTCCCCTTCAGCTGTTTTGAAGGGCACAAACTCGCCCTGAGCCATGGCTGTGCCATGCCCCTCGATCCTGCTTTTCAGAAATGCGCAAACTGACCCAATCGCTGGCGCGTACTGCAGGTGGATAACCCCCTCACGGCGCCACGTTCGAAGCCTTCGGACACTGCTGCTTTAATCGATCCAAATTCCCGTGACAACGTTAGACAAAAATCACGAGTGCGCGTAATCAATAGGGCAGTAAAAAGGTAATGTCAATAAAAATTTGCATCGATCTAATTTAGAAATTCTAAATGCATCTTGTTGATGTAGATGAAATTTTTGTCAACGCATTGCGGCACGACAGCAAAGCCGTTAAATCAGTCCAGCGCCATCATGTGTTTATAGAATGCTGCGCTCGCAAAAATCGCCCCTTCATCCGTTTAAAAACTAGAACGGAAGTCCGAGTGCCTCGCGCAACGGATTCAGCAAAGCACCATAGCGTGGTGCGCGCGCCGTATCGGTCCGCAATGGCTGTCGCACTTGCATGGCGCTCGGTGTGCCGACCACGCGCCGTGTTTCATGGAAACGCAAGCATGCTTCTTCGAAGGGCAAGCCGCAAAATTCAAGCAACATGCGAATGTGATGTTCGGGGTCGTGGAGCAGCGCTTCGTACACGTGCGGGTAAACGTGTGCCGGTTCTTTCTGCGCCCAATGACGCGCCGTCGCATCGAAGCTATGCCAATACGCAGCCAAGTCGGGAAAGGCGCGCGTATAGTCGTTACCGGGAAAGTACTGCCGGTAGCACGAGAAACAGGTTTCGAGTGCGTCGCGGCGACTGATAACGATGCGCGCACCTGGCAACATCGCGCGAATCATGCCGATGTGCATCCAGTTGTTCGGCAATTTGTCAGTAAATATCGGACGCTGCTTGCGCCAGCGCGCTGTTCGCTGCAGATAGCGCTGCCCCAATCGACGCCAATCCTCCGCACTCATATCCGCCAACCATCCGGGATACGCTTTTTTGCGCCGGTTCGATTCTTCGGCAATCACCAAGGGTAGATCGCTAAGTTCGGCGGCGCCTTCGACGCGAGAGTGCGTGGCGAGAATTTGTTCGACCAGCGTCGATCCCGAACGCGGCATGCCTACGATGAAAATCACATCCGAGCCAAGGTCGTGCCCGGCATGGGTCGTGCAAACGGCAGCATTGATCGCCTTGATCGTCGCCGCAAAAGCTGGCGCATTCCATGTGCGATGCTTTCGCGCGATGTCGTTAGCCGTCATCAAGGCCTGCATCGATTCGGCATAACGGCCTTGATCGTCCCATGCTTTGGCCAGGGCGAAACCCATCGCCACGCGATCGCCCTCGGCAGCCTGCGGATGCGTGAGCGCGCGCTGGATGGCGTCGCTGTCGGCCGGGCCCAGGCGCAGTGTCTTGATTTCCGCCAAGCCCCACCATGCCATGCCGGCCCATGGCTGTTCGGCCAGCAACGTTCGATATTCGGCGATCGCTTCATCGCGAAAATTATCCATGCGCAATAAATCGGCGAGTTGCGCGCGTGCGGCGGCGTAGTCGGGCGCCAAGGTGACTGCATGCCGCAACGCAGTCCGCGCTTCGTCGAAGCGCGCGCTGCGCGTCAGGAACAGGCCGAGGTTGTACCAGGCCATGACAAAACCTGGTTGAAGCTCGCAGGCGCGGCGTAAAAAGTCGATCGCCTGATCAAGTTCACCCGCCTCCGCCAGGAAGATGGCAAACGCATTGTGATACAGCGCCTCTTGCGGCCGTTGCTCCAGCGCGCGATGCATGTCGCGCAAGGCCGCCCGGTGTTCGCCGCGCAGGCTCAGCAAGCTCGCATGCAGGCGCAAAACTTCCGGATGATCGGGATAACTGGCCAGCACCGGCGCCAACTGGGGCGCCGCCTGATCGGGGCGATTCATTTCCAATGCCTGCCCTGTGGCGATCACGCGGTTCACCGCAACCGGATCCAGGCCTTGCAATAAGGGATTCACATGCCTCTCCGAACACACTGCACTTGATCGCCATAGTCATCGGGCCAAACAAAGATGCCCCCATGTTCCTGGAACATGGAGGCATCGATGTCAGCCTGTCTACAACCTCAAGCGATTAGTTGTACTGCCAGCGGAACACCAACTGCCCGGCACGTCCCAGCTGGAATGTATCCGGTTGCATGAAATTGACGTTGAACTGTCCGTTGCCATTGGTCATCTGGTCGATGTACGACGTCACGGTCTGGCTGTTGAAGATGTTCAACACCTTCAGGTCCACCGAGAAGGCATTTTTACCGATAGCCCAGTCGTAACCAATATCCAGGTCCACTTGCTTGGTGGACGGCAGACGAGCGTAGCTACCTCGCGTGTAGATGATGCTGGACGACACCGGATTGCCAGCCAACGCGTTCTGCAACGTATTGCAGTAGTAGGCACCGTTGTTGCTCGTCTGGTTGCTGCCGATCGCCAGGCTTCCATTTGCGGGATAGGTAGAAAGGCAATTGACGGGACCGCCTGCGTAGTAGGTAAAGGCACCGCCCACACGCAGGCCCTTCAGCAGGTTGTTCGCGTGGATGAACTTGTAATAGCCGAATACCTTCAAGGTGGACGGGATATCGTCGGCCAGATTGCCGCTGGCTCCCTGCAAGAAGCCCGGCGCCGACAACTGGCTGTCGTAAGCGGTTGCGCCGGTATTGGCGACGCCCTGCGGCCCCTGGGTGGCGGCATAGCTGGTCGTGCCGTCGGTGTTGCCGAATTCATGACGCCATGTGTAAGACGCGCTGAGGTAATAGGGCTCGTCTTCGGTGTAGGCATGGTCCATCGTCAAGCTCAGCTGATAGATCCTGCGCTTCAGCGAGGCGTAGCCGATATAGCTATTCGGGAACGTAAACGGCGTGAGCGGGCTGTTCGCACCATTCAATTGCACGGGAATGGTGATGTCCTTGCCCGGTGTGATCAGGTATTGGCCCAGCAACACGGCATTGGGATAACCCTTGCTCTTGAGATAAGCCTTCATCTGTTCCGTATTGCTGTCAATATTCGGCAACCCCGTCAGCTCGCTGGTAAACAGCGAGGCACCGGCGACCCAGTTGTTCCCGAGTTTTTGCTGCGCGTAGACCTCGAATTGTTTCAGCTTTGCATTTTGCGCCGAGCTCGAAATGAATTGACTAGGCGTAAGATAGTGCAGACCCTGACCAGCAGCACCCTGGACAGCACCCACCTGCGTCAAGCCGGTCGGAACGGAACCGGCGCCCGTCCCGGAATACAGATACGTGGTTTTGGTACTGATGTAGCCCTGGCCCGGCGTACCACCGTAGGCATTGAAGTAAAGCGGTATGCCCTCGGTGTACTCGCCCGCCGTCGCACCGATTTTCAGGCTTGAATCGCCGTGGACGTCCCACGCTATGCCAAGCCGTGGCGTGGCGTTGCCCTTGCTGTACATCTTGACGTTGATGTTGTCGGTCATGGCGTAATTGTCGTAACGCCCGCCGATATACGCCGTCCAGTTGTCGGCAAAGTGCCAGCTGTCGGCCAGATAGAAGCCGTAGGTCGGTGAACTGTTGTAGAAAATACGCGGAGCGTAAGACTGCACGACGTACGACGTTCCCGGCGCAAATGGCTTACCGGTCAGCGGATTGATGGTCTGGCCGTTGATGGGGCAAGGTTGGTTCGGTCCGAGTGCCGTACTGCAACGGTCATAAGTCCACGTGTTCGGGTTAGGGATATTGGACTGCGCCATGGTGGGGCTGTATTCCTCGCCACCAAAGGTGATTTCGTGGTTGTCGGTGACATCCCAGGTGAAGTCGAGACGCGCGCCCATCATGCGGTAGCGCAAGGAATACAGACTGCTCGCGCCGTTCGACACGGTCTTGGTGTTGTTCTGGTTGTCCGGATCCGCTACCTGCACGTAGGGCACGTTTATTCCGTACTGCGGATACTGGGAGAAATCCTGCTGCGAGGTGCCGGCCATCGCGGATACCGAGAAATTGTCGGTAATCTGGCCGTGGTAGTTGGCGACCAACATGCGGTCGCGCCATGCATTGCCATTCCAATTTTGCAGTGCGGATGCCGCGCTGGACGGATCGTACGGCGTCGACAAGGGATATTGGGAGTACGTCTGGTTATTGAGCTGGCGATCAAAGAAAACGTTGAGCGTGTGGCCCGGCGCGATATTCCAGGTGAAATTGCCGAGCAGCTGCTTGTTCCGGTTTTCGTTGAGGGTCTGGTACTGGCCGTCATAGGTCGTGGTCGGATTGCTTCCTTGCACGCCTTGGCCATAGTTGTTCGGCTGGACTTCACCGAGCAGGTAGAAGAACACCTTGTCCTTGATGATGGGGCCGGACACCCAATAGTCCTGCAAAACGCTCGGTGACCAGTGACTCAACTGGTTGGCAGTGACCAGGTTGCCGTTGACGTCGTAGGTGTTCTTGCCGTTTTCATTGAGAAAACCCGTGGGCGGATTGAACTGCAGGTCCACGCCGCCCCTGAAGTTATTCGAGCCCTGCTTGATCGTGCCGGACACGACACCACCCAGGGCGCTGCCGTATTTGGCGTCCATGCCACCGTCGACGGTGGAAATGCTGGCGAAGGCTTCGTTCGGGATCTTGTCCGGCGCAGCGCCCTGCTGCATGTCGGTCACGTTGAATTCGTTGATGAAGTACCGGTTCTCGGTACCCGAGGCGCCATTGAACTGCGGCGACGCGCCGTGCGAACTCGTGATACTGGTGACGTTCGCCTGCATGGAAGCGACATTGAGCAGGTCCGCATTGACCAGCGGCAGCCGATTGATGTCGGTCGCATTCCAGGTCTGGATTTGCTGACTTGTCGTCACGTCGATCGCATTGACCGGCGGCTGCGAAGCCGTGACGTTGATGGACTTCAGATCCTGCACTTTCTCGCTGGCCGACGCCGCAAAGATCGCAGCACTGTTGGAACCTGCGACAACAGCAACGGTGCGTTGATCGACAACGTTGCCGCCCTGCAAAAGTTTTACGACGTAATTACCAGGCATCAGGCCCGTGACCGCGTAATGGCCATTGGCATCGGCGCGCACCGTGCTGTCGTAGCCGGTCGCCGGGTTGATGACTTCCGCGGCAACGTCTTTGCCTGCAGGCAAATTGCCGTACACACCACCGGTAATGCCCTGCGCAAACACCGAAGTGCTGGTCATGGCAGCGGCCCACAGGCCAATGCGTATGCTGGCGCGCAGGCTGCTGCTCAAACGAAACGGATACTTGCTCACTTGCCTCCCCTCCCTCTTAACTTATTTGCTGTGGTGCCCGCATTCATGATTTTTTGAGGGCACAAACTCACCCTGAGCCATGGCCGTTGCCATGGACTCTCCTTCACTGCTCTTCGGCGATACGCAACTAACTACTAGCTATGTGCTGCAGGCGAGATACGCGCCTTGCCACACTGTCCCCTGGAGTTCCTCCGGATACCGATCTTTCAGTCCACCCAAGTGCTCATGACAACGCTGTCCTTCCTGTCGCGAGCGAGCCAATCAATAGGACAGTAAAAAGGCGATGTCAACAGAAATTTGTATCGATTCAAATTTATATTTCTAAATATATCCCATTGATGCACAAGCATTTGACGGACGAATCGATATTGCATGGCAGCACGAAGATTAGATCGATCCAAGCTTTTCCGAGGATTACCTCGTGCTGCACCTGCGACGGCGGGTATGGGCGCTGCTGCCTGGCAGTGAGGTTTCTACTCGAATCATCTCGGCGCTCCTATTCAGGGGGATCGGAGGCCTCCCATCTGTCCTTTCCAACCAGGGTGGCTGGGCTACCGCTCACCCTTCTTGGCATGCATAAAAAAGTGCGCCCTGGATGGGCATCCGGGCGCATGAGCTCGACCTTTCCAAGGCAACCTCGATGGTGTCTTTCGGGCTTTTCACGAGTGCCAGGTCAGGTAGTTCGTGAAATCAAAAGGCCCCGTCCATACGGATATGTGGACGAGGCCTTGTCGTTTTTATCGGCGACCTCGGGTCAACTGGAGGGGCTGCTTAGTTGCTCGCCACCACCGGTAACAACACCGCGCTATGTCCATCAGAGCCGTGCTCGATGGTTACCGTAGCCTTCTGATAGTCGGACGGCTTGGCGAACAAGATATTGGGCACATAGGTCTGCGGGTTGCGATCGTAGAGCGGGAACAGCGTGGACTGGACCTGCACCATGATGCGGTGGCCAGGCTTGAACTCGTAGTTCGCGGTCGGCAGGCGGAACTTGTATTCCTGCACCACGTTTGCCGGGATCGGCGATGGGTTGGCAAAGCTCTTGCGATAACGCCCCCGGAAGATATCGAGCGACACCGGCAGCTCGTAGCCGCCCATGCTGGGGTCGGTGGGATCGGTGCCGGGATAAACGTCGATCAGTTTGACCACGAAGTCGCCGTCGGTGCCGGTGGTCTTGGCGAAGATGTCGGCGATCGGCGCACCTTGCACCCACACGGTCTTGGTCAGCACCGGCGTGGTGTAGGACAACACATCGGACCGATCCACCACGAAGCGCTGATCCTGGACCAGCCAGGTGCGCCAGCGGGCCTCATTGTCGACCGGGATCGGACGCGGCAGATACGGCACGGGCTTGGCGGGGTCGGAGACGTAGCTGTCTCCACCGGCACCGGGTTGCTCGAAGCCCAGGCCCATGTTTGCTTGCAGATAGAGCGGCGTGAGCGGCTGCTCGCTGGCCGGCTTCCAGTTCGCGAAGCTGTCCCAATGCTGCTCGACCGGGTTATAGATCATCGCCTCGGGCAGCGGCTTGGCCAACGGCGTGCCACGCAGGTAGTGATTGAACCAGGGAATCATCACGTGCTGGCGGAATTGAGCGGTGGTGTCGCCGGGCCACTTGAGCGGCCCCAGGTTCCAGCCTGCGCGGTTGATCTGGCTATGCCACCAGGGGCCGATCACGAGATGGTTGTTGTCGCCATGGCCCGCCTTGTCGAGGGCTTCCCAGGCATGCACGGCGCCGTAGATATCTTCCTGGTCCCACATGCCCTGCAGCCACATCGTAGGCACATCGGAAGGATGCTGGACGAGTAATTTGTCCAGCGCCTGCAGCTGCCAGAAAGCGTCGTAGGACGGATGCGCGGAGAAGCGGTTCCACCAGGGCAGTTGCTTGAAGCCGTTGGCGTCAGCATAGGCCCCGGCCGAACCGGCTTGGAGAAAGTTGGTGTAGTCGTCGTAGTTCTCGCGCGGAACGGGCTCGCCCGAACCCTTCGCGGTCATCTGCTCGGTGAAGTAATCGAGGTTGATCTCGCGCAATGCGCCGTAGTGGTACCAGTCGTCGCCCATCCAGCCGTCGATCATCGGGCTTTCGGGTGCCGCCGCCTTGAGCGCGGGGTGCGGGTGGAGCAGGGCCATGGCAACTGTCCAGCCGTCGTACGAGGAGCCGATCATGCCAACGTTGCCATTCGACGCCTTGATGTTCTTCACCAGCCAGTCGATGGTGTCCCAGGCGTCGGTGGTGTCGTCCGTCTTGGTCGGATTGAGCGGCCCCACCGGTGGGCGCGTCATGATGTACTTGCCTTCCGAACCGTATTTGCCGCGTATGTCCTGCCAGACCAGGATGTAGCTGCCATCAGCCCAATCCTTGTCGCCCGACCACACAGCATCGGCCATATGCGGGCTATTGCCCCTGACGAAGCCGCTGGCGTTGTAAGGCGTGCGTTCCAGCAGCATCGGCAGATCGTGTGCACCCTTCGGAATCAGGATCACCGTGTGCAGCTTCACGCCATCGCGCATCGGGATCATCACGTCGCGCCGGACGTAGTCGAAGTTGCCTTGCGGCTGCGTCCAGTGCGCCGGAATGTCCGATGCGGTCTGGATCATGTCGGGCGTGATCTTCGCCGAGTCCTGGGCCGTCGCAAACGCGGCGGCTGACAGCAAGCATGCAAGCGAAAC
This sequence comes from Dyella sp. SYSU CM1112, assembly GCF_058216415.1. Classification (NCBI taxonomy): domain Bacteria; kingdom Pseudomonadati; phylum Pseudomonadota; class Gammaproteobacteria; order Lysobacterales; family Rhodanobacteraceae; genus Dyella; species Dyella sp. SYSU CM1112. Next base: position 94,525 of record NZ_JBZEGI010000004.1, on the reverse strand, counting down.
GAACGCCGAGCTTAAAGCAGCAGTCTTCATATACAGGGTGCCTCATGATGGTGGTCGCATCCGCAACCTGTGACAGCTGTGTCCCGCAGCCATGCAAATCGCCGCTGGGATTTTGCAATGACCCGGGTTCTTATTCGATATGCCAACAGTCGTGTCCGTCACGCACGTCGACGGAGCAGAGCGCAGGAAACCCCGTTTCCCACGGCAACGCTATTGCCGATGCGCCAGCCCCCCTCATGTAGGCGCCGGATATCCCGCGTTGAACCATGGCATGCGGCGCACACGGAAAATGATCCACGAGATCTTGCGCTTCGGGTGACCCACGCCGGATTCGCCTCGACAGCACCGCTGCCTTCCATGAAAGGCGGCCGTGCTGTCTCTGCCCGTCACTCACACGTGGAGAGCGTTACATTCACAGATAACGCCGTCGCACCCATTCCGATGTTCAGATGTACTGCAGCGCACACATCGCGCCGGGGTTAGCGTGCGCTTCGTCTGCGTTGTGCCCATACTTCTTCCCTCATTGCAGAGAGGAAAGATCGAAACCTGATCCTCCACATCGCACGCTTCTCGCTCTCTCCCGCGCTCGCATGAGAGGGTGGGGTTGCTTGCGCTTGCAACACCACGCCGATTCAACGCGAGATTGACTTCACACCACCCCGGTCCTTCGTCACCGCACATCGTGGCGGTGCGATAGGCGCAGGATTGCGATTCAACGCGAGCTCTACTTCAGCACTGAAGGATGAACCAGCCACAGCGATACAGATATCGTCATCCAGCGTGCGTGGAACGAGGTCATCGGGTTTCGTTGAAGCGATGACACGCATGATTTCGCCGCACCGGCAATGGCCCCGGGCGATGCACATCGATCACTTCATGAATTTTTCGATCGTATATTGCGCCGCCTGCTCGAAGGACTGCGCGATTCGATCGATGTGCGGGCCAAACTTCGGCAGCTCCTGCACTTCCAGGAGATTAGGAAGAAGCACGGCGACGAAGGTGGCATCCGCAAGCCGTTTTCGCTTTCGCATTTCCCTTGCTGTGGCATCGCCGGATTCCCAGCCGTCGGCGCCGGAAGCGTTGACGATATGTATCATCGCGATGGCATCGGGCGTCGCTTCCGGATGGCTCTCCCCCTCAAAGTCTTCAATGTCCTTGATGGAGACGTGTCGCGCGTCGATATGAAGGTCGCGAAGAATGCGTACGAGTATCTCCGTCGCGATGTCGTCATAACGACTGCCGCCAGCCATGCATAGCACGACCGATCCAGGCGCCACGGCGAGCGATCCCTGCCAACGTCCCGCGACATGCTCACGCTGCTGCCGGAGGTAATGCACCAGGTCGTCATCGAGAACGGAAGCACGACGGCGCCACCGTGGTTGCGGCGGCGCTTCCCTTCCAAGCGACTCGATCACTTTGACAACGGTCGTTCTCGCTTTATGCAGCTGTTCCGGACCAATCGCTTTCTGGGCCAGATCCATCTGGGCAAGCTGTAGCGCCGGCAGCAATACGACATCGCAGTACTTGGCCAACGAACGCTGCCTTAAATAGCTGCGCGCGGCGGCGATGATTTCATCGGCATCACCGGAAAGCGCCCGTTGATAAAATCGCTGCGGCAACGTCAAGGCCGGCGTGTCGCCCAGCAGAATACCCAGCAGGGTGAACGCTCTGACGTGCCGCCCTATCACCACCAGGCAAAGGGTCAGAGGCGTAGACAGCACCAATCCCATGGGGCCCCAAAGCCAGCTCCAGAAGATGGCCGAGACAACGACCGCGAGCGGCGACAGCCCCGTCGCGTGGCCATACAACTGCGGCTCCAGCAACTGACTCACCAACACTTCGACGAGCACGAACAATCCGACGGTCATCAGCAGCAGTGACCACCCCGGCGCAACTGCCATGGCGAGCAAGGCAGCAAGCAGGGCGGCCAACCACACACCGATGTAAGGCACAAAGCGCAGCACGGCGGTAAGCGCACCCCAAAGCAGGGCATTGGGAAGTCCGATGAGGGCCAGTCCCAGCCATATCGCAAGGCCCACGCTGACGTTCACCGAAAACTGCGAGATAAAAAAACGAGAAAGCCGTTCGCCGGCGTCATTGATCGCGACGGTGGTCGCGCGTAAATCCGTACCGCCCACGGCACGGATAAAGCGGTCTCGCAGCGACTCATATTCAAGCAACACAAACACGAGTACGACCAGTACGATCCCCGCCGTTTCCAACGGACTCCAGAGAGAAGACAGGACTCTCCGCACCGCATTCCAGGGACTGCCCAAGGCGGGAACCTCTATCGCATGGGCGTATGAAGGCACGGCGGACGCTGTCTGTGCCAACTCGGTCGTGCCGTTGCCACCCAATACACCGATGACCCTGCCTGCTTCGCCCCGCATCATCTCCAAACGGGCGAGGGTCAGGTCATGCAGCAATTGAAGTTTGGCGTGAACGGTGCGCTCATATTGAGGAAGACTTTCTGCCAGGTGCACGATCTGGGAGCCGATAACCGTCATAAGCCCGGTTGCCACCAAGGCCAGCAGCAAGACCGCGATGAACACCGCGTACGCGTGCCCCAGTCGCATCTTCTGCAGCAGACGCACGAAAGGCGCCATCAGCAAGGCCAGAATCAAGGCCAGGATGACGGGAACCAGCACATCCTTGCCGAAATAAAGCAGTGCAAGCACCACGCCTGTGGCGATAACGGTCAATGAGCGTTGACTGGCCGAAGCGACGGGTTGCGGATCTGACGCGAGAGGCATGATGGAATGTCGACCGGAGTAGCTGTTCCGCCTGGGCTTATCACGCAAGGCGGCGCCTGAACTGCACACACCTCGGTCCCGGAGCATGGCTCAAGAGACCCAGGACCTTTTCAATCATCCTCTGCCTATTCTTTTCTTCAGTCGGGTCACCCTCGACATGGCCGGTACATACGGGCTCCGTCCCTTTGCCAAGCATCCCGCAACTCTGGCGCCCGTGTCGATGACACAGCTCATGCAGCCTCTCGACGGACACCGCTAAGCGGTGCCAGCGCGGCACGATCGCCCCGCTGGCCACGTCTGGCTAGCGCGCGCCGCGCGCCTATGGCGTGGACCTGTTGCATGCAGAAGTCGCCGGCACAAGGCCTAGCCGTATACGAAAAGCAACGGCGCATCACCGGTTCAGTGCAAATAGCTCAGAAACTCCGACTCACACCGCGGCTTACCCAGCAAATAACCTTGCACCAGCGGGCAACCGGCCTCGCGCAACACCGAGAGTTCGCCGTTCTGCTCGACCCCCTCCACGATCACCGTCAAGCCTAGTGACCTGGCCATGCTGATCAGCGATTCGAGCAGGCAGCGCATATTGGCGTCGTGGTCGACGCCGCTGACAAAGCTTCGATCGATTTTCATGGTGTCGCAAGGCAACAGACTTACGTGACTCAGCGACGAGAACCCGGTGCCGAAATCGTCCAGGGCCACATGAATACCCAGCTCACGCAAACAGCGCAACGCCGCGGCACAGGCGGGCATGTCCGGCACATGCACGCGCTCGGTGAGTTCTACCGCCAAGTGCTTGCGCAACGAGGCAGGCAAGGCATGGATGAGAATTTCTGTCAGCCGGCCTGATGCAAGGCTTCGCGCGGTGACGTTCACATGCAAGCAAAATGTCGGCGCCAGATTCCCATCCCAGGCGATCAAGCTGGCGATAGCGTGTTTCATCACCCATGCATCGATGCGGCTCATCAGCGGCGTGTGCTCGACCGCATCAAGAAACGCATCGGGACCGAGCAAGCCGCGCTCGGGGTGGTTCCAGCGCAGCAGCGCCTCGCCGCCCACCGCGATTACATTCCCCTCGACCGCGAAAATCGGCTGGAAATACAGTTCCAATTCGCCACGATCAAGTCCTCGCTCCAGTTGCTGGTGCACGGCCAGCGAGGCACGCGTACGAGTGCGCAGTGACGGGTCGGCCAGAATCACCCGTTCGTCACCGAGCGGGTCGATACGCGCGGCCTCGCTCATGGCCAGCCGCAGCAGTTCACCTGCTTCGATCGGCGTGCCATCGCTGGCGGGCCACATCGCTATCGCGGCGGTAAGTGCGCGCACCGAGCCAAAGATGCGCGACGATTCGCGCGCCGTCCTATCGAGGGTTGCCTGCACGTCCAACACGAGCTGCTGACTGGATCGTGTTTCCGGTATCAGCCAGCCCAGCATATCGTCGGCGATACGCGCCACGGTATCGACTTTGCTCCAGCGCGATGGCACATGCCCTGCGAGTTTGCGTAACGCAGAGGCCGCCTCTCCTTCGTCGGTGCCGAGCGCGATACCGGCGTAGTTGCTACAAGCGGCCGTGACCAGCACCAGCGGGCGCCCCGATGCCATCAAGCGATCGATTCGCTCGAGCAGTGCGGCGCGATTGGGCAACTCGGTTTCCGCGTCGAAGCGGGACAGAAAAGCACGCTCGATGGCGCGCAGGCGACGGCGTTCCAGCACCGACGCCATCCGCGCGCGCAGCATCGAGATAAGCACGGGTTTGGCCAGGTAGTCCTCGGCGCCAAGCTCGATGGAACGGGCCGCCAGTTCCATCTTATCGTTCGCTGAAATCATGATCACCGCGACGTCGCGCAGATAATCGTCCTGACGCAGGGCATGCAAGATCGCCAGACCGTCGGTGCCCGGCATCATCACGTCCAGCAACATGACATCCGGAACCTGCCGGCGCGCTTCAAACAGCGCCGCCTCGCCGTCGCGTGCCTCCACCACATTATGGAAACCCAGTTGCATCAGCCGCCTTCGCATCATGAAACGGCTGCTTTCGTCATCGTCGACGACGAGGATCCGCGCGTCCTGGGTCACGATGCATAGCTCCCTTTGCTGTCGCTCCTGATAACGCGTTGCAACGCATCGAGCAAGCGCTGAAACTCGATCGGCTTGGGGACGAAGGCATTCGCGCCCGCTTCCATCGCATTCAAAATGTCGGCCTCCATGACGTGCGCAGAAAGAACGATGACGGGTACGTCGAGCGTATGCGGATTGCTGCGTAATCTTTGCAGTACATCCAGGCCACTGATGCCCGGCAGGTTGATATCCAGCAGGATGGCATCCGGACGTTTCCAGACGGCCGCGATGAGTGCCTTTTCGCCATCTTCGACGTGGCGCACCTGAATGCCGTGCCGCTGCAACCTGCGAGTAAGCATGAAGGCATTGTCGGCATCGTCCTCAACGTACAGTACCCAGCTCATATCGCCTCCCTCGCCTCTCCCGCAGGCGCCTGCAATCGATCCAGCAAGCGGCGTATCTGCGGCACGACGTTCGCAAAGTCGACCTCGCCTTTGCGTATCAGCAGAACAGCGCGTTCATACAGGCTCTTGGTCACGTCCGGCGAGATATCCGCCGCGGTGACCAGCATGATCGGCACCGCCGCAAGCGCCCGGTCGGCTCGCATCGACTCGACCACCGCCAGCCCGTCCATGCCGGGCATGATCATGTCCAGCAGCAAGAGATCGGGAGCATGCTCGCGCATGATGCTCAGCGCGCGCTCGCCGTTCGATGCCGTGTCTACGTCGTAACCTTCTTCGCGCAGCACGGCCGCCATCTTGTCGCGATAAAGATCGTCATCGTCCACCACCAACAGGCGGCGGCTCTTCGCACTTCCGATGAAACGCTGGACGAGCCGGGTAAGGTGCTCCCGATCGAAAGGCTTGGTGAGATGTTCCACGACGCCGAGGATGCCGGTGCGCTGGTCCGGATCGGTCACCGTGCAAACGATCACAGGCAGTTCGGTGTGCTCGGGATCCGCCCTCAGTGCTGCAAGCACATCCCAGCCGCTCATGTCGCCCAATTGAATGTCCAGGATCATCACCGCCGGCCGGAGCGCGCGGGTGAGTGACAAGGCCTCTCTTCCGGAAGCGGCGCTGGCCACTTCGATACCGCTGCGCTCCAGTGCATTGCGAACGAGCTTGCACGCGTCCGGATCGTCATCCACGACCAGCACCAGTGGACGCCGCTGACGCGCAAATGAACTCTCATCGGCCACCGGCGAGAGCGGCTGCTCCGGGTGGTCGATCTTGCCGACCGGCAACGACACCATGAATACGCTGCCGCTGTGAATATCACTGGTCGCCTCAATCTGCCCTCCCATCAACCCGAGCAGTTGTCGCGAGATGGTGAGGCCCAGCCCGGAGCCGCCAAAACGGCGCGCAATCGAACGGTCGGCTTGCTCGAACGGTTCAAAGACGCGCTGCAGCTGCTCCATGGTCATGCCGATACCGGTATCCGCCACCGTGATGTGGAGCTGATCGCCACTGCGGGACAGCACCACTTTCACCTCGCCATTACGGGTGAACTTGATGGCGTTGCCGATAAGATTGAGCATGACCTGTCGCAATCGCGTGACGTCGACACACACCAGGCCCACATCGGGAGACGCCTCCAGCAACAGCTTGTTGGCGTGGGCGTTTGCCAGCGGTTGCATGGTATTGATCACGCTCTCGACAAGCGATTCCACGCTGACGACTTCATTATGCAGTTCGATGCGCCCGGATTCGATGCGAGCAATATCCAGCACATCGTTGATCAGCGACAACAGATGCCGTCCGGCATGGACCACGCGCCGCATGATTTCGCCCGTTTCGTTGTCTTCGCGATCATCGGCCTGTTCAAGCATAAGCTCGCTCAGCCCAATGATGCTGTTGAGCGGGGTGCGTAGCTCATGGCTCATGTTGGCGAGAAAGAGCGATTTCGCCTGATTGGCGGCCTCCGCCTCCATCTTGGCAGTTCGCAGTTCCTGCTCCATATGATTGCGCTGCGTGATGTCCATCGAGATCACCCCGACGCCAGCCACCTCGCCACGGGCGTCAGTGACGGGAAAACGCCGCGTGAGCAGCGTGTAGGAGCCCCCCAGGTAATTGACTTGTTCGTCGTAGGCGGTGATGCCATGTCCTTCGATCACCTCACGATCATGCTCGCGCACCAGTGCGGCAGTCTCTGCGGTGGCGACGCTATCGACGCTCTTGCCGATCAATTCTTCAACCGGTTTCCCCAGCAGCTTGGCGGCGGCATTGTTGACGCGCAGGAGGCGGCCATCGATATCCTTCACCTTTATTGCCACGCTGGAATGCCGAAAAATGTCATCCAGCAGATGTGCATTCATCCGCATCTTTTCGCGTATGACATAAAAGCCGATACGCATGCGGCTCAGCCACGCCGCCAGTGCCAGCATCAGCGGAAGCAACAGCACAAGGTAAAGCACGTAACGTCGACTCAGCAGGATATCCATCAGCTCGGGGGTCTTCGTCACCGAAACAATGCGCAATTGCGGCGCAGCATTTCCTCCCCCGCGATTCAAGTCGATTGTGTCAAACACCATATTGCCGAAGCTGCCGTGCTGCCGGCCGTGAGGCCCTGACTGCATGGCTTTCCAGATCGCAGGCGCATCGGTCGCGACCGTAGCCTGCGTAGCGTCCGGCATCATGAAGCGCCAGTCGCGATCGGGATCAGGGCCTACCAGCCAATGGCCATCCCGATCGACCAGCCACATGGACCCTTGTGCAAGCCCGGCGCTCTCCTTGAACTGGGTCAGCAATTGGTTGCCGTCGAGGTTGATGATGATCATCCCTACGCGACTGCCATCCGTGGAGAACAGCGGCCTGCCTATGCGTAACGTGGGCTCGTAGGGGGAAACGATACGGCCATGCTCGATGTTGAGATCAAGCGGCGAGACATACAACGCGCCGTCCGGCAGTTTCGCCGTTGCCGTGACATACGGCCGCGACGACTTGTCCTGCAATTCTGCTACAGGAATGCTGCGCACGCCCTGCGCGGTCCGATCGATCCGCAATACCTCCCTGCCCGCGTCATCGATCAGCCGGACTTGCAAATAGTCGCCACGCATGGCCGACAGCGTCGCGAAAAGATGTGCCAACACCTCGCGTGATGCCGGCGTCGGCGCTGCCATGAACTGCCGAACGATGGGAACCGCAGCAAGAAGGTTTATATCCCCTTTCGCGACATCGACGTCGGCGCGCAGCGTATGCACGGCCAAGCTGACTGCACCGACATTCAACTGATCGACATGACGTTCCGCGAATCGCCGTTCGACGACAGCGACAATAATCTGTACCAACACGCCCAGCGCGAAAAGAAGCGAAAACGTGAGCAGGAATCTGGCCAGCTCCCCGGCCAGAACAGGTCGCTTCATACATTTCCCCCATGTCCCTATTGCCCGCTTAGTTCGCTTTCTATAGGCGCGGTTGGCAGAGTATTACACTGGCTGATCAACGATGTCAGCTGACAGCCCTGCGCGCGTGTCGCGCCTTTTGCGCTTGGCGGAAAGTGTCGCGTTTGTGCAGTGATTTTGACGTAACGTTGACGCGCCCTTTACATTTTCACGCAGGCATCGAACAGGCCAGCCGCCCTGCCGGTCGAAAGCAAATCATCCCGCGTGATGCCCGATACAGCGTGGAAGCGTGTGATCACGCTTTTGGTGGTGGCCCCGATCAGTACATGACACATGTTTGTCGCTCTGAGCCACAGGATTTATGGCGCGCTCCGTTCCGTTCGGGACGCTGAAACAGGCTCGCGATGGAGTGGTGGCGCATTTTGCACGGCGCGCACTAGCCTGCCGTTGCCTGTGGCACTGCTGGATGGCCTTTAAATGATCTACCCTCTTCGGGTTGGCTTGTTCTATGCGAATGCCTGCGCAGCGCGTCATGCGGATGGGCTCGCAGATACACATACTTAGGGGGCAAAGCAATGAAGACTCGGACAGTAGGAACGACCCTGCCGGTGCTGGAAGTGGGCCTGGAACAAGGCGACAGGCTTATCTCGGAGCCGGGGCGGTTTTCCTGGATGACACGCAACATCGTGCTGCAGACGTCGGCACGAACGGCAGGCGCGAAAGGGTTTCTTGGTGCAGTGGGACGCGCGCTTTCGGGCGGCGGCCTGTTCATGAACGAATACGAGACATCCGGCGCGCCGGGCATGGTCGCCTTTGCGGCCCACGTGCCAGGCTCGATCGTCGAGGTCCAGGTCAACGCCGGCCAAACCTATTTCATCCATCGCCATGGCTTTCTGTGTGCCACGGAGGGGGTGGAGCTCTCGATCGGCTTCCAGCGTTCGCTTGGCGCGGGCATCTTTGGCGGCGATGGCTTTGTCTTGCAAAAACTGAGCGGCAACGCCCGGGCCTGGGTAGAACTAGGCGGCGAAATTGTCACCTATACGCTGGCCCCCGGTGAAATGCTGCAGGTGCATCCCGGCCACGTCGGCATGTTCGAGGGTTCGGTCAACTTCGACATCGGCCTGATTCCCGGATTGAAGAACAAGCTCTTCGGCGGCGATGGCTTGTTCGTCGCTCATCTCACCGGCCCCGGCCAGGTTTGGCTGCAGACCCTCACCATGCCGAACCTGGCGCACGCGCTGGAACCGTATCTCGCCAGGGATAACGGGAATGCTGTCGGCGGTTCCAATGCAGGCATCGGTGGCGCCGTCGCCGGAGGCGTGATCGGCTCGGTGCTCGGCGGCCTTTTCAATAACAACGACTAAGGCCTGTTCACGCTATTCGCATGGCCCGCATCGCTCGCCCGGATGACGGACGAGCGTGCGCGCTTTGGAAAACGAAGTGTACGCGTAAAGTCGCTGAGACCCTGTATTCGCCGGACGACGCTTTATCCAGGACATCGCCCTTGCTTACATGACGCAACGGTTTATTTCGCAGACACCCAGCCAAGTCCAAGACTCTTTTGCAGTGACACAAAATCTTTGAGCAGTTCGGCTCTGCCCTGTACCAGGTTCTGCTGCGCGCTGAATTGCACCCGCTGCGTATCCAGCAGATCAATGAGCGACGACGCACCCGCGGCGTAGCGCTGATGCATCAAAGTCAGTGAGCGATCAGCGGAGGCCTCGATCTGTTGCAGCCGCACCACGCTTTCGCGTTGATGGCCGTAGCGCGACAAAGCGTTGTTGGCATCCTGCAGTGCGGCGAGCACGGTTTGCGTGTAACGTGCGGCAGCTTCGTCGCGGCCCGCTTCTGCCTGACGGATGCTGCTGCGCGTGCGACCGAAATCCCACACATCCCATTGCAGATAAGGCACGCCTAACCAGGTGAATGCACTCTTGCGTCTCAAATGACCCGGGTCGGCCGCGCTGGAACCGATAAAGCCGAGCATCGTCACCTTCGGAAAAAGATCCGCTTCATGCTCGCCGATCTGGGCATTGCTCGCGGCAAGGCGACGCTCGGCGGCGCGAATGTCCGGCCGCTGCTTCAGTACGGTGGCCGGATCGTCGACAGGTACCGATGCCGGCAATGCGGGCAATGGCGTTGGCGCGGAAAGTTCGCGGTCCAGCGCGCCGGGTGCCTGGCCGGTGAGTACGGCAAGCTGGTCCAGCGATTCCGTAATCTGCTCGTCCAGTGGAATGAGCGTGGCCTTGGTCGTTTCCACTTGCGTGGTCTGACGTTCGACATCCGCATCGGGCACCACGCCGCGTTCGCGCTGCTGCCGGATCAGGTCCAATGTTTTCTGTTCCAGCTGCGCCGATTGATCGGCCAGCAACAAACGTTGCTGCTGGCTGCGCAATTCGATATAGGCCTGTGCCACCTCGGCGGCCAGTGACACCTGCGTATCGGCCAGATCCGCATCCACCGCCTGGGCTTGCGCCGATGCCGCCTCGATGGCGCGTCGCGTGCCGCCGAACAGGTCGATTTCCCAGGAAGCATCGAAGCCGGCGCTGTAGAGCTGCCATGGACCGCGTCCTTGCGATGTGCTTGAAGCCTGTCCGCCTGACGGCGTGTTGCCGGCATTTTGCGACGATGTCTGCAAGCCGGAGAGATCCGGCTGGCGCATGCGCAACGCGGCGGCATCGGCCGAGACAGTGGGCATATCCGACGCACGTTGCTGCTGCAGCTGGGCGCGCGACTCACGCAGGCGGGCCTGGGCGATCTGCAGGTTCGGATTGTTTTTCAATGCCTCGGCGATCAGCGCGTTCAATGGCGGATCGTCCAACGATTCCCACCAGCGACTGGGCGCATGGGCGACCTGCGTGACGCCAGCGGCCGGCGTACGCACAAAGGCGTTCGCATGCATGGCACCGGGCGCCACGTTCGGCGCACCGTGATAATCGGGGCCCACCGTGCATCCGGCGAGTCCAGCCATCATGGTCAGTAGCGCGAAACCTGAAACACGTACATCGCGCAAGGAAGAACTCGACATGACAAACATCCTCAATGACCTTCGCTGACCGGCGCGTGATAGCGCGGCGTCTTGAGCAATAGCGCAAGCGGCACGCAACACAGCAGGGCGATGCCCAACAGGTAAAACACTTCCGAAAAGGTCATCACCATGGCCTGCTGCTGGATCTGGCCGGCGAGCTGGCCCAGCGCGCGCATATGCGAGTACGCCATGTCGCCGGTGCGTGTAAACCAACTCGCCGCGTTGGCGGCGATGCGCTCCTGACCGAGTACCGAGTTGGCCGTGAGCGACTGACGGATCGTGGCGACGTGAAAGGTGTTGCGCCGGTCGATGACGGTGCCGATGATCGCCAGGCCGATCGAACCGCCGAGATTGCGCGCCATGTTGTAGATGCCCGCCGCGTCGCCTGACTCCTCACGTGACACTGCTGCCATCGACGCCTGGTTCAACGGCATCATGGCAAGCATCTGCCCCGCGCCACGAACGAGTTGCGACCAAAAGAAATCGTGTCCGACGCTTTGCGCGGTCAAGTGGATATCCAGCATGCAACTGCCCACGAAACACAACAGCCCGGTGATGACGAGGATGCGGAAATCCACCCTGCCAAGCAGGCGCGGCAGAATCGGCATCATCATGAAAGCAGGCACGCCCGACACCAGCATGACCCAGCCGGATTGCTCCGCGTTGTACCCGGCAATCAATCCGAGGAACTGCGGAATCAGATAGATCACGCCATATAGCGCCGCGCCGACTACCAGCACGATGAAAATCACGCTCGCGTAGCGCGGGTTGCTGAGCAGGCTCAGGCGCATCACCGGGCGTTTGGCCGTGAATTGCGAGATGGCGATCAGCACCATGCCAATGAACGAGACCACGCTGAGCCAGACAATCATGTTGGATTCGAACCAGCGCTCACGCTGCCCGTCTTCCAGTACCACGGTCAACGAACTGAGCCCCGCCGCCAAGCCGACGATGCCCAGCCAATCCGCTTGCCTGAGCGCTTCCAGATGTAGCGGCGCGGACGGCAGACCGGCCAACAACAACGTGATCAAGCCAATGCACACCGGCAGATTGATGAAGAAGCACCAGCTCCAGCTGATGTTTTCCGTCAACCAGCCGCCCAGCACGGGACCGAGCAACGGCCCCAGCAGCACGATCAATCCGAATGCAGTCATGCCGACCGGCAACTGCGAAAGCGGCAATCGCGTACGGATGATGGTCTGCGCGGTCGGAATCATCGCGCCGCCGGTAAGGCCCTGCCCAATGCGGCCGATCACCATCACGATCAGCGTATGCGAGAGACCGCACATCATCGAGAACAGGATGAACAATATGGCGCAGCCAAGCAGGAAGTTGCGCAGGCCAAACACGCGGGAAAGCCACGCCGCGAGCGGGATGATCACGATCTCCGACATCAGGTAGCCGGTGGAGATCCAAGTGCCCTCGGTGCCGGTGGCGCCGATTTCACCCTGGATCTGCGGCAGCGCCGAGTTGGTGATCGAGATATCCAGCGTCGCCATCAGGGCGCCAAGCGAACCGGCCGCTACGGCGATCCAATCTGCAACGCTGGCGCGCTCCGGATGAGGTACCGGACTGGCAACCGCTTCAGCCATGGCGGGCGTCCGGCGTCCGCGCGCTGCGACCTTTCGAACGCGTGTCCACATCGACGGTGACCGACAAACCGGGCACCAGCCGTTTGCGCGTCTGCGCATCCGTATCGATGCGGATACGCACCGGCACGCGTTGCACGATCTTGGTGAAGTTGCCGGTGGCATTTTCCGGCGGCAACAACGCGAACTCCGAACCGGTGCCCGGCGCAAAACTGTCGACCACGCCATGCAGGTCTGCATCGGGCAAGGCGTCCACGTGCAACTCGGCCGGCTGGCCTGCACGCATGCGGCCGATCTGTGTTTCCTTGAAATTGGCGGTGAGATAGACACTCTGCACCGGCACTACCGTCATCAAACGTGTACCCGGCTGGGCGAATTGCCCTACGCGTACCGTGCGATCGCCAACGCGACCGTCCAGCGAACTGCGTATCAACGTGTCTTGCAGATCCAGCTGCGCCTGCTTGGCCGATGCTTGCGCGGCTTCGAGCTGCGCCTGCGCCTGGGCGATCTGCGCGTTGAGGTCGGCCATGCGCGCCTGCGCCTGATCGAGCGCGGCAGCGTCCGCCGCCAGCGAGGCCCGTGCCCGATCCCGGTTGCTGACCAGCACCGACAGCTGGTCGCCGCTTTCCGCACCGGTTTTTGCCAGCGGACCGTAGCGACGCACTTCATCCTCGGCGTGCTTGGCGCTGATTTGCGCAACCTGGAGCTGCGCCCTGGCCTGCTCGATGGCCGCCTGCTGTTCCTGGATGCCGGCCTGTGCACGCTCGATATCCGCCTTGCGTGCATCGACCGTCGCCTTGGCCTGATCCAATGCTGCCTGGTATTGACGGCCGTCCAGCCGCACCAGCGGATCGCCCGCCTTCACCGTTGCGTTGTCGCCCACGTACACATCCGTAACGTAGCCGCTGACTTTGGGAGCCACGGTGACGCTGTCGGCCTGCAGGTAGGCATCGTCGGTACTTTGCATGAAGCGCCCGACTGTCCACCAATAAACCAGCGCGACCAGTCCTACTGCCGCCAGCGCAATGCCGACCGGCAACAGAAATCGCGGCGGCCTGCGGCGCACCGGCGCAGCAGCAGAAGCGTTCGGCGCATCACCCGATGCGCTGGTATTGGAAGCAGGCATGCCCATGGATCCCGAAATTATTCCAGCTGGAAAATTTATTCCGTATGGAATAATTTTGTCAAATGGTATCTTGGTAGCAGAGATGGAGAGCCCGCATGATCCAAGCCAAGCGCCCCCGCCGCCCGTCCGCAGGCGGATACGCCCGGGGCGACGAAACCCGCCAACGCATCATCGATGCAGCCATCCGCCTGTTCGGCGAGCATGGCTTCGACGGCGCCTCGACGCGCGACATCGCCACCGCTGCCGGCGTGAACGCACCGGCATTGCAGTACTACTTCGAAAACAAGGAAGGGCTTTACAAAGCCTGCGCCCAGTACATCACCGACGACTTGAGGGCACGCTATGCGCCGGGCATGAAACGCGCCAATGAGGCGCTGAAGAACGACGCTGACGTCGATACGTTGATCGACGCTTATCTGGATCTCCAGGCGACCACCCTGGATAGCGTGCTGGTACAGCCTCATCTTTCCACGCGGCACCTGATCGGTCGCGAGCTCGCCGGTGAATCGCCCAACGTCGCCTCGGAGATGCTGCAGCGGAAGATGAAGCGGCCGATGAATAAGCTACTGCTTTCGCTACTCGCCCGGATCATGCATACGCGCCCCGACGACGCCATCACGCGCATCCGGCTGCTCACCCTGAAAGGCCTCACGCTGGCCTTCTACTATCCGCCCGGCGCCTGCCTCGACCTGCTGGGATGGAAAGACATCGATGCCGGCAAGAGCGCCATGATCAAGGCCGCGGTGCACGAGCAGACGCTCACCCTGCTGATGAGCTGGCATGAGGCCGGGAAACGCAAAGGCACGGATTAACGGCGACTATCGGCATGCGGATCGGGCTTGCCCCGAACGTTTGACAGCGCCATCCCCACTGCCCGAGCTGCGCATGACTCCGGTAAACAGGGTGCCCACACCTTCACTGCGCGGGTGAGCGAACCACGAGAGGCCGTCATGCTGCCTTGGCTGGCTATTCTCTCTCGACTGCAGCGTGATTGCTCTTTGAACGCCGCAGGTTCGCGATACGCGCATTGCATGCCTGCCAGATGCAAGGCTGCCCGAGTGCCCTGGACGACCTCGCAAGAAATCAAGGCTTAGACCGAGCTGCTGGAGCGGCCACCTTTCGCCACGCCACTGTCATCTGCGCCCGCCACCCTTCCGGCGTAGCCGCATCGGCTGATTTCGGGTGGTTTTCGTGGCGTTCTTCTCGGGTCTGCGCCGTCATCCCATGGCGATCAACTTGCTGGCCGGCAGCGCGGCATTCCTGGCTTATGCGTCGATGTATGCGTTTCGCAAGCCGTACACAGCCGCCGCGTTCCAAGGGATGCATGTGGCCGGTATCGATTACAAGGTCTGGCTGGTGATCGTGCAAGTGATGGGCTACATGCTCAGCAAGGTGCGCGGCATTACCTGGATCGCGGAAATCCAACGTCACCATCGCGCGCGTACGTTAGCCGGCCTGATCGGTTTTTCATGGATCGCTCTGCTGGGCTTTGCGCTGATTCCAGCACCATGGAATATCCCCTGCCTGTTTCTCAACGGTTTGCCGTTGGGCATGGTGTGGGGCGTGATCTTCGGCTACCTGGAGGGACGCCGTGGCACGGAATTGATGGGCGCACTCATGTGCGCCAGCTTTATCGTTGGATCAGGAGTGGTGAAATCCGTCGGCACATGGCTAATGGTCAGTATCCACGTGAGCGAGTTCTGGATGCCGTTCGCTACCGGACTGTTGTTCCTGGCGCCGCTTTATCTGGCCACCTGGATACTTGAACACCTGCCCGCACCCGATGCCGCCGACATCGCGGCGCGCAGCATGCGCATTCCCATGGATGCCGCCACGCGCCGTGCCTTTTTTACTCGTTTCTTGCCCGGCATCGCGATGATCGTGATGGCTTATGTGGCGCTGACGGTGACACGCGATTTCCGGGACAATTTCGCAGCAGAAATCTGGAGCGACCTTGGCCGCGGCGGAGACGCGTCTGTGTTTACCGAGACCGAGGTGCCGATCGCCATCGCCGTGCTCATCATCACCGCTTTCACGATGGCCGTGCGCGACAACCTCAAGGCGTTGATGCTCAACCACGTGTTGATTTTCGGCGGCTTCATGATCGCGGTCCTCGCCACCTGGCTGCACCATCGCGGCCTGATCGACCCCTTGCTCTGGATCGGATTGAGTGGCTTTGGGCTCTACCTCGCCTATGTGCCTTACAACGCCACCTTCTTCGAACGCATGCTGGCAACGTTTCAAGTCACCGGCAATGTCGGGTTCATCATGTATATCGCCGATAGCAGCGGCTATATGGGAAGCGTGCTGGTGATACTGGTCAAGGAGTTCGGCGGCATGCATCTGTCGTGGGCATCGTTTTATGCCGACACGGTGATGACATTGTCGAGTATCGGCATGCTGATCACCCTGGTATCTGCACTCTACTTTTATGCGAAGGCGCGGCACTCGAAGGAGCCCGCTGCCGTGGTCGCCGTAGCCTGATTCTTCTAATCGCTGCGGCACGAATGCTCGGCGCATATGGTTTGCAGCAAGCATGCGCCGGCATCTGCAAGGCAACCATCATTACGGATCACGACGCTACCCGGCGGTACCGGATAATCATTGAGCCGCGCCATGCGCGCGACGATCTCGTCCTCCGATTCGCGTCCACGCGCGGCGAGGCGGCTGGCTATCACCCGCGGATTGGCGGTGATGAGCACAGGACGAAGCGCCGGAAATCGCTCGCACGCTCGCGCGAATGCGCCACGCGATCCGTTTACCAGGACATCGGCACCGCGCGATAGCCAATGCGCGACTTCATTACCGATGCCGTAGCACAAGCCATGCGCCTCCCAGGTCAGCGCAAACAAGCCGTGCCGTTCGCGCGAACGAAACTCCGGCACGCTCAGTGCGACGTGGTTTTCGCCTCCTGCATCGGCTGGCCGGGTGATATAGCGATGTGCGTACAGCACACCGTGGGTCGCGCCATGTTCACGCACCCAACCCAACACGCTGTCCTTGCCCGCGCCAGACGGCCCCATGACGTAATACAGGCAACCCGGACTCATGGCATGCGCCCTGTCATGCCGAGGGGAATCCGTTCGATCTGTTCGAATGCCTGACCGGGCTGCTTCTCGCAGCAAAGGGTGAGCGCGTCGATGCGTGCGACGATGGGATGGGCCAATCGGGCAGCGAACCATGTCTGCACGGCGTGCTCTTCGGCATCGCCAGCCGGCGCAGACACTGTCAGGTGGAAGCGATAGCGATCCAGCACGTAGGGATAACCAAACTGGCGGAACAAGGCGAGTTCGATGTCATCGAGATGCGGTGCCCGGCGTTGCCACGCGACGTCAGTGGCGGGCGCGCGCAAGGCGTTCAGATGCCGCACGCAATGTTCGGACAAGAGTTTGACGCGCTCCTCGCTGCTCGACGGGCGCAACGCCAGAAAACTCGCGAGATGGTCCAGGCGCAAGGGAAGTTCGATGACACTCGCCTGGCGTGCGATGCCGGCAACCTCTCGCCGCAGATCATCGTAGTTGGCCGATTCGATAAGCGCGAAGGGCGCACAGAGCGTGGCATGCCAGCCATAGCGGCGCACATGGACGGTCAACGCGCGCCATCGCTCGGCCGACACACCCGGCAAGGCTTCCACGGACAGCCATGCCCGCCCAAGCACGTCCAGTGCACTGCCTGCAGCCGGACAGAAGTACACGGCATAACGCATCACTGATCCGCCATCAGCACGAGTTGCACCCAATCGCCGGAGAAACGCGTGATGCCATATTGCACCGGCACGCCGCGCGTGTCGGCATTGATCGACTGCACGTAAAGTAACGGGCGACTCGCCGGCTGTTTCATGAGGCGCGCGGTGGCGGCATCCGGCAGGCGTGCGGAAACGCGTGTGTGTTTGCGTTCGTAGTCGGCCACGCCGAATTCGGCGAGCGTGCGGGTGACCGACCGCAGCTTGCGATACACCGCAGGCAGGCCGGGAAAACGCGTGGCGGGAAAATAGGCCGTGCTGTGGTCGACGATGTGGCCGTCGGCGCGATCCAGCGTTTCGATGCGATAGACGTATTCGTGCCGGTCCAGGCCGAGTGCCTGCGCTATCTGTATCGGCGGGAGCTCGCGCGCGTCCTCCAGAAACTCCATGTCGGCTTCGACATTGAGGTTGCGCATATTCTGCGTGAAGCGGGTGCGGCGACTGATGATGTAATCCATCGTCTGGACTTGCACGAAGGTGCCGCGCCCCTGTTCGGTACGCACCAGGTTGCGCTCTTCCAAAGCGGCGATGGCGCGACGCACCGTGTGGCGGTTGACATGGAAACGCGCGGCAAGCTCCTGTGCCGACGGCAACTGCTCGCCCTGGCGCGGCTGACCTTTGAGGATCTCCGCTGCCAGGATGCCGCTGATCTGGCTCCACAACGCTACGCCTCTTCCCCGCTCGATTTCGCCCATACCACGTCCTCAACCTGTCTATTTGCCGTCATGGCAACGGCACGCTGGCCTGCTGCAATGGTCTGCGAGGGCCTCCTCCGAAGCGTCCTCGCCTGTCTAGATAACTAGACATTTGTGACAAACCTAGGAACACCCATGGACACCTCACCCTATCTGGCGCGCGCGCAATGGATGTCGCTGCTGGCGCAGGCCGATCCGGCCGAGTTGGCGTCGGCGATGGATGCCTTTGCGCCGACTGACGCCTCCTGGTTGCGTCCGGCACAGACTGGCCTGTATATGCTGCGCGGCCGGGTTGGCGGCACCGGCCCACAATTCAACTTTGGCGAAATCACCGTGACCCGTTGCAGTGTGCAGGCGGGTGGGCATATCGGCCATGCCTGGGTCCGCGGCAGCAATGCGCGACACGCGGAACTGGCGGCGCTGGCCGATGCGATGCTGCAGGATGGCGATCGCTACGCACAGTTATGCGTACACGTGATCGAACCGCTGCGCCGCTCGCTGGATCGGCGCCGCGACGACGCAAGCCGCAAGGCAGCGGCAAGCAAGGTGGAATTTTTCACTGTGGTACGAGGCGAATGATGCTGGCCGCCTTTGCCGATCCTGTTTTCGACAGCCAACGCACGTTCCGCGAATTGCTGCAGGCGATGGCACGTCCCGCCCTCCCGCGCCGCTTGCCGGCGCTGCCACCGTCGCCCGCGCCGATCGCGCCGGCCGCGATGGCGATCGTATTGACGCTGTGCGACGCAACGACATCGGTATGGCTGCAACAAGCGGATGACGAGGCAGTTCGTCACATGCGCTTTCACGCCGGCCTGAAACCGGCGGAACAGCCGCAGGATGCAGACTTCGCGCTGATTACCGACGCCGCGTCAATGCCACCGCTGCACGCGTTTGCATGTGGCGAACTGCGCTATCCGGACCGTTCCGCCAGCCTGATTATCCAGGCCGCCGCCATACACCTTTCGCCGGCAAGCCGGGAAGGACGAACATTTGCCGGCCCGGGTGTCCGCGACACCGAATACGTCGCCATCGAGGGATTGCCCGCCGACTTCTGGCAACAACGTCATGCACTCGCCGCGCGGCTTCCGCTTGGCATCGATCTGTTCTTCGTCGCCGGGCAGCAGGTGCTGGCCTTGCCGCGTACGACGCGCTTGCTGGAGGATTGAATGTACGTTGCGGTAAAAGGCGGTGAACAAGCGATCGCTCGCTCCCTGGAATGGCTGGCCGAAGCGCGCCGTGGCGATACCGCTGTGCCGGAACTGGAACTCAAGCAAATCCGCGAACAGCTGCGTCTGGGCGTAGCGCGGGTGATGCAGGAAGGTTCACTCTACGACGAGGACCTCGCCGCCCTGGCGATCCGCCAGGCCGCGGGCGACATGCTCGAAGCGATCTTTCTGCTACGCGCGTATCGCACCACCTTGCCGCGCTTCGGCTACACCCTGCCGCTCGACACCAGCGCAATGCGCGTGCACCGTCGCATCTCGGGCACGTTCAAGGATATTCCCGGTGGGCAGGTGCTGGGCCCCACTTACGATTACACGCAACGCCTGCTGGAGTTCGACACGGTTTCCGCGGCGGCCATCGCGCGCGCTGACGCACCGCTTCCTCCGAACATGCCGCGGGTGCTCGATCTGCTGGATGCGGAAGCGTTGATCGAACGTATCGAACCCGGCAACGATCCGGATCCAGTCGACCTCACCCGCGAACCGCTTACCTTCCCGGCCGACCGCGCCACCCGGCTGCAGAATCTTGCGCGCGGCGATGAGGGCTTTCTGCTGAGCATGGCGTATTCCACGCAGCGCGGCTATGCCGAGAGCCATCCATTCGCCGGCGAAATCCGCATGGGCGAAGTAGATGTGCTGGTGTACCCGGAAGAACTGGGGTTTGCCATCGAGATTGGCGCGATCGTGCTGACGGAATGCCAGATGATCAATCAGTTTCAAGGCGGTAACGGGATCCCGCCGCAATTCACCCGCGGCTACGGGTTGAGCATGGGCGAAGGCGAGCGCAAAGCGATGTCGATGGCACTGGTCGATCGTGCCCTGCGTTGCGACGAACTCGCCGAAACGAACCATGCGCCTGCGCAGAACCAGGAATTTGTGTTGTCCCATTCGGACAACGTGGAAGCATCGGGTTTCGTGCAGCACCTGAAACTACCGCATTACGTGGATTTCCAGGCAGAACTGTCGCTGTTGCGCACACTGGCCGCGCAATACCTTGGCGAGGCGCAGAACGCTGCTGTTCCCCCAGTGCAGCAGGAAGTGGTCGAGAGGAAGAGCGCTGACGCTGCCCCCTCGCAAGACGGCGCGCGCCCTCTCCCATCCGCCGCTGTTTCATTAGGGCAGGAGCCGTTCGAGGTGTTTAAAAAATGACCTACAACTTTGCCTTCCTCGACGAAGACACCAAGCGCATGGTGCGCCGTGCGTTGTTGAAGGCCGTGGCGATTCCCGGCTATCAGGTGCCCTTCGGCAGCCGCGAGATGCCATTGCCGTATGGCTGGGGCACGGGCGGCATCCAGGTAACGGCGGCCTTGCTGGGACCTGACGACATATTGAAAGTGATCGACCAAGGGGCGGATGACACCACCAATGCGGTGAACATCCGCCGTTTTTTCAGCCGCGTCGCAGGCGTGGCCACGACGGAACACACCGGCGAGGCCACGCTCATTCAAACCCGTCACCGCATTCCTGAAACATCGCTGCGCGAAGATCAGATCCTTGTGTTCCAGGTACCCGAACCCGAACCACTGCGCACGCTGGAACCTCGCGAAGTCGAGACACGTACCCTGCACGCCCTGGCGGACTATGGACTGATGCACGTGAAGTTGTATGAGGACATCGCCCAGTACGGGCACATTGCCACCAGCTATGACTATCCCGTGCTGGTGGATGGACGCTTTCTCACTTCGCCCTCGCCAATTCCGAAATTCGACAACCCCAAGCTCGACCGCTCGCCAGCCCTGATGCTGTTTGGCGCCGGGCGCGAAAAGCGTCTTTACGCCATCCCGCCTTACACGCGGGTTGAGAGCCTCGCCTTCGACGATCATCCGTTCGAGATTCAGCGCTGGGAACACCCATGCGAGTTGTGCGGCTCCGGTGACAGCTACCTGGACGAGGTCATCGTGGACGATCGCGGCACACGCATGTTCGTATGTTCGGATACCGATTATTGCAGCGGCCGACGCGCGGGAGCGCCGGCATGAGCGCGCTGCTGCAGGTACGCGAGCTGAGCCACCATTACGGGTCGCGCGTGGGCTGCGAGGAGGTAAGTTTCGATCTGCATCCCGGTGAGCTGTTATGCATCGTGGGGGAGTCCGGCTCGGGTAAATCCACCCTGCTCAACACGGTGGCCGCGCAGTTGCCGCCTTCCTCAGGCTCGGTGCGCTATCACCAGCGCGAAGGCGGCTGGCTCGAACTCGGCGCCCTGAGCGAAGCCGATCGCCGGCGCCTGACGCGGGAGGAATGGGGCTTCGTCACGCAGAATCCGCGCGACGGCTTGCGTCTCAACGTAAGCGCCGGTGCGAATGTCGCCGAGCGCCTGATGGCCCTGGGCATGCGCAATTACAGTCAGCTGCGCCATGTTGCGCGCGGTTGGCTGGAGCGGGTGGAGATCGATCCCTCGCGTATCGACGATGCACCCACGACTTTTTCCGGCGGCATGCAGCAACGATTGCAAATCGCCCGCACGCTGGTGACCCAGCCACGCCTGGTCTTTATGGATGAGCCAACAGCCGGCCTGGATGTTTCCGTGCAGGCGCGCATTCTCGATCTCTTGCGCAGGCTGGTGAACGAACTGGGCCTGGCGGCGGTGATGGTGACGCACGACCTGGCCGTGGCACGGCTGCTTGCCGCCCGCACGATCGTGATGCAGGACGGACGCGTGGTCGAAACGGGGCTTACCGATCAGATCCTCGACGACCCGCAACACCCGTATACGCAACTGCTGGTTTCCTCGGTACTGACGACATGACCACCGCCTTGATGCTCGAACTGCGCGACCTGAGCAAGTCGTTCGAACTTCACCATCAGCATGGTACGCGGCTGAATGTGCTGCGCAGCCTTGATTTGCGGCTGCATGCCGGCGAATGCGTGGTGTTGTCCGGTCCATCCGGCGCAGGCAAGAGCACGCTGCTACGCGTTATCTACGGCAACTACCGCACTACCTGCGGCACGGTGCATGTGCGGCACACCGACCGCTGGCTCGACCTGGCCAAGGCGACGCCGCATGAGGTGCTGGAAGTACGGCGCCACACCCTGGCCTACGTCAGCCAGTTCCTGCGCGTGATTCCACGTGTGCCAGCGCTGGACATTGTCGCCGAGCCGCTCTGGCAGGCAGGACTGAGCGAACAGGAGGCGCGGCGACGCGCGGGCGACATGCTGCGCCGGTTGAATGTACCGGAGCATCTGTGGCCCTTGCCGCCGGGCACTTTTTCCGGCGGCGAGCAGCAACGCGTGAACATTGCGCGCGGGCTGATTGTCCGACGCCCGATCCTGCTGCTGGACGAGCCTACTGCGTCGCTGGACGCGGAAAACCGGAACGTAGTGGCGCAGTTGCTGAGCGAAGCACGCGCCGACGGTGCGGCAGTACTCGGCATCTTTCACGACGAAGACATGCGCGACCGGGTCGCCACGCGCTTGTTTCCGATGCACGCGCTCGAAGCTGCCTGACCTGTCATTCCCTCACCCGCGAACTTTTCGTCGAGACCACCATGAATGATTTAGCTTTGACCAATGCGCGCATCGTGCTCGATGATGGTGTCATTCATGGCACCCTGATCGCACGCAACGGCCTGATCCGGCTGGTCGATGAAGGACCGACCCAGGCGCCAGGCGCCATCGACTGCGAAGGCGACTATGTCATTCCGGGGCTGATCGAGCTGCATACCGACAATCTCGAAAAACACCTCATGCCGCGCGCCGGCGTATTGTGGCCGTCGATTCCGGCGGTGCTGACGCACGATGCGCAGGTGGTGGCCGCGGGTATCACTACCGTGTTCGATGCACTGTCGGTAGGCGACGTGGAAGAAGAAAGCGTACGCATCGACACCTTGCGCAGCACTTATGACGCCATTCTCGAGGGCCAGGCCACCGGCGCGCTGCGCGCCGATCACTGGATCCATCTGCGTTGCGAACTGGCCTATCCGCGTCTCATAGAGACGCTGGAACCTTTGATGGATCACGGTAGCGTGCGGCTTGTTTCGCTAATGGACCACACGCCCGGCCAGCGCCAATACCGCGACCTGGCGCAATACCGGAAGTACTACAGCAAAAATCATATGACGTGGACGGAGGCGGAATTCGCCGAGGTCGTGAAGCATCGTACCGAGCAGCAGCTTCAGTACAGCGCCGCGCATGAAAACGCCGTATTGACGATGATCCGGGGCCGCCATGTCATTCTGGCCAGTCACGACGATACCGACGCGCAACACGTGGAGCATGCGCAGCGCATCGGCGTAACGATTTCGGAGTTTCCCACCACGCAGGAAGCTGCGGACGCCGCACATGCGCAGGGCCTCACCACCATCATGGGTGCTCCCAACGTGGTGCGTGGCGGTTCGCATTCGGGCAATGTCGCCGCACTGGAGCTGGCGCGTACCGGTCGCCTCGACATGCTGTCGTCCGACTATGTTCCCGCAAGCCTGCTGCATGGCGCTTTCTTGCTGCATACGCAGGCGGGCTGGTCCATGCATAGGGCGATGGCGACGGTCAGCCGCAATCCTGCCGAAGCACTGGGCTTCAACGATCGCGGTTCATTGCGGGCAGGCATGCGCGCAGACATAGTGCGCATGCGCACCATGGGCTCCCTGCCTATCGTGCGCAACGTCTGGATGAACGGACAACGCGCCTTTTGACATGAGCTCACGCCGAGTGACGCGGGAGCCTTGGTTTGCGTGATCGTTCGGCTTTCCTGCCTGCGTCGCAAGCAAGATAAGTAGAAGCGCGGCACGCTTTGCGCCCGCTGCCGCCTCTCTTCGACGCAGTGAGTTATACGCGTTTGAATCGTTTCATCGGAATGGTTGGTGCCTTCCGAGGCGCGTCGAAGACCCCCGCGCACACCGTACTCGACCTGTCGCGCCATGTCGTACGCGATGCGGGGCGCACAACGCATGTCATCGTTTCTACGCCCTATGGATATCCCGCTGTCATATGCGATTCGGCCATGCGCTGTCCCTGTGTAAAGACATAGACAGCTGACGAACTTGGCTAGGCCACGTCATAAGCGTTTCATCGCCGCTCCCTAGCCTTTTTGAGGATTGCAGCATCAGCCATCAGTGCCGGCGCAGCCCGGCTATAACACACCCTTGGGGGATACCACCTTGAAGATCAATCCGATCACCTGCGCGGTGCTGGCCGCGCTCGCGATTAGTCGCGTGTCCTATGCTGACGGCACGACGCCGGCCGCACAGGTTCCTCAATCCGGTCAAACGGCCCAAACCGCAGCATCGTCTCCGTCGGCGCCGAACAAAGCCGATCCGTCCAATACAGCCACGTTGGGCGTAGTGACCGTGACGGCGCAGCACACGGTGCAGGACATCGAGGACGTGCCGATTACGATCCAGGCATTCACCGGCAACACGTTGCAGCAATTGAACGTGACATCGTTCAACGATCTCATCAAGTATCTGCCGAACGTCACGTTTGCCGAGAACGGCCCCGGCCAAGGCAACATTTACATGCGCGGCCTGAGCACGGGCTTCCTCGGCAATCAGTCGAGCGCATCCATCGCTCCGTTCCCCAATGTCGCCGTCTATCTCGACGAACAGTCGATGCAATTCCCCGCGCGCAACCTTGACGTATACATGGTCGACATGGAGCGCGTGGAAGTACTGGAAGGCCCGCAAGGTACGCTGTTCGGCGGCGGCGCCGAGGCGGGTGCGGTGCGCTACATCACCAACAAACCGAATCTCGACAGGGTCAGCGGCAGCGCGGAAGCCAGCGTCGGCGTAACCGACGGCGGTGCTCCGAACAATTCGGCCAATGCAGTGTTGAACCTGCCGCTGATCCCCGGCACCCTCGCCTTGCGCGGCGTGATCTATAACGAACACCAGGGTGGTTATATCGATAATGTGCCGAGCACGTTCACCCGTCGCCCGACCGATGCCGGGGGAGCCATCGCCCCTTACATTGCCGCGGGCGGCACGCCGGTCGCCAATAATTATTCCGTGGCGCAGAACGATTGGAACCCAGTGGATTATCAGGGTGCCCGCTTGTCCGCGCTGTGGAAGATCAACGACGACTGGAATTTCCTGATCGCGGAGAGCTACCAGGACCTGGACGCGAAAGGCCAGGGTTCCACCTATCCGATCGGTGCGGACGGCCAGACCCTTGGCACCGATCAAATCACCGCCTTCGTGCCCGGCTGGAACGATGACCACTACACCAATAGCGCGTGGACGCTGAATGGCCAAATCGGCGATCTCTCGCTGGTGTACACCGGCGGCTACACCAATCGGCGCATCAGCGAGCAGCAGGATTACACCAACTACTCGCGCAGCGCGGGCGGCCTGTATTACAGCTGCACGGGTACCTCGGCAGGCCTGTCCAGCGCCGGCAAGCCGACCTGTTACTCGCCGATCGGTTACTGGAACGACAAGGTGGCCAGCACGCACCAGAGCCACGAATTGCGCCTGAGTACGCCGGATGACTATCGCCTGCGCGCCATCGGCGGCCTGTATTATGAAGATTTCAACATCAACGATCACATGGACTTCAACTACAGGACCATCCCGTCCTGTACGCCGAGCAACCTCGCCAGTGCGCTGCTCGGCGGCGCGCCCTGCGTGGCGAACGCCATGTCCTCGCCGGGCGTCGAGCTGCCCAGCAATACCGCGTTCGGCGAAGTCGAACAGCGTGGCTACAAGCAGGAAGCAGCATTCGGCTCGATAACCTACGACATCATCCCGGATGTCCTGTCCGTGACCGGCGGCACGCGTTATTACCATTACTCCGAATGGCAGACCGGCACGGAGTTCTACACCACCGCTGCCCAGGTGAACGTTCCCAACGGCACGTACGTGGGCAACGACACCGTGATGAATTACCGCAAGGCCTATCACGGCTTTAAGAGCCGTGCGAACGTGGAATGGCACATCACGCCGGATACGATGGTGTATTACACCTTCTCGCAGGGCTTCCGTCCGGGCGGCTTCAACCGTACGACCTCGGACGTGGCCAAGCTCGATGGTGTGGCGCAGTACAAGAAACCGATCAGCTACGCGCCCGATACGCTGACGAATAACGAAATCGGCATCAAGACCACCTTCCTCGACGACCGCCTGCTGCTCAACGGCTCGCTGTACGACATGCGGTGGGATAACGTGCAGATGCAGTTCTTCAACCCATTGGTGCTGGGTAATACCACCTTTGCCGTCAACGGACCGAACTTCAAGGTGGACGGGCTGGAATTGCAATTCCAGGCGCGCATTACCGACGGGCTTTCGATCATCGGCGCAGGTTCGCTCAATCACGCCAAGCAGACGAACTCGCCGTGCTTGATCGATAACGTTCCGGGATCGCCGGCCTACAACGAGTGCATCGTCGAAACCGGTGCGGTAGGTGCGGTGTCATCGTTCGCCAACCCGTTCGGCAATGTCGGCAGCGTGCCGGCATTCTCACCGCGCTCGCAGTTCAATCTGCGCCTGCGCTATGACTGGGGATTCGGCGACGGCTTCAAGGCGTTCTGGCAGATAGGTGCAAGCCATACCGGCTCGATGTACAACCAGCCGGCTACTTATCCCAGTGGCGCCGGTGTCACCGAAGTCACCACGGTGGAGCTGCGTTACTTGCAGGCGGCCTACACGACCTACGACGCGTCGATCGGCGTCAGCAAAAACAACTGGGCCGTCTCGCTCTATGGCACCAACTTGAGCGATAGCCACGCCAGCATGTTCACCTCGGCGGCTCAGTTCATCGAGTCGGAAGTGCCGCTTCGCCCTCGCGTCCTGGGTGTGAAGGTGGACTACAAGTTCTGACCTGCTTACTCCGCGAGCAGGAAAGTAGAATAGGGTGGGCGCAAGCCCACCCTCTTTTTTAAGGTGTGTGATCACCCATGAATGCGACGGCAGTCCATCCGGACCCGACATCGGCAGGGCAGGACATCGAGCATGTACGCCAACTGCAACGCGAGGGACAGCATGCGCAGGCCCTGCAGGCAGCCAAGGCGCTGGCCATCGCGCTGCCGCAACACCGCGATGTGCTTTATCTGATCGCCAGGAGCCAGCGCTACCTGGGCGAGATCGATGCCGCGCTGCAGACACTGGCCCAGCTTGAACGGGACCATGCGGGCTTCAGCCGGTTGCACGAGGAACGCGGCCACTGTTACGTGGTGCTGCGCGATGCGCCGCGTGCGATTGACGCACTGCTGCGCGCCGTCAATATCAATCCCGCACTTCCTTCAAGCTGGAATTTACTGGAAGGGCTTTACCGGATGACCGGCGACGCGTCCAATGCGGCCACCGCCGCCTCGCACGTTGCCACACTCAAACGCCTGGCACCCGATGTCATCGCCGCGACAAGCCTGTTTTCGGACGGCGACCTGGACCCCGCGGAGGCCATGATCCGCGCATACCTTCTCAAGGCCGGCCATGATGTCGAGGCCATGCGCCTGCTCGCCCGCATTGGCCTGGCGCGCGACGTGCTTGACGACGCCGAGATCCTGCTTGACGCCGTGCTGAAGATTGCTCCGGATTATCGTGCGGCGCGCTATGACTATGCCTGCGTGCTATTCGAACGGCATCTGTATAAGCGCGCCTGCGAAGAGATCCAAAAGTTGCTTGCGCTCGATCCCCATCATCTCGACTACCGCACGCTCTACGCCAGCGCGAGCGTAGGACTGGGCGACCATGAGCGCGCCATTGCGCTGTATCGCGAACTTCTGCGCGAAGCCCCGCTTGCCGCGGACCTGCATCTTTCGCTGGCGCATTCGCTTAAAACCCAGGGGCGGCAGGCAGAGGCCATCGACGCTTATCGTGCGGCTATAGCGGCGCGCCCCCACTTCGGCGATGCTTATTGGAGCCTGGCCAATCTCAAGACTTACCGTTTCCTGGACGATGAAATTGCCAGCATGCGCAGCGAGGAGGCATCGCCGGCCACGCCGCTTATCGATCGCTACCATTTGTGTTTCGCCCTGGGCAAGGCGCTCGAGGATCGTGGCGACTTTGCCGAATCGTGGCATTACTATGCGCGTGGCAATGCGCTCAAGCGATCCGAAAGCCGCTATCGCCCTGAGATCATCGAGACCAATACACGCAAGCAGATCGACATCTGCACGCGCGAGTTCCTTGCAAGCCGCGCAGGGGGCGGCGATCCGAGCCCCGAGCCCATTTTCATCGTAGGGCTGCCGCGCGCAGGCTCTACCTTGATCGAACAGATCCTTGCATCGCATTCGCTGGTCGACGGTACGCAGGAGTTGGCCGATATTCCCCGCATCGTGCTTGAATTGCAGGGACGAGAGCCCGACCTCGACGACCCACGCTATCCGGGAGTACTGGCCACGATGCGTCCCGAGGATTTTCGCACCCTGGGTGAAAAGTACCTGCGCGATACCCGCATCTATCGCAGCGGGAAACCTTTTTTCATCGACAAGATGCCCAACAACTTCCGTCATCTCGGGCTGATCCACTTGATGCTGCCGAACGCCAAGATCATTGACGCGCGCCGCGAACCCATGGCCTGCTGTTTCAGCAATCTCAAGCAGCTATTCGCTACCGGCCAGGAGTTCGCCTATAGCATCGAAGACATCGCACGTTACTACCGCACTTACCTGGAGCTGATGGAGCACTGGGACAAGGTGTTGCCGGACCGTGTGCTGCGTGTCCATCACGAAGATGTCGTCGACGATCTCGAAGGCAGCGTCCATCGCATGCTCAATTTCTGCGGCCTGCCATTCGAGCCGGGCTGCCTGGCATTTCACAAGACTGCGCGCAGCGTACGCACCGCCAGCTCCGAGCAGGTGCGCCGCCCTATTTTCCGCGACGGTATCGACCAATGGACACATTACGCCGAGCATCTCGCGCCGCTCGAAGAGATGCTTGGCGATGCACGGGTGCGTTATCGCATGGACCGCGACCAGGCGTGACGCAATGCCCATACAACACCGGTGCGACCGTGACTTTTGCGACCATCGCGGTGGAACGACTCCTGGACGGCCGATATCAACCGGTGCGCAGGGATAACTCGACGTCTTCGGCAAACGGGATCGAGAGATAGCCCTTGGTGAGTGAGCGCACACGTGCCAGGTACCCGGGACAGTAATCCACGTTATCAGCGACGATAAGCGATCCCGGCCGCAAGCGGGTTTCCAGCAGACTCAGTATTTCCGGATAAAGCGCCTTCGCACCATCGAGCAAGACCAGGTCGATCGTTTCGGGAAGATCGACGCTCAAGGTCTTCAGGGCGTCGCCTTCCCGGATGTCCACCAGGTCGATGAGGCCGCCGGCTTTCAGATTGTCGCGAGCCCTCGCCACTTTGGATGATTCAAATTCACTGGTGATCAGGCGGCCTCCGCCGTTGTCTCGCAATGCAGCGGCGAGATGCAGGGTGGAAATGCCGAACGAGGTTCCGAATTCAACGATCGTTTCCGCCTTGCAGCTTCGCGCTTATCACGATGCGCCTGAGGCGCATGCAGCAAAAGCGTCGGGAGATCGCGCTATGCGGCGCTTCATGCGCGACGTTTTACCCAAAGCTTCAAGCACGACGCGCGCATTGGCTGGCGGCCTGATCACCACGACACTCAGCGCGGTGGGAAAGCAGTTTTCAGAGAGTCCTCGAACTGCTGCAGAAATCGCCGCCTACGCCAATGCCATGGCGGGCATGTTCTGCGCCTACCTGGAACGTCTTCAGTCCGGCTGAAGCTGGTGTCCAAATGGATCAACCCTTTTCCGGCTCCCGGATAGGGACGGCCAAACGCTTTCGTGCTTTCGCACCTGTCCGCACGACCTTGGATTCCAGCTCGTCACGACAAGAAGAAAGCCAGCCAAGCGACGACACGCCGCCTGGCGCAGCTCAGCCCTTGGCTTTCGCTTTGGACTTATTGAATGTCACCGCAGCGCGAATCAGCGTCTTCAAGGCCTTCTCGTTTATTTTCTCGCCTTCGTGGAAGTCGATGGCACGCCGTGTATGGCCATCCAGGCTGGCGTTGAAAAGCTTCGACGGGTCGTGCAGGGACGCGCCCTGGGCGAACGTCATCTTTACTGCGCTTTTGTAGGTCTCACCGGTACAGATGATGCCGTCGTGATACCACACCGGCACTCCTCGCCACTTCCATTCTTCGACGGCATCGGGATCAGCCTCCTTGATCAGGGCACGTAGCCGTCCGAGCATCTCACCTCGCCAGTCGTCCAGTTCCTTGATCTTTGCGTCGATGCGTTGCGAAGGCGACTCGCCACTCTGCCGTTCATTCTTGGTCATAGGTATTTTCTCCGTTGATTCCGCTCGATCCCCTTTCATGACTGATGGGCCATGGATCTGGACTAAAAAAACAAAGTCAGGTCATTATCCGGTTATCGACAAATATCAGGTCCGGCTGATGAAACCCATGCGGAAAGATTTTCAGAACCTTTTTCTCATCGCCGCATTGGCTTTCGCAACAACGTACGCTTCAGCACATCAGCCCGATCCTCCGCAGACCTGGATCGCGACCTGGGGTGCCGCGCAGCAGATTCCCGAGCCTCGCAACAGCTTGCCGCCGGATGACCTGCACGATGCTACGGTAAGGCAGATTTTTCATTTGTCTGTGGCTGGCAAGAAGTTGCGCGTAAGAGTATCGAATGCCTTCGGCACCACGCCACTGCATTTCACGTCAGTACACATCGCGCGTCCGCTGGCTGCAGATTCACCGGCGATCGATCCATCGAGCGACCGTGCGCTGACCTTTGCGGGTGCGCCGGATGTCATCGTACCGCCAGGCGCTGAGTTCTTGTCCGATCCTGTCGACTATCCGGTGGGCGCCTTGTCGAACCTGGCGGTCACGTTCCATCTGGATGAAGCTCCAACGGTGGAGACAGGGCATCCGGGTTCGCGAGCCACTACTTACTTCGTGCACGGCAATGCGGTCGGCGCAGCGAACTTTACTGCGCCGGGCAAGGTGGATCATTGGTATCAGATCGCAGAAATCGACGTGCAGGCGTCATCGCCTGAAGCAGGCACCGTCGTAGCACTGGGCGATTCGATCACCGACGGACACGCATCGACGACCAACGGCAACGACCGATGGACCGATGTGCTGGCGCAGCGGCTGCAGCAGTCGGCCGCGACTCGCGAGATCGGCGTGGTCAACAAAGGCATCGGCGGCAACCATCTTCTGAAGGATGGACTGGGGCCGAATGCGTTGGCGCGTTTCGATCGCGATGTGCTGGCACCGTCCGACGTCCGCTGGTTGATCGTGCTTGAGGGAGTCAATGATCTCGGGGATCTGACGCGGACTGGCGACGTCCCAGCGGCCGAGCACGCCGACCTGGTACACAGGATCATTGCGTCCTATCAGCAGATTATCGAACGCGCTCATGCACATGGCATCCGCGTGATCGGCGCCACGATTACTCCGTTTGCAGGGTCGGATTATTACCATCCTGGCCCCCTGACCTTGGCAGACAGGCGGACCATCAACCGGTGGATCCGGGCACCCGGACATTTCGATGCCGTGGTCGATTTCGATGCCGTGGTGCGGGATCCGCACCAGCCCGACCGACTACTGCCTGCTTACGATTGCGGGGATCATCTGCATCCCTCGCCCGTCGGATATCGAGCCATGGGCGAGGCCATTCCGCTTGCGTTGTTTGCGCGTTAGCGCAATGCCGAACTCGTTCTGCTGACGCCAGCCATCTGATGCGGCCTCTCCTTCAATCGGGGAGAGTCATGCTTGGCACTCGATTCACGGCTTCCAAACGCGTGCGCGATGACGCAGAGATGCCCGACTGGCATTTTCGCTGAATAATCATACAATATGATTGAATGGCCATATTGGTGGTACGGGGAAGAAAACCCGCAAGCATGCAGCGCATGGATTCGGCACCCTTGGCGGCCGCTCTCTGCCTACCTTGGTCAACGGTACGACGAAGGCGCGGCGTGAAAATTTTCATTCATTTCAACCGCGACATGTAACGACACCGTCGTGACGGCCGACGGCATACAGCAGAGGGGACATCGAGTCATGATCCGCATCAGTGTCCAGAGGGCTTTGCTCGCGGCAACCATTTTTGCTGCATTCAATGTTGTGCATGCGGCTGATGCGCCGAAGCCGCCGATCAATCAGGCATTGCACAAACAGACAGTACGCGAGTTCGTACGTCTGGAAGGCGGCGGCCATTCCCTGCGCATCCATCTGGACAATCGCTATGGCAGCATGCAGGTTACTTTGGGTGATGTGACCATCGCACGCGTGGCGCAACAGGATAGCGATGCGGTCGATCCCGCTTCGACGGTGGCCGTAACGTTTCACGGGGCGAAGCAGATCGTGCTGCCTGCGCACGGCGTGATCGATAGCGATGTCATTCCGTTTCCGGCAAGCGCAGGCGAACGGCTGGCCATCAGCCTGTTTGTGCCCGGAAATGCACAAGCCGCTTCCTGGCATGTGGGCTCGCGTTATCAGCAGGAGCTTTCATCACCCGGCGACCATGCGCGCGACGCACGCTTCCAACCTGCGCAGCGTGTCGCCGGCTACGACTGGCTGAGCCGTGTCGATGTGCTCACCGATTCGACCATGCAGGCTGCGGTGGCGTTGGGCGATTCCATCACGAACGGTTTTCGCTCCAGCCCAGGTCATAGTTATCCGGAACAACTGGCCGGGCGCCTTCGTCAGGCAGGCTGCATCGTTCCCGTACTCAATGCCGGCATCGATGGCAATCAGGTCGCGGACGGCCTGGGAAATTTCGGCCAGGGCAACAGCATGCTCAAGCGCTTGCAGCACGACGTGCTGGATGTCCCCGGCGCACACTATTTACTGGTACTAGGTGGCATCAACGACGTGGGTGAGCCGACCATTGCCGCCCACCATGCCGGCAAACCGCTGCCCACCGCGCAAGCGCTTGCGCAGCCAGTAATCGCGGCACTTCAACGCATCGCCGAGCGGGCACACGAGCACGGTTTGTATGTCTATGGCGCCACGCTGCCGCCGTTCGGCGGAACGGCTGGCGCCTATTCCCCGCAAAGCGAACAGGCGCGCCAAACCATCAACGCTTGGATACGGCAGCACGCTCCCTACGATGCGGTGATCGATTTCGACCTGGTGCTGCGGGATCCCGCGCATCCACAGCAGTTGTTGCCGCGCCTGGACAGTGGCGACCATATTCATCCGAACGACGCCGGCTACCGTGCCATGGCAGACGCCATTCCACTCGCCCTGTTCCAATGCACCGCCAAAGCCGTGCGCGGCGAAGCGCCATTGCTGCCTTCGGGGCCGGACCCATGGGTCACCCAGCGAGATGGTGTTTATTACTACACCAGCACGGAAGGCGACCGCATTTCATTGCGCAAGACCACGGATATGACACGCCTGGCCGAGGCCCGCCCCATCGTGGTCTGGCGGGCTCCGCAGCAAGGGCCCCATTCCACTTCGATCTGGGCACCTGAACTCCATTACCTGGATGGCAAGTGGTACCTGTATTACTCAGGCGCGGACAAAGCTCACGACGACGATGCCCATCGCCATGTCTTTGTGCTGGAAAACGCCTCGCCTGATCCCACCCAGGGTCCGTGGCTCGACAAAGGCATGCTCAAAACGCATTTCAATGGTATCGACGGCACCGTATTCGACCATGCAGGCAAACGCTATTTCGTTTATTCCGCCTACGTCGGCGATCACAGCGACTTGATCATCGCGCCCATGCCGACACCATGGACCCTGGGCGAGCCGCAGGTGGATATTGCACATCCCACTTACCGCTGGGAGATGCAAGGTGGCCGCAAAATCATGGAAGCACCCGAATTTCTCCAAGGACCGCGCGGCACCTTATTCCTTACTTATTCCGCCAGCGCGTGCTGGTCGGACGGCTATTCGCTTGGCTTGCTGGCGGCCAGCCCGACAGCTGACCCGCTCGATCCTTCCTCGTGGCACAAATCGCCAACGCCAGTGCTGACCAGCTCACCGACACTGGGTTTCTATGCCCCCGGGCACAACGGCTTCTTCAAAACACCCGATGGGCGGGACTGGATCATCTTCCACGCCAACGGCGGTCCAGGCTGGAAATGCACGCCACGTCGCGCGCCGTACATCAAGCCGTTCCATTGGGATGCGCAGGGACGGCCTGACTTCATGGGTAAAACATAACAGCTGACCTGCCACCTCATGCAGGCCAGCAGGTAAAGTCGCGAGACATCGCATGCCCAACACACGCAGGGCTGTTGACGCGCAATCCGTCACCGAAGTGGACTCAATGCGTCACTTGCATACGAGTAGCTGTCGATCAGGGTTTCGCTGATCGATCCAGGTTGTCCACAGGCTTGATTCAAGCGAGGCACGAAAGCGAGGGCACGGTCTTTGCTTTCAAATGGGTCGGCGCAGCGCGCCAACCTTCACAAAAAATTTGCCCTACTATCTCGCTATGAATACATCTCCCCTGTCGCTTTCGAATGATATGCCCCGCGGGCGCCTCGCCTGTGTCGGCATGGGCATGACGCTGGGTTCCCATCTCACACCACTGGCGCGCAGCCATATTGAACAGGCAGATGTGATATTCGCGGCACTGTCCGATGGCATCGTGCAGCTGTGGCTGCAACGCATGCACCCGGACGTACGCAGCCTCCAGCCCTATTACCAGGAAGGCAAGTCGCGAATGAAGACCTATCGGCAATGGGTCGACGTGATAATGACCGAGGTGCGCGCTGGTAAGCATGTCTGCGGAGTGTTCTACGGTCATCCCGGCATCTTTGCCTGGTCCCCGCACAAAGTCATCGAAGTCGCTCGCGCGGAAGGCTTCGAGGCGCATATGGAACCCGGCATTTCTGCCGAAGACTGCCTTTATGCCGACCTGGGCATCGATCCCGGCCGTTTCGGTTGTCAGCATTTTGAGGCCAGCCAGTTGCTTTTTTACGAGCGGCGTATCGACCCTGCGGGATATCTGGTGCTGTGGCAGGTTGGCCTGGTCGGCGATCGATCACTGGCGCGCTTCCAGACCGGACCAGCCTATCGGCAGGTATTGGTAGATCTGCTGAGCCAGGATTATCCGCTGGACCATGAAGTGCTCATCTATCGTGCAGCAACACTGCCTATCGAGAAGCCACGCGTGCGTCGAGCGGCCCTGCGAGACTTACCCCATCTCCCGCTTACCGCCGAGGAAACAGTGATATTGCCGCCGGCTCAGACCCTAAAGCTCAATGCGGCGATACAGGAACGATTGGAGGAACTGGACAAACTGAACAGAGTGGACGCCGTAGCCTAAGGCGCGGAAAGCTGTCGGAACCCCCGCTTCAAGGAAGGCAGCCTCAGTGCTCACTGCCATATTCAAGAAGTACCGGCACCGGCCGTCATCATGCTTGGTCACGCTCATGCCAGTGCGTCACCGAGTTATCAAACTCATCAAACGACTCTCTGCACTAATACATGAAACAGGCGAAATACATGACAGATACGATTGAGTTGCTGGAAGCCATCGGACGTGACGCCTCGCTGCGTCACGCCTCGACTGCGGAGCTCACTGCCATGCTTGAGCAGGCGCAAGCCTCCGACACCCTCAAGGTTACGGTGGCATCGGGTGACATCACGCGACTATCGGGAGAATTGGGACAACCGCCATGTCAGCCG
Source organism: Dyella sp. SYSU CM1112 (assembly GCF_058216415.1). Taxonomy (NCBI): domain Bacteria; kingdom Pseudomonadati; phylum Pseudomonadota; class Gammaproteobacteria; order Lysobacterales; family Rhodanobacteraceae; genus Dyella; species Dyella sp. SYSU CM1112. The sequence continues at coordinate 58,461 of NZ_JBZEGI010000004.1, read as the reverse complement.
CCCCAGATCATTCAAACACCCGGTCACGAGGAAGACGAACCGGAAGAAGACGAGCCGCTTGATACACCGGCTTCCGACGACGGCGAGTCGCCGTCCCATTAATAAGTAAAACCCATATGCCTCGACTGCCGAGCGGCACTAAGTTATGGCTTGCCATGGCGGCCTTAACTTGGTGCTCGCTCGTGCCACCCGGCAAAGCCACCACGCCTATTGGCAACCCGACCCAATTGCTTGATCAGATCGAGAGCTTCCGCACGGAGAACCATCCGCGGTTTGTCCAGATGCTGGAACAGATCCATCGCGAACGACCTCTCCTGACGCCACATGAGCAGTGGCATTTACGTTACCTCGATGCATGGGAGACCATGTTCGAAGGTGACTACTCCAAGTCTCAGGTGCAGCTGCGTAACGTTATCGATCACTCCAATGATCTGACCTTGATCGCCAAGGCATCGGGACTGCTCCTGACCAATCTGGCTGCCAATCGACGTTATGAAGAAGCTTTCGCGTTAGCCAATCGCCTGACGGCCAGCCTACCTGATATCAAGGATTCTTCGGCCCGCCTTACGCTGCTGATAAATCTTTCGCAAATGCTCGATCTGGCCGGCCAGACCGACTTGGCCGTCCAATACGCGCGCATGGCGGAGGACGCCACTCCCGCAGGTGAAGCCTTGTGCCGCCCGCTCTCCGTAGAAGCGGCGGCGCTTTACAACGGAAAGCGGCTGACGCCTGCCAGCCCGGAGTTGTCGCGAGCTATCAATAGCTGTGTAGTCGAGCGGGAACCCGTCATCGCCAACTCCATGCGACTCACCCTGGTTGCTCTCTATCTGGATGAAAGCCTGCCAAACAAAGCCTTGGCCCTACTCGACCGGATGGCTCCCGATATACGCCTCGACCAGTACCACCCGCAAATGTTGTCTTCCCTGGTGGAGCGGGCCGAAGCTTACGCCAAGCTCGGCAATGATGACAGCGCCAAGAAGGCTGCTCTCGCTGCCCTGGCCATGAGTCATTCCGATGACATCAGTGAGTGGCTGATGGTGGCCTATCAGGTGCTTTATCAAGTCGAGAAGAAACATGGCCACAACGCTGCCGCGCTGTCGTATTACGAACACTACGTTATCCAGGACAAGGGCTATCTCGATGACATCAGTGCCAGAGCGCTGGCTTACGAGATGGCGCAGCAGAAGATGCTCGTCCAAAAACTGGAGACAGAAAAACTCAGCAGGCAGAACAATGTTCTTCGATTACAACAGGCATTGGACAGCAAGGCGGTAGAGACCAGCCGCCTCTACATCATCCTGCTGTTCCTCATCCTGATCTCCGTCACCTTCTGGCTGCTACGACTCAAGCGCTCGCAACTTCGCTTCAAAGAATTGTCTTCGCTCGATGGGTTGACCGGTATCTTCAACCATCAGCACTTCATGAGCGAAGCCGGTGATGCCTTGCGCGGCCTGGAAAGGAAATTCGGCAACGCCTGCCTGGTGTTCATCGACCTGGACCACTTCAAGCAGGTCAACGATACCTATGGCCATGCCATGGGAGACGCGGTATTGAGACGCACCGTCACTATCTGCCGGCAACAGCTTCGCCCTGCAGATTTGTTCGGGCGCCTGGGAGGCGAGGAATTTGGCGTGCTACTACTCGAATACTCCCGCGCTCAGGGCATGGTCATTGCTGATCGCATTCGCCTTGCCATTGAAGCGGCGCGAGTCGATGTGGACGGATCCATCGTGTCGTTTTCGGCCAGCATCGGGCTGGCTTCCACTGACACATGCGGTTACGAACTGCAACGATTGTGCAGGGAGGCAGATACAGCGCTCTACAAAGCCAAGCGCACGGGCCGCAATCGCGTCATCGCCGACGTCGAAAATAATCGACTGGCCGGAGCTTGAAACCTGGCGCACTCCCCGGTCGGACGCAACAGAAACTCATTCAGATCGATCCTATTCAAAATGCACCAAGCATGCGCTTTGGAGCAAACACTCAGCTAATGTAGCCCACTGACAATGATGTCTCCGTCGGGCGCTTGAGAAGCGGACAGATAAGCCATGCACTTCGAACCCTTACCCCTGAACTCGGTCATTGGCGCATTCCTCATCGGATTTCCCGCCTTGTTTTCGATCGTCAATCCGGTGGGATCGTCGCTTATCTTCTATGAGCTTACGGCCAGCCGCTCCCATCGGGAGCGCGTAGCGATGGCGAGGTCTGTGGCGATAAACGCTTCCTTGGTGCTGATGGGATCACTTTGGCTAGGAAGTTATGTGCTCAACGTCTTTGGCGTCAGCCTGGGCGCCCTGCGCGTAGGTGGCGGATTGGTCGTTGCCGTGACCGCGTGGAAGCTGCTCATGCCGAAGAGTTCCGATAACGCGGCGGACAATGACAAGGCGAGTGAACCGATCAATCCGAAAGCCAGCCTGACCTTCTTTCCGCTTACCATGCCGATTACCACCGGCCCCGGGACGATTGCGGTCGCCATAGCCCTGGCCTCCGAACGCCCGTTGGTCGATGAGGGCACGATTTCATTCTTCATTGGCTTGACCTTGGCCGCGTTGGCAAACGCCATCCTGGTGTTTGTGGCTTATGTATTCGCCGACCGCGTTCTGCTGAAACTGGGCGACTCGGGCGCTCGCGTCGTCACGCAGCTGATGGCGTTTCTTCTGCTCTGCATCGGAGTACAAATCATCAGCAGTGGCGGTGAAGGACTGTTCGCAACCTGGCTTGCGCAAATGGCTCACTCACACGGCAAGTGAGCGACATTGCTTCGCTCGCGACGGCAGTGCGGAAGCGTGAAGAAATCCTCCATTGAATAAGTGCTACGCACGGTGGGCCGCGAAGCAGCCCACCGGCGAAACCTGCCGTGATAGCAGAAAAGCGCAGGTCTATTTCGTCTTACTTGCTCTTCTGCAAGTACCTCACCACCTTGTTCATCAAGATCGGCTCGAAAGTGCCGGCTGTTTCCGGCTGAAGATCGCGCCCACCGGCAAGGATGAAACTGAAATCCGATCCGCCGTGTTGCGCGTTGCCATGGCATCCCATGCAACCGCCCATGCTGTAAGCCATGCCGCTATAGGCAACGTTCTTGAATGGCTTTCCATCCTCGCTGAAGTCCGTAATGGTATTCACGAGGGTTCCACTTTTGTTGTTAAAGAACCCATGCGGATAGGGGTAGAACTGACCGCTGAAAACCTGCAAGTCGTAATCCGTCTCGATCGTGCTGTTCGCCTGGTAATAGGTGGAAGCGTCCGGTTTGTCGTAGGTCTTGCCGGGCGTCAACTTGTCAATCGGACGAGCCTGCACGCTGACAAGCTTGTAGTAGGCCCAGGGCGTCTTCGGGTCTTTCGGGAAGTGCTTACTCATATATGCAGCTATTGCATCGTGAGCTTCCTTGTTGACCTCGATGACATCCTTGGCGATCAAATGCTCACGCCGCTCAACCTTGATGGTGCCGGTGACAAGTCCGGTATTGGAGAGGTTGCTGTAGTTGAGCTCTTTATCGGCATCGCCAAATCCGTCTACGCTGAACGCAAAGGACTGTCCAGCATGAGGCGTCGCGTTGATGGACTCTATGTTTGGTTTCAACGGATGCGGCGCATCGCCCAGATAATTGCCGTCAGGATCTTCCGTCGGCCGGCCGTCGGCACCCACGATATTGTCGGCCTGCTCGAAGGTCGCAAAAATGAAATACGGCGCCGAAGGTGTTTTTTGAATGATGTGCAGACCGACGAGCGCAAGTGTTTCGTCGATATCGTGTATGCCGCCTCCCGCAGCATCCTTGACGTAATAGCGTGCCTTCGTGGTGTAGAAGCGACTGCGGTCTTCCTTCGGCCCCAGCCTGCGCCAGGCCGCCTTTACTTCGATCGTACCGTAGGGAAAGCTCACGAGCTCCTTGGAGCCCGCTTGTGGATCTTTATGGTTGTATTGAATGTATTGCCGCGTCGCATGCATGTACGGTGTAAGGATCGATCCCGACCACCAACCTTTGGGACAGACGTAGTCGAACTCTACGCGGTTTGCTTTCGCCATGAACAAAATCTGGTTGCTCAGGGGACGCGCCGTGCCCGCCGCAGTCCCTGCAAAAATGTGATCTAACCCGATCTGGCTGTTTTCATCCAGATTGATCCAGGGCGGATTGGCGCCCGACTTGGGCCCGTTTTCATAGTTGTACTGGGGCAAGGTGTCGTAATCGCATGTGTAGCGTGGATAGTCCTTGCCGCTATTGGCAGTCGCCCCGGGTGGAAGACCTGTTCCGGGAAAAATCTCGACCTTGCTGCGGAAGGTATGCCATACCAACGGCCCGGTGTAGCGCGGATCACCGAATTGTTCGGCGGTATTCGGCATATCTCGTGTATCGGGCTTGCCAGTCTGGGCAACTGCCGGCCAGTTCAACGCAATAAATTCTTCCCAGGCAAAACGGGCCGCATCGGTAAGTGTGGCGTGGGATGCGCCACCCGGTATGTCGCTAGGCACGTGCGAGCTGATTTTAATCGGTGACGTTCCCTGCGCCGTCACCAAAGAAGCGAATAAACACGACGCGATACTGATGGCTATCCCAGCACGCCGGACGGCTAAACAAACTTTCATAAGCAAATCCCCCTGTTGAAAACGTATGACGGTGCGCTACTGCAGGTTCGCTAATGGAACCTCTTGTATGCCGCGACACCGAACGGCGCACCGGTTATCGGTGGCGGCATGACTACACGCGCTTCTTAGGCGCGAGGAAAGCGTGTTACAAATCGGCATCGCCACCGTCGGCTGCAGATCAACGTCAAGCTTGAAGCCGTCTCGCAATACCACAGATACGGGCTTGTCCGCCGTGCGTTATCGGAATCTTGAATAGATTGATCATCAGCCCATGGCGCGCAAGAAAACGGTTCGCGCGACGAAGACACTCAACGGGCCGCTAGCGACCAGCAGCCTTTGGAAATGTCGCACTGGGTGTCCCGATAACCGGACGTCGGCCGACATACGGCCACGACGACGGGGCGGCTGTAGCCGCACCAACGCAAACATGCATCCCCTGCCCCCTGTCCTTTTGCAGTCTTCTGAAATCTAGCCGAGGCGCATGTCTAGGCCATGTGAAGCTCGGCTGGACCTTATGGATGCTCCACGAGCGATCGAACCCCTAGGAAACGGCCATACGGATGGCAGGCACCCGTGCACACGCCATCTCGCCCAAAAACAAGGCCTATCGTCCATGTCCATCTGCAAATCGTGCCCATATAAAAGCTGACATGAGGATCCGGCCTGTTTGCAAACTAACTACAGGATGAGGCCGCGCACCGGGCACGGCCTCATTCTTACATCACTGCTGCGGGCGCTCTACATTTTTGCCGAGTGATTCCTTCTCTCTTCCTTTTCAATCCCATCGATCTTTTCGGCCATAAACGTATTGGCCAGCTGGGCTAGCGTGGAAAGTGCATCGCCACCATTCGTACCCAATGCAATCTTCGGCACGATGGCGATCTGACCTTCGCGTAATGCGTCCGCAAATTGCCGGCCCAGGTCATTGATAAGTTGCATCCGGGCACCTTCACCTGTCAGCGCCTCAGCTTTGGCGCGTATCGCACTGGCCTCGGCCTTGCCCACGGATTCGGTCGCGGCAGCCTTGCCTTCGCCAACCGCGATCTGGCGTTTGCGCTCCGCATCGGCATTGATGTTGATGACCTGCGCTTCCTTCGTCGCCGCAGCAATCGCCGCATCACCCTCATTCGTCCTGATTTTTACGCTGATTTCGGACTTCGTCAGTTCTGTCTGGATCTGGGTTCTCGCCTGCGCTTCGCGCAAGCTGCGCTCCTTGATGGCCGCTTGCTGCTGCTGGTCATAGGTGTCCATTTGCTCCTTTGCCACCTGGCGATCCCGTAGCTGATTGAGAATAGTGTCGATCCGCTGACCGGAAGCGTCGCCCGCGTTGCCGTGCGGTGTACCGATCAGCACTTCCTGCAATTCAAGGTTGTAAGCGGCAAAGCGCTCCTTCATGTCGATGCTCGCCTTTTCCTGGATGGCCGAACGTTCTTGCAACAGTTCGAGCAGGGTCTTGGTCTGTCCGGTGTTCTTGAAATACGCCGACACCATGGGATCCAGCGTCTGATCCACCAGGCGCTTGATGTCGCCAAAGCGCTGCACCACGAGTGGCGCCTTGCGGTAATCGATGTGCACGACCACCGACAGGGGCATCAGTGGCTCGAAGGCGTCCTTGGTAATCAGTGCGACTTCGCTCAGGTTTTCATCGTATTTGTGCGCGTTGGTAATCTCCTTCGACCATTTCAGAATGAAATTGGTCGTCGGCACCAGCTGGATCTTGCCGGCGAAGGTGTTGAAGGCATACTTGCCCGGCAAAAGCGGTTCTTTCCAAACGCCGCGGCAACCGTTGTCGACCAGTTCGCCATGCGAATAACCGTCGCCGGAGCGGTCGGCTCCTGCCTTGCCAAAATAGGAAACCACGACGCCTACGCTGCCTACCGGCACCACGGTCTTCCTGATGAATTCGACGGTGGCGAACAGGCGATTGAGATAATACGTACCCTCCACCAGCACTTGGTGCTGCCGGCCGCGTCGACCACCCGCACGCAGAAAGGCATTGATGTTCTGGAAATTGTTGTGGAACGTCGCCCTGTCAGCGGGGTTCTCGCCGACCCTCGGCGCGACAATTTCATCCGGTGGCAGAACGGGGCCATCGTGGATCGTCACCACGCCAAGCACATCGCGCGGATCCTCATCCGTCCGTTCTGACCTGTCTGCCACGGCGGAAGAAGCGCCGCCGATGACAACCGGCGTGAAACCGTTACGGTCGCGCAATGCTTGCCCCATGTGATCGACAGTGTCTTTCTCTTCGTTCGAGAGCAGCAGACCATGCACGCGCGCTGCGGTGATGATGGCGAACTGCGCCACGTTGATGGCATGTGTGCCTTCGCGAAGCAGGGCGCGCTGCGGCCCTTTCTGGCCACCCGCCTTGAGGAAGGCGGCCGCATCCTCGATCCCGGCGTCGACGATGGCTCCCAGCGTTTGGCCGTCCATCAGTTCACGGCCATCGCGCGCGAAGACATAGCCGAGTTCACCTTGGGGGATGGTTACCAGGTCGACCTTGTGTACGCGGTACTGGAAAGGGAAAAAGTAGTGAATGCCGCCCCGCAAAACCTGAGGCTGAAAGCCGACCTCGCCATTCAGCGCAAGCAGGCCGCGAGTCAGTGAGGGGGCGCCCCAAAGGCGCTCCACGATCCCGACGCGGTCGTTCGGGATATAGACCACGGCGTTGGATAGGAAAGTAAACGCCACCAACACCGCCATGGTTACTGCCAATGCGATAAGGATGATCATTTGTGGTTGTCCTGGCTGGAAAAGGTGCCTGACCTACGGTCAGGTCCGTGATACATGACAAGCGCGCACATCCGTTCGAGGACTTGCGCTACCTGTCTTTGGCTGCAGTGAACCGCGACCCGACGGCGTGCGTGGGACGTAACTCATGAAGATTCAGTGTCCGTGCCCTGCGCGACGTGGACGACCACGTGCGCTGGCACGCGATGCGTTACTACGCGAATGCGTGCCTTATGGCTGAAGTGTGGTGTCGTCGTCGATCCGCAGGACTCTCTGGAAAACACCCGCTGCACGACAACTTCCGGCAGATCATGGAAGACATGGAAAATGGAATGGGCATGGCGATGACCACGAGCAAAGCAAGCGCCTAGCTGCTCTCGCTTGAGACCTGGAAGAAGTGGGAGAAGATGTCCCGGTTAGACGGGATGCTTTCGTGCGGCCATTTTGCGCAACGCGACGAAACCGAGGGGACAATGCAGAATGCGGATCATGTTGGCCGTTCACTCGACCTTTGATGCGCGCAAGTCTACTCCGTTTTTTGGGCGATGCCAGTGACGTTATAACAGAGCCGTCGCAGCGAATATCACGGCGAAATCCGGCGCACGGGAAAATCGAAGTAAGTGTCCGGATAAGGCTCGTTCTTCAGCGTGAAATGCCACCACTCCGTATCCAGCGGTACAAATCCGGCATCCACCATGAGTGATTGCAACAACAGTCGATTCGCCCTGGCCTGCGGCGTGATGTGTTGGAAAGACGGATGCGATACAGGGCTAAAACAATCGAAGCCCGTGCCAAAGTCGAGACTGTTGTCCGGCGCACGCGCTTTTTGTGGCCCGGTGCAAGCCACCAGCGTGGCCTCCTGCGGAAAAACAGGTATCACGCTACCTGATGGCACGATGGTGAGGTCGATCGTGCTTCCCCGGCTATGGCCGGAGTGAGCGGCGATGTAGCCCTCATCAAATAGCCGAGCCTTGGGAACGGATGGATAAAATTCCGCAGCCATCTTCGTGTCGTGCACACGGCTTGCCCATTGCACGAAATCGTCCACTGCTCGTTGTGGCCGATAACAGTCGTAGGCCTTGAGTGTCAGCCCCATGGCAAGGAGCCTGCCCTCGACGTTTGCCAATGCCCTAGCGGCTGGCTCGGTAAGCAGGCACACGCCCTGCTCATAACCGCGGATTCTTCGTCCGACAAAATTGTGACGGGAGATGTACCGCATATCGAATTGCATCTGAGGAATCATTTGGCCGACATCGACGAAATTCGATGGACGCCGGCTTTCCACCTTGAAAGCGCTATCCCACGCTGCCGAAACGGATGAGGCGAGTCCGATGACCAGCCCGGCGATGATGGCATGGCTTTTGATGTTCATACGCACTCCATTGGTTCATCGATTTCCATCCGATCCGTGACGCCCATGCGATCAGTAAAGCTGATCCCTGATACGGGTCAGTTCGTCTTCCCGCTTCGCGAGATCGGCTTGCGTCGCTTTCTCCGCATTGTCATCGATCTTCTGCGAGTAATCGTCATGGCCATGGGGGACCACTGCACTACCGTACTCACCTTCGTAAATAGCATTGAGCATGGCGACATCCTGGACCGCTCGGAAAAACCAGGCTCGCATCGCAGGATCCAGATCAAGCGTCCTGGTGCGCGCAGACTCCCACAGTTCGCCAATGGCCTTCTCCGACCTGCTTTTTGCAGCCTCAGCAGCTTCCCTGTCTTTTGGGATCTGACCCTTGAAGAAGCCGAACATATTGTCCCGTTGCATGGCCTCGACGCTAGACTTGAACTCATAAACAGCGTTTTCGCATGCGACCAGCTTCGTCCATAAATCGTCACTTGCACTTCTGGTCAACGATGCCTTGACCTGCTGCAGGTCAATACTGCTTTTGTAGCGCTCCAGGATAAAATTTCCATACAGCGTGATGAACGCCATCATCGCTCCGACAAAGAGCGCTATACATAGCTTCTCCGTGAGCATCATGCGCCACTCGTGATCCTGCCTGGATTGCTGCGCAAGATAGTCGAGCCGCACCCGTCGATCCAGCAACATGCAATCCCTTTCATATTGCGCTTGCAGGGTTCGATTCGCTTGCTGATCTATATAGCGACTGGTCTTTTTCATATGTCCTTGGCATCCATCATGGAGACGTTGATGCGGTGTCGTTGCACCGGTTTCTCAATCCATAGGCGAGCAATCACCGCAATAACTCCGGCAGGCTATTAGCAGCCTTTCTCACACAATGAGCCCGATCGCTTTTCCTATATGCTTGGAGTGACCTACCCCCGTCAGCTATCGGACATGCCTCGCGTCGATACCCATCCGCTTCGCTCCATGGCCGTGGCGATCAGCGTGTTGCTGGTTGCCATGGCATCGTATCAATGCGGTGCGGCCATCGCGAAACATCTGTTCCCCGCCGTGGGCGCGGAAGGCGCAACGGCGTATCGCCTCGGCCTGGGTGCCTTGATCCTGTTGATGCTGCGCCGCCCTTGGCGATCGCGCTCAACGAAGCAAAACAGACGTGCCTTGTGGGGTTATGGCTTGTCTCTCGGCGCCATGAATCTGATGTTCTACATGGCACTCCAGCGGATTCCCCTGGGCCTCGCCGTGGCACTGGAATTTACGGGCCCACTGGCCGTTGCGTTGTTCCACTCTCGTCGCTGGCTGGACATCGTGTGGATCGTGCTGGTCGGCATGGCGCTCGTGACATTGCTGCCGCTTGGACATACCGCGCAGCGCCTGGATCCGGCCGGCGTGGCTTACGCGTTCTGTGCCGGCGTCGGCTGGGCGCTTTATATTCTCTTTGGCCAGAAGGCCGGTGCTGCCTATGGAAACGACGCCGCAGCGTGGGGCACATCCATCGCCGCACTGCTGGCGTTACCTATTGGCTTTGCTCACGCGGGCCACGCGTTGCTTTCTCTTTCGCTGCTGTGGCCCGCCCTGGGGCTGGCCGTGCTCAGCTCCGCGCTGCCTTATTCGCTGGAAATGATTGCCCTGACGCGACTCACCGCCCGCACCTTCGGCGTGCTGTTGAGCCTGGAGCCAGCCTTGGCGGCGCTCGCAGGCATGCTCTTTCTTGGCGAGCGCCTGACTTCGCGGCAATGGTTCGCCATCGTCGCGATCATCATTGCATCCGCCGGCACCGTGATAAGTGTGCGACAGGTCGCGGCTGAACCACGGATACCGTAACGCCCTCGCCGTGCGGTCGGATGGTTTCCGCTAGCGCTTGCTGTCCTGCGCTTGCCGACACACGTGCCGCGCATGCTTGATGGCAACGCCATGCCACGCTCCTCAGCATGACTCACGAAAAGCGGTGCAGCAGCGCCATGCCGGGTGCGCAAGCCGATTCGAGGCGCATTCGCTCCTGCGCAGGCAAGGCCATCCATTTGGGCGGATTCTTACGTATCCGCCCGGCGGCCTGCGCAAGCCAGGAAGCATTATCGAGACGGGAATCCATAAAATGGACGATGCGCCGAAGCTCCGCTTCCGGCGCATCCAGCATCGACTCGTAGCGCACATGGAGTACCCGCTCGGCAGGTATCTGCTCCAGCATTTTCAGGCCCATGGCAATCATGCCGGACCACACCATGCCGATTCGCTCAATCGGCAGTTCGAAGCGCTGGAACACGTCGACGTCAAAACTTTCGGGCAACAAGCCGCGCCAGGCCGGCGGTAAATCCTCCGGTATTTCATCTGTCGGCGTGAGATAGAGCCCCGCGCCGAATCGTTGCCTGTACATGGCGCTGATCATGCCCATCCGCATCGGTGCAAAGCGGCTGGCCGAAAGCGCAAACTCCCGACCGTCGCGAAAGACGTGTATGAATTTGGCGTCTGGAAAGAAGTGCGATAGCGGATGCACCAGGCTGAGCGAAGCACCCGACCGCTCGCACCAGTAGCGACGACCCAAGCGTGTGCACAGCCATTGGAAGACGCGGAGATATTGCTGATGAACGCGATCTTCGGGCAGCGACTCGACGAACACGCGCAGTTCTTCATGCAGTGCGTCCGCGTCGTCGGTAAGCAGCGGAAGCGTCATGGCCAACAGCGGCGGGATGCCCGTTTCGCGGAAACGTAAAGCAGCGGCCAAGGGATAGCGAAACTCGTCAATGACAAGGCCACGCTCCATGAGGCGAAGCCACGCCGTATGACGGGGGCGCGGCTCGCTCAACACCGACCAGAAGTCCGGGCCATTGACGGGGTCCTTCCGAAAGCCCAGCGGATGGAGCGCGTTGAATAACTCGGAAAGGCTAAGGATGTCCGGATGCAAAGAAAGAAGCTCGGACAGCATCGTCGAACCGGAGCGACCCGTGCTGACGATAAACAGCGGCGCTTGGGACGGTTTTGTCATAACGGGGTTTGTACGTTATTGATCTCGAAACCGGAAGGGACGCGACGTCATTCTCTCGTGCGGCATCGGTCGCCATGAAGCCCGGACTGTCAGGGCGCAGGCATTGATTTACCGAACTGCTTCGTCGTGCGGCTCTCTCACCATGTTCTTTCCTTGGCAAATGCCATTCCGGCATATCTCGCCGCAGCACATGGCAAGCGTGCGATCGCGTGTTCGGTTTTACGGTTTTTCTACGGTCGCGTCGATGTTGTAGTGCAGCAATTTTACGTAATGAGCTTCTAACGTTCTCGCAGTTTTGCAAGGAAAAAGCGATGAACGTTAGGATTGTTTCAAAGCACCAAGACGTGCTTCACAGCCACCGTGCCGCAGCACGGCCCGAACAGCTATTTCTCAAGGCATCCGCCTTGTTGGCGCCGATGATTCGGTGGCGCAAGGCCATTGGCCAGTGCGGAGGCAGACACCACGCAAAGACGACTACCGCACCGGTCCTGTTGGGTCTTGTGGCGGCGGGTTTTTGTTTGCAGGCACAGGCGCAAACAGGCCCCTCTCCACCCGACACGACCACGGCAGCAGCCGCATCATCCAAAACGGCCAGAACGCTTGATGAAGTCACCGTGACCTCGCAAAAACGCGCCACGAATGAGCAGACGACGCCCGTCAGCATGAGCGTGGTAAGCGGCGATGCGTTGCAAGATCGCGGTATCACCAACTTCTCAAGCCTGGCTCAATCGACACCCGGCGTATCGCTCAAAAGCGAAGGCCCCGGCCAGACCGAAATTGAACTGCGTGGCATGACATCCAGCGGCGGCAATTCACCGACCGTTGGTTTTTATCTGGATGACATTCCGCTTACCGCACCAGCAGGCGCCCAAAACGGCAAGGTCGTCATCGATCCCACCTTGTACGACCTCAGCCAGGTCGAAGTGCTGCGTGGCCCTCAAGGCACTTTGTACGGCTCCGGTTCCATGGGCGGCACCGTTCGCCTGATCACCAACCGGCCGGACCTGAGCGGATTCAGTGGTTCCGCGGAGACCACGCTATCAGGCACGGATGGCGGCGGATTCAATCACGCCGAGAACGTGATGCTGAATATTCCGCTGGAGCAAGACAAGCTTGCGCTGCGTGTCGTGGCGACGCAGGCCGATACCAGCGGCTGGATTGATCGCATCGTTGAAAGTCCCTTCCCTCTTGTCAGCACCCATGGCGCGGTGCGCGGCGATGTGGAAAACGCACCCGTCGAAAAGCAGTATCCCGGTTCGAATGCACAACACCTCACGGGATTCAGAGCCACCCTGCTGTGGAAGCCGACCGATAACCTGAGCATCACGCCGTCCTTCTTCCTGGAGAACAGCAAGCAAAATGGCATCAGCGCCTACGACAGCGTCCCCGCCACGGATGCCCACTACCAGCCCTTCGATATCGCCGAGCCGCTGACCGACAAGATTTCCATTTTCAGCATCAACGCGAAATACAGTCTGGACACGGTCGACATCACGTCCACCACCGCCTATTGGAGCCGGCGTTCACAGCAGACAGAAGATGCCAGCGAGGATTTCAATAATCCCAATACCGGCGTGACATATGCTTCCAACTACGGCCTGCCAAATCCGGGCTATTACGGGCCCAGTGGCAGCGGGCCGGTCTGGGGTCATGAAGACGATCCTTCTCGCCAGTTGAGCGAGGAGCTCAGATTCGCCTCCAAGAGCGACGGACCCATCAATGGCGTGGGAGGACTTTTTTTCTCGGACTATTCGTCGACCTGGACGTTCAATGGCTCGACCGCCAATCCCTATGCCTTCATGGATGAAGGTACGTTCGAGCGAGCCACCACGACCCATTGGTTCGATGTCTTCTCACCCACGCACATGAAGCAATACGCGATTTTCGGCGACCTGACCTACAACATCACCGACTCGTTGAAGGCCGACTTGGGTCTTCGCTATTACCGTTACGATTACTGGTTTTCTTCGACCATCAGCGGCTGGGGTTCGGCACTGGGCGCCGCCACGCCGTCGGCATCGGGACTGATCACCCAGAATGGCGGCAGCTTTGATCCCAAATTCAATCTTTCTTATCAGCTCAACCCGAACATCATGGGTTACCTGACCATCTCGAAAGGCTCTCGACCGGGTGGCGGAAACGCCAGGTATCCCACCACTGGCGAATACTGGAGCGCGGTATTCAGCGCTTACAAATTCAACGGCGGGCATTGGCCGTCCAGCTACTCGCCCGACTTTGTCTGGAGTTACGAACTGGGCGAAAAGGGGGAATTCTTCGATCATCGCTTTTTGATCAATGCCGATGCCTATTATGAGAATTGGCGCAATATCCAGCTTGAAGCGCTGCCCGGCGACTGGGCTCTCAACATCAACGGAAAGGAAGCGCGCATTTACGGCAGCGAGGTAGAGACGCGCGCCATCCTCGGCCATGGCTTCGAGCTGTCTGTGTCGGGAAGCTACAACCATTCCTACGTCGATTCGGGTCCGCATTGGCAGATCACGCCGACCGACGTTCTCTCCGATGTCGCGCCCGTCGTCGGAAACATGATTTTCAGCTACACGAAGGATCTCGGGGATGTCTATTCGTTGAAGTTCCAGGTCGAGAATGCATACGTAGGCCGCCGTTACTCCCTGGCCTTCCCTTACGGTTACTCACTCAATGGCGAATACATCCGCCTGCCTTCGTACGACTTGACCAATATGCGCGTCACGCTGAGTTCGAGCGATGGCTGGAATGCCGCACTATTCGTCGACAACGCGTTTAACCGGCGCGCAGAACTGGAAAGTCTCTTCCAGGAAAATCTTCCCAGCGCCGCATTCAATCGCATCGTCACCAATCAACCGCGAACCATCGGTGTCGACTTGTCTTACAACTTTTAATGGAAATAAACGTTCCGGCCAGCGGGGCGATGATGTCCTCATCGCCCCGCTGGCCGGCCGCGTCCGTCGGACTAGGGTCGATGACTGGCTCAAGTCAACCGCTCATACGGAACTCCGATCCGCGGCCATGGTCGAGTTCTGAGCGTACCGGTTGGACGCGTTTAGGGGAGAGTTCAATGAAGAGGCGAACCTACAAGCTATTCGCCGTGGTCGCCGCGATGGCCATGGCAGTCCCAGCCATCGGAGCTACGCCGCCCAGCCTGTCCGTGGAAGGTCACGATCTAGCCGACTTGCATACGCTATGGAGCCGCTATCAGCAAGCTGTCGCGAAGAAAGATGCGAGAGCACTGCTGGCGATGTATGTAAGCGAGAATGTTTCGGTCATGGGCGGGATTGCTCCTAAATCCTACGCAATCATCACGGCAGCCAATAAACAACCGGTGCCACGTACCTTCCTGATGACCGCAAAGGAAAATGTTGTCGGTGAAATCAAGCTACCGCCAGATCAGACTGAAAACCTCGATATTCATTCCGATGGGGAAATCGGGTCAGTATCGTTTGACTATAGGGCCAAAGTAGGACATGGCCGGATCATCTGGACAACGGTCCATACAAACAAGGGATGGAAAATAGCTTCCGTCGTTTATTCGATCAATGTTCCTGCTGCGGACAGCAAGAGCACCTCGCGGTAACGATCCCTGTGGCGTATCCCGTGCGGTTGTAAGGGAAGGCAGATCTCCCGCACACGTCATCTCAAGCCGGGGTGTGCTCGCTTGGCGAACGTCCACGCTCCGCTGGCAGCATCGGACAGCATGACGCGTTCGCGTAAGTGTCACTCGACTTCGTGACGGAGTAACTTTCCCCAAGCAGAAAATCCCCGCCCGGGTGGAAGGGACTGTAACGGGTACGCGTCGGTCATCAATGGAAGATCGCCAGTGAGCGGTACACGTTCTCGTACCGCCGCACCGGTGTCATCGGCAGCGGCCACTGCTGCCTGAGCTTACCGGTTTGATACCGCATGGTCGCCATTCGCCTGGGCTTCCAGGGTGAGCACGGCATCGGTCGCCTTGTGCGTGTTTGGCCGCATCGTTACTTTGAACAATCCGGTGCGGGGATCCTGTGTGGTCGACAAGATGACGGCGCCTTCGGCATGTGCGACGACATGGCCCCGTGCGTAACCTGCCACCGTGATCGCCGTATCGTTTGCGGCGAATGCGAGTGTCAGCCGCGCACCATGGGCGAGATCCTGATAGGACGTCACGCGCACTCGCCCCATCGGAACGAACTTGCCCACATCGCCGATGACAGCCATGCCCGATGCCGACACCGGCGCGATGACGCGATAGGCAAACGCATCGGGGCCGACCAGTTTCCCAGTGATCGTCTGCTGGCTATCGGCCACCTCCAATGTTTCCGAGATCGGATCAAAAATGGCTACGCGTCCATGGAACCCGAGCGCCGCCGGCGCCACGGAGAAATCCATCGGCGGTTTCGCGGGATCATCGGCAAACGCCAGCAGGTAAGCGGTGCTGTGGTGGCCGTGACGGGTGAATGTGGCAGCGATGATCGGCGCATGGGTCCGCTCCGCCTGGGTCAGGTAGCTGACGTCGAGCGGCATGAGCGGTTGATCGGGTTTGACGATCTCTCCGTCAGCACGTGCGACTTTGAAAATAGTGCTGCGATCAAGATCCTCGAACGCATCGCCTACGCCGACCGGGCCGCCGGAAAGCGTCGCGAACAACATCGCTGCCGTATCCTTCGATGGCATGACGTCTGTCGCCGGCCATGCACCTACTTCGTGAATCAAGCGCGCGTTGAAGGCGAGCTGCGTCCATCGCGAACGTGCCAACCCATCGCCCGCCGCGCGGATGGTGGTCAAGTTCGGGTACTTCACGCCCTGCAGCATGTGCAGCGGATAGGCCATGCAGTACTGCATCGTGATGCCATGCGCGGCCATCGCTGCTGCCATGCCATCCATGAATCGCTCGCCCAAGCCGGGTACGCTGTGCAATGCCGGCGAGAACTTGTAAGTCGCGTCAAGCCAATCCTGAAGATAAACCGCGATGCCGCTGCTGGCGGCGTAGTTCGCCAGTTCGTTCCAATATCGACGATCGACCGCAGCGACGCCAGAGATCTCATAGCGCGCGCGATACGGACTGTCTTTGTCGATAAAACGGTTATGCGCCAGGAAAGGCAGATGGACGCGCTCATGGAAGGCCGCCAATCCCTTGGGGAATACGCCAGGCTGCGCCTTCCATTCGAGCAGGCCCCCGTAACGATTCCAGGCTTCGTCGGGTAACGCGGGATTCTTGATCCGGCCCACCTTCTGCTCGGGATTCCACGAACTCTTGGCGTACCACCAGCTATCGAGCTGCAGATAACCGAAGGGATAGCCGGCCTGGCGACTGCGCTCGATGAATCGCACCAGCGAGTCTTCGTAATTCAAGCCCTCGGCATAATCGTAGTTGTAGTAATAATGACCGCCCGCGTTATCGGTGAGTATGCCGATATAACGCAGGATGGGATCAGCATCGGGAGGCGCAGGGCTGCGATGGTAGAGCCCGCGCAACGCGGCGCCCCAGGCGTCGTAGGCCGTCGCGATATCCGGTGCCGCAGCGATCAGCGCCGTGGACGAAAAACCGACCGGCCATGCCTTTACTTCCGGATTCAGTCCGACCGCAACGCGCGTCCTGGCGTCGCCAAGCATGCTCGCGAGGAAGAAATCCGATGCCGGCGAGATGATCAGTGCCCGGCCGCTTTCGTTGAACAGCACCCATGGCGTCGATACATCCTGCGGCGCATCGAAGACGGGCGGAGCGAAATTCAATTGCCGATGCGACAGCGAATGCAGCCCGGCGGGCACTACGTTGAAATCAGGAAAGGCCGGTGACTGCGTGACGGGATGCTTCCCCACGACTTTCCAGGAAAACAGCAGAGCATCAGATTTTCCCGGTACCGGCGAGACAGCCGCCTCGATACCCTGGCTGAGCAAAAAGTGTAATCCGCTGTCGGCGGTGGTGACGCGCGACGCACCACCCGGCAGGCGACCTCCGAAATGCAGCCCGTCACTATCGAGCGTATAGGCGCCGGTCGCGTCGTCGATCGAAAAGACCAGCTTGCCACTTTGAATCTCATGTTGCATCGCGGCGCCCGCCTGAGGCAGCAAAAGGCACGTGCACAGCAAGAAAAAACCCGGAAAACCCAAGCGGTTTTTCATATCGGAGATGCCAAGGGGTAATAACCGAATGATTGACCGTCGCAGGAGCTGACGTCAATGAAGCACGTCATCAAACAGGAAGACGCCAGATTTTTCCAACAGTCGCGGTCATGATCGGCGCTCTTTATAAGTGCGTCGGACAACGACTTCCACTGCCGTTACATGGCGTCTTCGCCAATCCGACTGTGTGACGACATATCCAGTGTTTTTGCCATTTCGGTGGTGCCGTTCCAACCCAGGCCCTGATACAGCGGCTTGCCTTTCGCCGTTGCATGCAGAACGGCATAGCAGGCCCCGCGCGCGGCAAATTCCGCTTCCGCCAGAGTCATCAGTTCACGAGCCAATCCGCGATTTCGGTAATCGGGTTCGACAAAGACATTCAGGACATAGCCGCGTTTATCCTGCGTTGGATGCTCGGGATGCGGCGGCCAGTCGATCAGCATCAGGCCAATGCCGGCGACAGGCACATCATCGTCCAACATCACATAGCCAAAATACGATCCGTCCGACAGGCGCGGCATGACCCATTCGCGGAAATGCCTGGTCATAAGCATCAATACATCATCGCTTCTACCCGCATCCCGAAACATTTCTTCGCGGTGCCGACAAACGAGGTCCAGATCACTGGCACGGAGCGTTCGAATATCCATGATGATTCCGACGTAGCAAGGTCAAACCGTCTGCACGAAAGATGATTCCGCATGCCCAACCCATCTCAGAGGCCTGCAAGCGCGCAACCGAAAAATCAGAAATCCCCTACATACACGGACATGGTGTTTGGATATTTTCGGCAGGTCATCCGCGCTGTTGTTTGTTGGGCTACGCGGGTGGCCATTGCAGTGATGCAGTGAGCGCGGATCGCATGGGTGGCACCCCACACGACCCGCTAACCACAACCAGCTAACACGGAGTTGATCATGGCTGTCATGGATCATACGGCACGCGCACGCCTGCCAAAACCCTTCCGCCCGCTCGGCCCTCCGCCGGAACCGGGCCGCACCGATCCGCAACGCGCAGAACGTCATGCACGCCTCACCAAGATTGCTGAAACGGCCTTGGCGATAGGTGTCTTGCAGAGACTGCTGAGCAATAGCGAGGCCTTCCATCGGGCCATGGCGGAAAACATTCCACCGGGCATCCACCACTGGCCGTTGAACAGCACGCAAGTGGAAGGGCTGCATGCAGCATTGCATGTACTTCGTCAGCAGCACGATGAGCTGCTGAGGGCCGAAGGTATCGGCTAGGTCGTTCGCATCCGCATGATCCCTGCCCGCGACACATCCACTGGAGGCTGGTGTGTCGCACTTGGGATCGCGTGACTGCAAGCGATCTTCGTCGAACGCGGATGGTTCTCCGACTTCGCGCGACGACCTCGTTTGCTTATCGGCCTTGGCTGGAGGCAGCCACGGATACACCACCCATCGCGATCCTCCCGCCGCGCTGCACGAACCCGATGCGCAAGCCGTCCTGCTGAGCCATGTCTCAACCCTCGGCAATAGACACCCTGTCGGGCGTTAGGCGCGTTCTGCCGTAATAGCTTCCAGTTCGGCCAACACCGCTTCCGTAAGCACAAGCTCGGCCGCTGCGAGATTTTCGCGTAGATGCGCGGTGGACGAGGTGCCCGGAATCAGCAGCATATTCGGAGCACGTGCGAGCAACCATGCCAGCGCCACTTGCATGGGCGTGGCGCCGATACGCTGAGCCACCGCGGACAAGGTCTCGGACTGAAGCGGGGTGAAACCGCCGAGCGGAAAGAAAGGTACGTACGCGATGCCCTTTTGATGCAGCTCGTCGATCAGCGCGTCGTCGGCCCGCTGCACTAGGTTGTAGTGGTTCTGCACGCAGACCACCGGTGCGATGCGCTGCGCTTGTGTCACTTGCGCCGAGGTCGCATTGCTCAGGCCGAGGTGTCGGATCAACCCTTGCTGCTGCAGTTCGGCCAG
This sequence comes from Dyella sp. SYSU CM1112, assembly GCF_058216415.1. Classification (NCBI taxonomy): domain Bacteria; kingdom Pseudomonadati; phylum Pseudomonadota; class Gammaproteobacteria; order Lysobacterales; family Rhodanobacteraceae; genus Dyella; species Dyella sp. SYSU CM1112. Next base: position 38,759 of record NZ_JBZEGI010000004.1, on the reverse strand, counting down.
TGCCGTGAACGGTTCTTCGATAGATCCTTCACTGGGCGCGTGGATATTGCCCATGATGCGCAAGTTCACGACATCCAGCACATCCACGCCAAGATTGCGTAGGTTGTCGTGCACGGCGCGCGTCAACTCGGCGGGGCTTTGCGCCGCGTTCCACGATGCATCGGCGCCGCGCACTGCACCCACCTTGGTCACGATCACCAGATCCTGCGTATAGGGATGCAGTGCTTCACGGATCAGCTGATTGGTGATGTGCGGGCCATAGAAGTCGCTGGTGTCGATGTGATTGACACCGGAAGCCAGCGCGTCGCGAAGCACCGCCAGCGCTGCCTCGCGATCCTTGGGCGGCCCGAATACGCCGGGACCTGCAAGCTGCATGGCGCCATAGCCCATGCGGTTTACGCTTCGATCGCCCAACAAAAAACGGCCTGCCTTCGAAAGATTGACCATGGATGCCTCTGGATAGGGTGGTTACGGCTGAGTCGGGGCGAACTATAGGCGTCGATCGATTGCGCGATAATCCCCAAAAATCTACACGGGTTGTGCGGGGTGCCGAACAATGGTCACGGATTTTCAGGATCTCTCCGCGTTTCTAGCCGTGGTGCAGGCAGGTGGATTCCGCGAGGGCGCCCGTGCCAGCGGCACCTCCGCCTCCAGCTTGAGTGAAGCCATTCGCCGGCTTGAAACACGGTTGGGTGTGCGCTTGCTCAACCGCACCACGCGCAGTGTTTCGCCGACCGAGGCAGGTGCCCGCCTGGCCGAACGGCTGGTGCCGGCATTCGGGGAGGTAGAAGCGGCATTGGACGTGATCAACCGCTTTCGCGATCGCCCCACCGGCACGCTTCGGCTCAACGTGCCGGCAAGCGCCGCTCGCCTGGTGCTCCCTGCGATCGTCACCCCGTTCCTCAAGACCTATCCAGAGATCAAGCTTGAGGTGGTGGTCGAAGACAGTTTCGTCGACATGCTCGCGGCCGGCTGCGATGCGGGTATCCGCTACGACGAGCGACTGGAGCAAGACATGATCGCCGTGCCTATCGGCCCGCGCTTCCAACGTTTTGCAGCCGCCGCCTCGCCGGAATATCTGCGCACCAGAGGCCATCCGGAACATCCACGCGATCTGCTCGCCCACGCCTGTTTGCGCGGTCAGTTTGCCAGTGGCGCCATGCCGACCTGGGAGTTTGAACGCGACGGCGAGCTGGTGCGCGTCGATCCCAGCGGCCCGCTGATCGTGCGCCTGGGCGCTGCCGTGGATCTGGCGATTGAAGCAGCCGTGGGCGGCTTGGGCGTGATCTATCTGTTTGAAGATTGGCTGCGTCCCTACCTTGATCGTGGCGTGCTCGAGCCCGTGCTTGAGTCATGGTGGCCACGTTTTACCGGTCCATTTCTCTATTACCCAGGGCGCCGTCATCTGCCGGCTCCGTTGCGCGCGTTCGTGGATTTTATTCGGGCGCAGCAACCCGGCTGATATCTCGCGCATCTGCACGATTCATCGGCGCCGCCAAAGGGCGCAGCTCGGCGGCGGAAGAAAGGCGCGAAGCACGGCTCTCGTTATGGCGGTGCCTGCTTCAATCGCTTGCGTAATGCACGGACGTCAGCCTGCGACGCGGCACTGCTTTGATTTCCCCATGCATCGCGTATGTATGCGGTGGGCACGCCTTGCGTGGATGGCACGCTTGGCGCCGTGCGGGACAATAGCTACTACCGTATCCGGCTGCGATGCCGTAAGTCCGACGAGTTCCTCCTGCGGCATAAGCTTCGCGATGCGCGGATTTGCAGCAAGGCCACTGGCGAGCCATCCGAAGCCCGCCAGAAAGTGTCTTTTACGCCCGCGAGTGCGCGTCGCTCTTTATCGCTACCGCGCCGTCCAGCGGCTCGGTAGCGCTCTCAACCGATGACCTCATGGTCTAAGCTAACTCGCTTCTTCTCCAAGGGAGTTCCTTGATGTCTACCACCCTCGTTCTGATCGAACGCTATTACGCCGCCTTCAATCGCGGTGAATGGCAAGCCATGCTGGATTGCCTGACCGATGACGTGGCCCACGACACCAACCAAGGCACACGCGAAGTGGGACAGGAAGCGTTTCGTGCCTTCCTGGCGCGGATGCAGCGCAGTTACCGCGAGCAGTTGACGGACATCGTGGTGATGGCCACATCCGACAGCAGCCGGGCCGCGGCGGAATACGTCGTTCACGGCGAATACCTGGCCGACGATGAAGGATTGCCCCCGGCGCATGGACAACGCTACGTATTGCCGGGTGGCGCGTTCTTCGATATTCGCGATGGCAAGATCGCCCGCGTGACGAATTACTACAATCTCAACGACTGGATCGCCCAGGTTTCGGATTGAACGCGAGGATCAGGCTATGACGGTGCGTATCATCACTTGCACCGGTGAAGCGGTTGCGCCCTATGTACGTGACCTGGCGCGGCTACGTACGACCGTATTCCGCGATTACCCGTATTTGTACGAAGGCAGTGCGGATTACGAAAGCGAGTACTTGAAAGCCTATGCGCGCTCGCCGCGCAGCGTATTTGTATTGGCATTGGATGGGGAACACGTGGTGGGCGCGTCCACCGGCATTCCACTGCTGGACGATCAAGCCGCTTTTCAGCTTCCTTTCCGCGAGCGAGGCTATGCACCGGAAGAGGTGTTTTATTTTGGCGAGTCGGTGCTGCTTCGCGATTATCGCGGTCACGGCATCGGACATCGCTTTTTTGACGAGCGCGAAGCCCATGCACGGCGGATGGGTGCGTTCAAGCTGACCGCATTCTGCGCGGTAGAGCGCAATCAACATGATCCTCGCCAGCCGGCGGATTATCGGCCGAACGACGCGTTCTGGACAAAGCGCGGCTACCAGCGCCAGCACGATCTGTTTTGCAAGCTGGAATGGCGCGAGCTTGGCGAACGCGCTGCCAGCCCCCATCTGTTGCGATTCTGGCTGCGCCCTCTGGAGGCTTGAACGATGAAGGTGACATTTGCCGTGAGCCAGTGGCAGATCGGCGCGCCGGCGCATTTCGATGATTTCGCGGGTCGCGTGGAACGCGAGCTGGGCGTGGCTGCCGCGCATGGCGCGCAGTTGGTTTTACTGCCGGAATATCTGGCACTGGAACTGGCCCATGTGTTCGGCCCGGCTATCTATGGCGATCTGCACCGTTCGCTGGAGGCCGTGGACACACTGTACCCGCAGTGGATGGCGTTGTTCGGGGAGCTGGCGCGGCGGCACGGCATGTATATCGTCGCCGGCAGTTTTCTGCGTCGCCAGGACGATGGGGTTTACCGCAACCGTGCCCTATTGTTCGATCCGCACGGCCAGCATGGGTGGCAGGACAAGTTGCGCCTGACCGGCTACGAGAAAGACGCCAAGGCGATTTCGCCGGGCGATGCGCTGAAAGTATTCGATACGGCCTTTGGACGCGTCGGCATCAACATCTGCTATGACGTGGAATTTCCGCTGTATGCGCGCACGCAGGTCGAGGCGGGGGCTGCGCTGCTGCTGGTACCCAGCTGCACGGATACCGCAGCGGGTGCCGCACGGGTACGCATCGGTTGCCAGGCGCGCGCGCTGGAGAATCAGATTCCCGTGTTGTGCGCTGTGACGGCCGGCGTGAGCGCATGGAGTCCGGCGCTGGATGTGAATACCGGTCGCGCCGGCATTTATGTGCAGCCTGATCGCGGCTTGCCGGATGCCGGCGTGCTGGCGGAACTGCAGGATGAATCGAGCTGGCTGATCAGCGAGATCGACGTGGAAGCGCTAAAGGCCGCTCGCGCGATCGGGCAAGTCGGCGTGGCTGGGGATTGGGATGGACAGCGACTGCCGGCAGTGCAGCGAGCGCGGCTGGCTGCCTTCGAAGGCAGTTGATGCGGCGAGCGTGCCTTCCCCTGCTTGCGCAGGGGAGGCGTGTTCCATGGGCATCAGGTTTCTTCTGGCCAGTACAAACGCCGCGGGTTGTCGACCAACAGTTTCTGCTGCAGTTCCGGCGTTACCGCGATGCGTGGAATGAAGTCGACCAGCTTGCCGTCGTCCGGCATGTGGCTTGTCATGTTCGGGTGCGGCCAATCGGTACCCCACAGCACGCGATCGGGAAAGTGTTCGACGAGATAGCGCGCGAAGGGTGCAACGTCGTCATACGCGGGCGGTCCGGCGTGTGAGAGACGTTCCGGACAGGTGACCTTGCTCCACACGTTTTCGTGTTCGGCCATCAAGCGCACGAATGACTGGAATTCCGCACCCTCGATCGGCTTGGTGACGTCGGGCCGACCCATGTGATCGACCACCACCGTGGTGGGCAGCGACGTGAAGAAATGCCAGCGTTCGGCAAGATCTGCCGCCTCGAAGTACACCACGACCTGCCAACCCAGCGGCGCGATGCGCTCGATGATCTTGCGGTAGTACGCATCCGGTTTTGGATCGACCAGGCGACGCACGAAGTTGAAACGCACGCCGCGCGCACCGGCAGCGTGCAGGATGTGAAGTTCTTCATCGCTCACGCTGTCGCGCACGGTGGCGATACCGCGCGCACGGCCATGGGAGGCCTGCAACGCATCGACCAAGGCGCGATTGTCGGCGCCATGGCAGGTGGCCTGCACGATCACGTTACGTTCAAAGCCGAGGAAATCGCGAAGGGCGAACAGTTTGTCCTTGCCGGCATCGCAGGGGGTGTATTTGCGCTCGGGCGCATAGGGAAACTGATCGCCTGGACCGAACACATGGCAGTGTGCATCCACTGCGCCCAACGGCAGCTTGTAATGCGGCTTGCTGGGATGGGGATCGAAATCCAGCCAATTGGCGTCTTGCTGGAACGCGTTCATCATTTACCTCGTGCTTTCAGCTGCGCATCGAGCCGCGGATAGACGCGGCGGGCATTGCCTTCGTAGACCTTCCGCTTGTCGGCATCAGGAATGGCCAACGCATCGATATAGCGGCGGGTGTCGTCGAAGTAGTGACCTGTGGTCGGATCGATGCCGCGCACCGCGCCCACCATCTCCGAGCCGAACAGGATGTTGTCGATATCGATGACTTCGAACAGCAGATCGATGCCGGGCTGATGATAGACGCAGGTGTCGAAGTAGACATTCTTCATGACATGCTCGCTCAACGGCGGCTTTTTCAGCATGTCTGCCAGGCCGCGATAACGCCCCCAATGATAGGGCACGGCCCCGCCGCCATGCGGAATGATGAATCGCAGCGTTGGAAAATCCTTGAACAGATCACCTTGCAGAAATTGCATGAACGCCGTGGTGTCGGCGTTGAGGTAGTGCGCCCCGGTAGCGTGGAAATTGGGGTTGCAGCTGCCGGAGACGTGGATCATCGCGGGCACATCGAGTTCCACCATTTTCTCGAAGAATGGATACCAGGCGCGGTCGGTGAGCGGCGGACCGTTCCAGTGACCGCCGGACGGATCAGGATTGAGATTGCAGCCGACGAAGCCGAGTTGGTTGACGCAACGTTCCAGCTCGGCCATCGCGTTGCGGAGGGTGACACCCGGCGATTGCGGTAACTGGCATACACCGATGAAGGTCTCCGGATACAGGCCGACCACGCGCGCGATGAGATCGTTGCAGTGGCCCGTCCATGTCTGGCTGACGGCCTCATCGCCCTGGTGATGCGCCATGGTGCTGGCACGCGGCGAGAAGATCGTCATGTCGGCACCGCGTTCGCGCAGCAGACGCAATTGATTCGTCTCGATGCTTTCGCGGATGTCATCATCGGAAATGTGCGGATAGACCGGGCGCGGCTGCGTCGGATCGCCGAAATGATTCAGCTGCGCGGTGCGGAAGGCATCGTGCGCGGTCGGCGCGGTGGTGTAGTGCCCATGGCAGTCGATGATCATGCAATAAATCGCTCGTTGGGTTCTGTGGGGGGAGAACGGTCACCAGCCCAGCATCTGCGCCACATGGATATCCACGCGCAGGCCGAGGACCAAGGCGTTGGGGATGTCGTGCTTTTGCTTGGTCGCGTAAATCGGGTCGGGGTTGATGATGTATTGGATGTTCGGCAGCACGCGCAGGCCGCGATACACGGCGATGCCGTAGCCGAATTCGCTGATGTATTCGTTGGCGTGGGGGGTGCCAAAACCGCCGGCCAGCTGACGCAAATCACCCAGGTATGCAATTTCCTGGTGATCGAAGCGGGTGTCGGAAATGAACATCTGCAGGGTGTCGTGTTCGCGCCCCGGGAAGGTGCCGGTCAGGACTCCGCCGACTGAGCCGAACTGTTTCACTGCCTGCGGATTGCCGGTATTGGCGAACAGGCGCAGGAACAGCTGCAGATTGCGCCCGGTCCCACGCCACACTGTCTGGTCGATCATGCCGTACCAGGCCATGCGTCCGCCGGTGAGTTTGGCCAAGGGCTTGTGTGCCAGCGCTGCCGCGGTGCCTTCAGCGTCGAAATATGGACTCGTGCCTGCATCGGTGTTGTGGTAATAGCCGATGCGATACGCATGCGGCAAGGTATCCGTGCCTGCCGGTACTTCATTGCCGAATTCGGTGGCGGTCAGTACGCCGGTGCCTCTGCCGAGATCGAAATCCAGGCCATTCTTATGCGCGAGATTGAGCGTGTTGTTGTAGTCGAAGGCGCCGGACTGGATATACCAGTCATGCTTGAAGTCGTAACGCACCACACCGCCCCAGGATGAATTGGGGTAGGCGGTGATGCCGATGTCGCTGATCGGTCCATACGGCGTCAGGCACATGGCGTTGCTCATGAAGACGCAATCCAGCGGCGAACGATTGAAGTACGTATTCAAAGCCACGCGGCCAGCGGTGATCGAGAGGCCGTTGTCGAAGCGATGATTGATGTCGAACTGGGTCAGGCGTCCGCCTGCAACCGGGCGCCAGGTTTGCTGCGAGCTGATCGAATTGCCGATGTATGTCCGCGCAAGATTGCCACCGCCGAACCATGCGGCGTAGAAATCGAAGGTGGTGTTCTTCCAGCCGAATAGTTTGTCGAAGTCGAAGGTGGCGCCGATTTTGATCCAGCCGGACTGCTTGTAGCCCTGGCGTACGCCGCCCACCGGATTGGCGGCGCCATTGCCGACGAAATCCAGCACGGGATCGATGCCATCCAGCATCTTGGGCTTATCCGGATGCTTGGATGGCGACGGCGGCGAGTTGCTGTCGGTCTTCGTGGCGGCGGATGAATCGTCTGTTTGCGCGGCGGCGACCGGCAGCAAAGCCATGCAGATCAGTCCGGCGAAAAACCACTTCGATGCGTTTTGGCAAAACATAGGCACAAACCTCCCCTACCGGCCCATGGGCCGGGACACTCTGTTTTGGTTGGGTGGGTGTCCGGTCGTCCGTGCGCCGGCACGTTTTAGTTATTCAGTGCAGCGTTGCTTCATGCGCTACGGCATGGCGTTCGCGCAGCGCGCGCCTGCCAATGGTGGCCGCCAACAGTTGCTGGTCGAGCTTGCCTTCCCAGCGGGCGATGACGACGGTGGCCAGGGCATTGCCGACCAAATTCACGAAGGTCAGCCCCTCAGCCAAAATGCGGTGGATACCCAGGATCAGCGCGATGCTCGCCACCGGGATCGTACCGGTGGTTTGCAACGTGGCGGCAAGCACCACGAACGCTGCGCCCGCCACACCGGCTGCGCCCTTGGACGTGAGCAGCAGGACGGCGATCAATGCGAGTTCGTGCCAGAAGGTGAGGTGCGTATGGGTGGCCTGGGCCAGGAATACTGCGACAGTCGTGAGATAGAGGCAGGTGCCGTCGAGGTTGAAGGAATAGCCGGCTGGAATCACAAAGCCGACCACGCTTTCCTCGCAGCCCGCCTGCTTCATCTTTTCGATCAGGCGTGGCATCACCGTTTCGGTGGAAGTGGTCGCAGCGACGACGACGATTTCGTCGCGGATGTAATAGAGCAGCCGCGTCAGGCTGACATTGCACCACCACGCCACGCTGCCCAGGACCAGCACCGTGAAGGCCGCGCACACCACGAAGAATTCCAGGATCAACTCACCTAGCGAGAGCAGCGATTGCGTGCCGAATTGACCCACCGTGAAGGCAATGGCGCCGAACGCGCCCAGCGGCGCGAAATACATGATGAAGCCGATGATCTTGAAGACAGCTTGTGCTGCGCCACCGATCACTTTCAGCACCGGCGCACCCGCCTCGCCCACCGAGGCCAGGCCCGCACCAAACAGCACCGACACGAACAGCACCTGCAATACATGGGCTTCGGTCAGCGCGCTGAACAGGGTGGTGGGAATGATCGCCATCAAGTATGCGGTGACCGATTCACTATGTGCGGTAGCGATGTAGCCTTTGATCGACGTGGTATCGATGGTGGCGGCATTCACATTCATGCCGGCGCCCGGTTGCCACAGATTGACGGCGATCAGGCCGATGATCAGCGCCAGGATGGTGATGGCTTCGAAGTAAATCAGCGATTTCAGCGCAACGCGGCCGACACTCTTCATGTCGTTCATGCCGGCGATGCCATGCACCACCGTCACGAAGATCACCGGGCCGATCATCATGCGGATCAATTTGATAAACGCATCGCCCAGCGGCTTCATCGACGTCGCAGCATGCGGCGCCAGCCAGCCGAGCAATGCACCGAGCACCGTGCCAACCAGCACCTGGAACCATAGTTGGCCCAGCAGGCCGAACCGTCCCCGTTGTTTTGCCGCAACCGCCATGATCTAACCTCTCAGAAATCGTTCGCCGCGCATCGCTTAGCCGAACAGTATGCCGTCGAACAATTTTCGCGCCGTACGCATGGTGCCGGCGCGTGTCACTTGGCGGTGGTCGTCGACTTCCAACATGCAAGCCATCGATCCGCTCGGATGTTCCACTTCGAGCATTTTGCGGCGCCCATCGGGTACGTTTGCCCATTCCGCCGCGGGACTGCCCTCGATCAGGCAAGCCGTGGCCACGCTCACCGCACCCAGCACGCCGATCGATGCGTGGCAGCGATGCGGAATGAAAGAACGCACGCAGATCGCGCCACCGGCGCGCGGCGGCGCGACCAGCATCATCTTGGGCACCGATTGTTCGCGTACGTCGCCCAGCCGCATGAGCGGACCGGCCTGCAGGCGGATCGATTCGAGCTTCGCCTTGAGTGTGTCGTTGGCATCGAGGGTGTCGCGCTCTTCGTAACCGCTGATGCCGAGATCCTGCGCGCGCAACACCACGCAAGGCATGCCGTTGTCGATCAGGGTGACGGTGATGCCGTCGATGGTGTCCGTCGCATGACCGGTCGGCAGCAAGGCACCGCAACTGGAGCCGGCAATATCGCTGAAAGTCAGGGCGATGGGTGCGGCGGTGCCGGGCACGCCGTCGATGCGCGCCGTACCCGCGTAGTTCACTTTGCCGGCGGGCGTCTTGATCGTGGCGGTAGCGAGCTTGCCGGTGTTGACCATATAGATGGTCACGTCGGTCTCGTCGGATTGTGCGGATATCAGCCCGCGCTCGATGGCAAACGGTCCAACGCCGGCCAGCATGTTGCCGCAGTTCTGGGCATCGCTGACCAGCGCCTGGTCGACGAACACTTGCAGAAACAGGTAATCCACGTCGGCACCCGGATGCTGGGAGCGCGATACCACCGCCACCTTGGAGGTGAGTGGATCAGCGCCGCCCATGCCGTCGATCTGACGTGCGTCGGGCGATCCATAAGCACGCAGCAGAAACGCGTCTCGCTCCTGTGGATCGGCAGGCAATTCGTCTGCCAGGAAGAATCCACCCTTGGACGTACCGCCGCGCATCCACATCGCGCGTACGGCGGTCAGTTCAGCTTGCTCAGACATATTTCAATCCCTTCTGGGCAAGCCGTTCGCGCATGTTGTAGATATCCAGGCCGAGTTCGCCTGCAGCGAGGCGATGACGTTTTTCTTCTTCGCGTGCTTCGCGCTCCTGTGCCTTTTTCAGTGTGTCGGCGGCTTGGGCTTGCGGCACCACGCAGACGCCGTCGTCGTCGGCGACGATCACGTCACCGGCATGAATCAAGGCACCGGCGCACACCACCGGCACGTTTACCGAGCCGAGTGTTTCCTTCACGGTACCTTGTGCGTGGATGGCTTTGCTCCATACCGGAAAAGCCATCGCGGTCAGTTCGCGCACGTCGCGTACACCGGCGTCGATCACCAGCCCACGGCAGCCACGTGCCCTGGCCGAGGTGGCGAGCAGGTCGCCAAAATAGCCGTCTTCACACGGGCTCGTGGTCGCGGCGACCAGGATATCCCCCTCGCGCAACTGTTCGATCGCCACATGCATCATCCAGTTATCGCCCGGCGGCATCAGCACGGTTACGGCCGAACCGGCCATGCGCGCGCCAGGAAAAATCGGGCGCAGGCTCGAATGCAGCAGGCCGGTGCGGCCTTGTGCTTCGTGCACTGTCGCTACGCCAGCCCAGCCGAGACCTTCGATCGTTGCCACGCTCGCTCGCTGGATTTGGGTCTTCACCACACTCATGAACGTTTCTCCTTCGAGTGGGTGGAGTCTCGGCTCGCGACCGCGCCAGACCAAGTTCGAAATTCGTAACGACTATTGCATTTGGTTATAGTTGAGTGATGACGGAAGTTCATGAGCTCAACATGCGGCATCTGCTGGCGATCGTTGCCGTAGCGGAAGCCGGCAGCATCAGCGCGGCGCTGCCACTGGTGAGCCTTTCCCAGCCGGCGCTCACGCAGGCGATCGGACGCCTGGAGAAACAGCTCGATACAAGCTTGTTCGCACGCCATCCAGGCGGCATGACAGCGACCGAAGCCGGGCAACTGCTGGTGCCGCGCATATTGCGTGCACGCGGCTACGTCGCGCGCGGCATCCGGCTTGCCCGCCGCACCATGCGCTTGCCGATGACCACCGGCCTGGAGCGACACGTGACCTTGGGCCAGTTGCGCGCCCTGACCGAAGTCGCTGACGGCGGTAGTTATTCGCTCGCGGCGGCGCGATCGGGCATCTCGCAGCCGGCGGTGTACCGCGCCATGAGCGAACTCGCCGAAGTGGTGGAATTCCCGTTGGTGCAACGGCGCGGCAAGACGCTGCAATTGAGTGCCGCCGCGACGCGCATGCTGCGTTTTGCGCGACTGGCGCGCAGTGAATTACAGGCCGGCTTGGATGAATTGGCCGCGCTGCGCTCGCAGGGCGCCGGCCGGGTGGTGCTGGGTACGTTGCCGCTCGCGCGCACTGTTCTGCTGCCACAGGTGCTCGCACGCTTTTCGCGCGCCAACCCCAGTGCTGCGATAAGCGTGGTCGAAGGGCCTTATGTGGAGTTGCTCAGCCATTTGCGCGAGGGCAGCCTGGACATGGTCGTCGGCGCCATGCGCAATCCCTTGCCAGTACGGGATGTGGTGCAGGAGGGCATGTTCGACGATGAGCCTGTGATCGTGGCACGCAGCGGCCATCCACTGGCCGGCCGTCCGCTCGATTTTCGTACCCTGCTCGACTATCCATGGGTGGTATCCGCTCAAGGCGCGCCAGTACGTGCTCGCTGGGAAAAGATGTTTCGCGAACGCAAGCTTGAGCCGCCACGCCTGCGCATCGAGTGCGGCTCCGTGCTCATCGTCCGCGGCCTGATGCTCGAAGACGACTGGCTGACACTGATGTCGCGCGACCAGTTCATGATCGAGCAGCGCGCGGGACTGCTATGCGAACTGGGCACCGCCGGCGCGAGCGTGCGTCGACGCATCGGCCTGACGACCCGTAGCGACTGGCACCCTACTCGCCTGCAGGCGCAGTTCGTGGATACGTTCAAACAGGTGTGCGCCGAACGGGGCCGCCAGCCTCGGAAATGGCCGTTCCGCTACCCTTGAGCAAACATTTTTGCTGCATTCGCAAATGAATTTGTGGAAGTCGCAACACTCGTCATATTGCCTCGCGACCGATTCCCATTGGCGAGGTAAATGCAGACGCCAGTTCACTTCAAGCCATAAGAAATAGTTAATTATGGGTGTCTGATGGGTCAGACAAAACTCGTCGGCATAAAACCGCGATGCTTGTCAGACAAGACGATGGCGCAAGTTCGATGAAACCCCTTAGTGTTGCAAGTTGCGTTGCGGCATTTCTATCAGGGCCTTCGTTGGCCCCAACCGAACTTTGGCCGAAGAACCTCAAGCTGTAGCATCACTCATCTGGCGCCGCCGATTGCGCCCAACGTAGGCAAGCAGCAAATGGTAGCCGGCCCCTTCATTGTCCAAGACATCGTGCAAGAAAAATTCACGGAGGTCCATTGGTGCGAGCGGTCTGAATACGGGAACAAGAATATTCCGGGCATCCACGTCATCACCCCTGAGTCCAAGGACAGATGGGATCGTTGGCGAGCCGTCCTGGATTGGTATGCAAAAAAGCTGCATTCAGGTCGTGCGGCAGTATTTCCGTGCCAGCCCCGCATTCAGGTCTTTTCCATTTCTGAAGAACTGACGGCCGTAGCAGCATATTTTTCTCGTCTCCTGGGTGCTCATTTTGTCCAGCGCAAACAAGACATAACCAAGGTCGATTCCATTTACGTATTCGGCAAGCCCGAAAGCATGACAAACCGCCTGCTGACGGAATTTCGCGACCGCTTCAGCCATACGAGCTTCTTGCCAGCCATCGACCTACCCGGCGCCAGCTTTATTGCGGCTAAGCTGCTTCTCGCAGGCATGGCAGATAAACCCGGCAACCATCTCATTTGCGATGCTTTGGCTAGCAATACCTCTGATTTTTCTGCGCTGATAACTCCGGCTGATTGCATACCTAGTAGTTCCACCGAGTTGGGCACCGTTGTCATTCAAGCTCATGGCGACAGCGCTCACGCCAACGTCGGCAATGTTGTGATGTGTGGGCGCGTTGGGAGAAAGGAGTATCTGTCGGATGGCTCATCCATTCCCGGCTGCGAGCATAGGCCAGACAGTCCGCATTGCAAACGCAAAAGCCCCAAGCATGCCGGCGTATGCGTCGCGCAAGACATGCAAGCGCAAAGTATGGCGTTTCTTACCTGCAACCCTTTTACCCTTGGGGACGGTCAGTATCCGTCAACGTCCAATCTGGTGATTAGCGCACTTGAAGGTTACGTTTCCGCCGTTATCGCCGCGCATTGCAGTTACATCGCTCACCCAGGAGAATTAACGCTGGCAGAAAGAACCCTGAATACCGGCGAAACACTTTTCCAGCTTTATTTGAAACTTCGTTCGCTACGAAGTGCATTGAATATCATAGATCCTTTTGTGTATTCAGGTCTTATCCATACATCTTTCGATAATCCATCTTCGGGCATAGATGTTGACGGTAACGATCTCGCAGAGCAACAAATGCAGACCTTATCAATCAGCGAGCTTGAATTGGCCCTAACCGCATGGCAACGCATGCTTGTTCAAATAGGGCGCAGATTTAGCGAGCACTTGGCATCACTACGCCTGATAGCTCTTAAAAGCCCAACGCATAGCGTGACCAATAGTAAAGAGATATTCCTTGCTTTTGAAAACGGCGTATCGCACTACCTTACCCTCACATTAGCCTTTCTTTCCGAAGTAGAGCACTGGAAAATCAATAAGTTCGGTCATAATAAGGCACTTAAGTTATTCCAACAGGCCATACGAGTTGGCAAAGATTGCGACGCACACCTTATTGAAAATTTGTTGGTCTGCTTTCAAAGCAGTGATTATGCGTTGGGTGAATTCGGAAAACGCAAAAGCAAATTGGAAAAGACTTCCTTATTATGTGAAAATTGCGGAAACGATTTATTCCAGACAAAATTTTCCTCATTTTTATTTGAAGGTATATCTGGATATCGCAGGACTTGCCTAACCTGTGGAGCATTCGAAATCGGACTACCTGCCGCCGGGCAGTTGTCCGTATCTGCCAGCACCACTTGGCGCAGAGGAGACGACGTATCGATAACGGCAACCCTGAAGAGAAAACGGGACGACCTAGTGTGGCAACAACTCGACTGGGGCTCGGTGTTCGGCTTTCATATCACACATTACGGACACGCACCGTATTTGTCCCGCGTGGTCGGTCCAGTTTCAAAAGGCAATGCAGCCATTAACTTCCAATGTCCACTCGAAATGCATCCTGATATCTATTCGATCACCGTGGCCGCGATTCTCGGCGGCCGGATATCAATCAAACGCATCCGAACTCGATGTGTATAATTTTTCGCCATTATCTGAATAACAGGGCCGGCTATCCTCGATAGGTATGGCGTTTTGCGGTTGCGCTGCAACCGCAAAACGGTTCAACCTAAACCGTGCAACCACACCTTATCACTCATGAAGCAATGGAGCATCTATTCGTTTGCATGCCTTGTCATGGCCACAGACCGTTTTTTGAAGACAATCCACCCATAGCATCAGCTCCAAGATCTGTCATCGTTAGAGCAGAGGCCGGCAAGAATATCGGTGATCGAGCAGGTATCAGCCAATTTAGAAGCGGATGTAGCCTGCGATTGAACTCCAGTAACGGTTGCCTTCGGTAACGTTTGATGGAGAACGGAGGTTGCGGGTATCGCGAACGTGATGGAAGCAGCCGCAAACACTTTTCCCATGACTTCAATTTTTTTACTCATAAGCACAATCACTCCTTTGGCTTTGATTAACGGAAAATCGCTGCGCGTACCGATGAATGCAGCGTTTCAGATACGATCAAATCGCGACTTTTGTGTCAAGAAGAATATATTTGCGCCAATCCAACACGCCAACGCGCCCCATTTCCAGCAAACGCGCCGGTGGCGTCTATATTTGCAGGTCAAGCTACAAAGTACTCGCGAATGGCTTCGGCGATCTCGTTCGCGTGCGTCTCCAGTGCGAAATGCCCGGTGTCGAAGAAGCGGACTTGTGCATCGGGAATGTCGCGCTTGAAAGCTTCCGCACCCGGCGGCAGGAAGAACGGATCGTTCTTGCCCCATACCGCCAGGAAGCGCGGCCGATGGTTGCGGAAATAGGCTTGGAACGTCGGATAGAGCGCGACGTTGCTGCGGTAGTCGTAGAACAGATCCAGTTGGACCTCGTCGGCTCCTTCGCGTGCCAGGTAGTAGTTGTCCAGCGCGATGCTGTCGGGGGAGACGAGCGATTCATCGGCCACGCCATGCGTGTATTGCCAACGTGTCGTCTCTGGCTTCAGGAATGCACGCAGTGCCTGGCGGTTCGCATCCGAGGGATCTTGCCAGTAGGCCTGGATCGGGTTCCACCCTTCGCTCAGCCCTTCCTGGTAGGCATTGCCGTTCTGAGAAATGATGCCGGTGATGCGCTCGGGGTGTTTGACGGCCATGCGGAAGCCGGTGGGCGCGCCGTAGTCGAAGACATAGATGGCGAAGCGATCGAAACCCACCACGTCGGTGAAGCGGGTCATCACCTCGGCAATGTGATCGAAGGTATAGGTGAATTGGCTGCGGGGCGGCATGTCGGACTGGCCGAAGCCTGGCAGATCGGGGGCGACGATGTGGAATTGATCAGCCAGCAATGGAATAAGGTCGCGGAACATGTGTCCGGCGCTGGGGAATCCGTGCAGCAGTAGCAGCTTCGGCTTTCCGGCCATGCCGGCTTCGCGATAGAAGATGTTGAAACCGTCTACATCGGCGCGACGATAACGAATGGCGTTCATGATGGTTCTCCTTTGATGAGGGGGATCCGCGATGCGGAATGGCTAATGGCTAAAGTTGCTTGAGCAGGGTCATGGCGTGCTTGCGTGTGGGCCATCGACTGCTGCCCGGCGCTTCCGGCCGCAGGTACGAAAACAGGGCAATACAGATCAATCCGAAACCAGCCAGCGGAGCGGTCGCCGACACCAACGCTGCCGTGGCAAAAATCAGGATCGTCACCAGCGAACGACGTCTCGCCATGCGCTGCATGCGTTGACACATCTGCGAAGGAGTTGCTTGCTTGAGTACTTCCGACTCGAACAGGCGGTAAGCAATGTTCACGATCACGAACATGGCGGCATACAAGGTGACCGGCGCTGCTTGCAGCCGTGTGCGCGCTACCCACGCCGTGGCAAATGGGATCAGCGATATCGCAAACAGATGCGCGAAATTTATCCAGATCAGGCGAGGGGTGGCCGAGTGGACGAACCGCAGGAGGTGATGGTGATTCATCCAGATGATGGCAATGAAGAGATAACTCACGGCGTAACTCACCGCGGTCGGCCACAGTGGCAAGAGCGCCGAGAACGTTGCGGCTTCCGGCGCTTTCAGTTCGAGCACCATGAGCGTGATGACCACTGCAATGACACCGTCCGAAAACGCAGCGGTACGTTGCCCGGAAATCTTCTGTGTGCGCATAACACTTTCCCCGTGATGCCCGCAGAAAAAGCAGACTAAGAGCTTGCTAAGCGGCGACCTGAGCCAGGGCCTCGACGATCATCTTTTCGACAAGTCCGGGCGCGGTAACGCTTGGGACGTGATCGACGGGATAGGCGCTGATGCGGGCGTTCATGCGTTCGGCCACGAAGCGCTGGGTCTCTTCCGGAATCATGTGGTCCTGTTCCGCCAGCAAATACCACGCGGGCACTTCTTTCCAGAGCGGGCGTCCCACTGGCACGGTGATGCACGTCGGTGAAATGGGCGGCTGGGTGGCGGCGAGCGCTTTCTGCTCTTCCAGCGTGGCGTGCTGGGCAAACGCCGTTCCGAACGCTTCAAAGGGAAGTCGGATCAGTCCATCGGCATCCGGTGCCAAAACCGGGGCCTTGTCGTCGTGCCCGTAGCGATTGAACACCTCCGCGACGGTCTCTCCCTCGTCGGGCGCGATACCGGCGATGTAGACCAGTGCGCGTACCTGCTTGCTGCGCGTCGCGCCGATGACCGCGCCAGCATACGCATGCCCCGCGAGAACGACCGGGCCGTCTATGGCCTGAAGCGTCTTATCGAGCGCCGCCACATCGTCGTCCAGTGACGTCAGCGGAAGCCGGACAGTAACCACCTTGACGCCGCTTTTGCCTAGCAGATCGACGACCTTGCCCCAACTCGCCTCCCCTGCCCAGGCACCATGAGCCAATACCACGGTTGCGTTATTCGTGTTCATGAAAGTCCCCTCCTCAAGGGTCAAAAGCAGGCGTCAAAGCAGGCCGGCAAGCTTGAAATTTGATAACCGCACCAATCTTGATTTGGAGGTTACATATCTCAAATGTAACTTGTCAAGTGCCTTTTAGATGGTTATCTTTAGGTGAAAAGGAGCTTACCCATGGCGCAATCCGCCCCCGCCCTCTTTGTCGCCGATTCGCTCGGCTTGGATTTCTTGAATTCAGTCGCCACGCCCGTCGACACCCCTGTTGACTGGCTCGATGACGGAGAGGGGTTACTGCGTTGGCTTCGACAGGCACGACTGGTACCGGATGAGGTACTCCAGTCTGCACAGGCACGCGCACTCCCAGGGGAAATCGACCGCTTGGCCGACCAGGCGCGGAACCTGAGAGAGTGGTTCCGCGCTTTCGTCCAGGCCCATAAGGGCCAGCCGCTGCAAGCCTCCGATCTGGCGGCGCTGGAGCCGCTCAATCAGTTGCTCAAGCGCGACGAGGCGTTTGAAGAAATCGTTGTGCAGAACGATAGCGAGCCGTTGACCTTTGGCTTGGTTCGATCGCGGCGATGGAGCTCACCGGAGGCCCTGCTGTTGCCGATTGCCGAATCGATGGCGAGTCTGGTTTGCGAAGAAAATTTTTTGTACGTGAAAGCATGCGAAGGCCCAGCCTGCACGTTACTGTTCGCCGATCACACCCGAGGTCACGCGCGCCGATGGTGCAGCATGGCGCTGTGCGGCAACCGCGCAAAGCAGGCTGCGCATCGGCTTCGTCGCAAGGCAGCGGCCGATAACGCCTGATGCATGTGATACATGCATTTCAGGCGTTGTTGTACTCACCGGAATGTCCGCACCCACGTGCATTAGTGAGAGCGCCAGGACTTGAAGCGGACGGGTGCTGCAGATCTGCTTGAACCGGCCATGGGCAATCTAAGGCTTCGTCGCTCTGAGAATGCGTACGAAGTTCTGCACTATCGCGGACTTTTCGCGAACCCTATGCACCAGCGCTATGGTGGTGCGCAAGGCCTGATGCTTGATCGCATGATAGGTAACACCGTCGGCATGTATTTGCTGAATCGAGGAAGGAATCAACGCGACTCCGAAACCGGCAGCAACCATTTCAAGAAGCCATTCATAGGTATTGGATTCGGTACAGGCAACAACTTACGCTGGCGACACGTCAGTCACACATCGTCACTAGCATGATCAGCACAGGTCATGTTTTGCCGGGTCCCGCTGATCCCACGTAACGAAGGAGTTCCACCGTGTCCATCCCTTTTGAATGGCCGGCAGCCGCTTCGATAAAAGCGGGCGCCAGGCAGGATGATCTCGTCTCCGTTCTCGCGTCTATCGTCGGGAAAGAGCATGTGTTGACGTCCGAGAGCGCAACGCGTCGTTACCGGACGGGCTTTCGATTCGGCACGGGTAAGGCGCTGGCCGTGGTGCGGCCGGGCTCGCTGGTGGAACAGTGGGGCGTGCTCAAGGCATGCATCAATGCCAACGTCATTCTTATTCCGCAGGCATCCAATACCGGTCTCACCGGGGGTTCGACGCCCGATGGCGAAGACTACGACCGCGACATCGTCATTATCAGCACTAGTCGCATGAAGAAGGCTTACCTCGTCGAAGGCGGCAAGCAGGTCGTCTGTCTTCCGGGTGCGACACTGGACCAGTTGGAACACATGCTGCGGCCGATCGGTCGGGAACCGCATTCGGTGATTGGCTCCAGTTGCATCGGCGCTTCCGTCTTCGGCGGCGTGTGCAACAACTCCGGCGGTGCACTGGTCCGACGCGGCCCTGCCTATACGCAAATGTCGCTGTTTGCGCAGGTGGACGGCGCCGGCGAGTTGCACCTGGTCAACCATCTCGGCATTCGGCTACAAGGCCCCGAAGAAAAAATTCTTGCTCGCCTGGATCGCGGAGATATTCCGGCATCCGATGTGCTTCATGATGTGGCCGCGGGATCGGATCATCATTACGCGCAGCATGTGCGCCAGATCGATGAACCTACGCCGGCGCGCTTTAACGCGGACCCGCACCGGCTCTATGAGTCATCGGGATCGGCCGGTAAAGTGATGGTGTTTGCCGTGCGCCTGGACACGTTTCCGATCGAAAAGGACGCGAAAGTGTTCTACATCGGCACGAACAAAACCGACGAACTGACCGATATACGGCGGCATATTCTGGGTGCGTTCAAGCACCTGCCTATTTCCGGCGAGTATCTGCATCGCGATGCGTTTGCAGTGGCCGAGAAGTACGGCAAGGATACCTTCCTGATGATCCAGTACTTCGGCACGTCGCGTCTGCCCAGGTTATTCGGCGTGAAGGCGCGCTTCGACGCCCTCTTCGATCGGCTGGGTTTTCTTCCGGCACATTTGACCGATCGCATCATGCAGGCCTTGAGCCGCTTGTTTCCGAATCATCTTCCCAAGCGCATGAAGGAATTCCATGCGTCGTTCGAGCATCATTTGCTGCTCAAGGTTTCGGCTGAAGGCGCCGAGGAAGCACGCTCGTTTCTGACGAGCTACTTTTCCAAGGCCAGCGGACGCTTCTTCGAATGCACGAAAGAAGAAGGCGACAAGGCTTTTCTGCATCGCTTTGCAGCGGCGGGTGCCGCTATTCGCTATCGCGCGGCCCACCCACGGGAGGTGGAAGATATCGTCGCGCTGGACATCGCGCTTCCTCGCAACGAACAGCAGTGGTTCGAGACATTACCGCCGGACATTGAAGCGCCGATCATGATCAAGCTCTATTACGGCCACTTCTTATGCCATGTATTCCATCAGGACTACATTGTAAGAAAAGGCCAGGACTGCATGGACCTCGAACACCGGATGTGGAAGCTGCTCGACCGCCGCGATGCGGAATACCCGGCCGAGCATAATGTCGGCCACCTCTATCATGCCAAGCCCGCACTTCGTGACCATTACATGAGCCTCGATCCCTGCAACTGCTTCAACCCGGGCATTGGGCATACCTCCAAGCGCGCGCATTACGTTTAGAACCTGTCGCGCGATTTCAAAGCACCATACCTGTTCGCGATGGCCGCTGGCAGAACACCTTTGACGCGGCGATCCATGCTGTGAGTTCGCCTCCGTCACACCGATGCTGGCCGGGTACGGCACACGTGCCGGCAACAGGCAAAGGCGCCCGATGTGATGCGCGTGATACGAGGTCCGCTGCAACGGCCTCTCCATTCCCCCAATTTGTTATATTATAACAAATCTAGCGAACTACTTCCCGAAGTTGCATCCATGCCGCAAGTCATTCATTTTTTCAGTCTTTCCCTTGCCAGCCTTGGCGTCGCGGCTGCGTCGCTCACCGGCAGACTCGTCGTATGGTTGCCGAAACAGCGTCTGCTGGCGTGGCTGCCCTGGTTCCAGGCGATCGCCGCGGGCCTGCTGCTGGGCGATGCACTGATGCATATGCTGCCGGAAGCGATGGAACATGGTGTGTCGGCGGAACGCGTGGGCGACAACCTGGCGCTTGGCGTACTTGGCTTGCTGATCGTCGAATGCCTGGTGCGCTCGGTCAGCACGTCCATGGCCGTAGCCGTGTTTGCCCGCATGGACATCGTGGGCGACATCTTCCATCACCTGGTAGACGGCATCGTGATCGGCGCCAGCTTCATGATCGATAGGACACTGGGCGTAGTTGTTGCCTTGGCCATCATGGCCCACGAACTTCCACGGGAAGTCAGCAACGCGGGCGTACTGGTGGCCGGCGGCTACGAACCGCGGCGTGCATTCCTGTTATCTGTGGCGACGACGGCGGCCATTCCATTGGGTGCCATCGCCATCGCACTGATCGGGCAATCATCCCTTTTTCTCGGCACCAGTCTCGCATTGGCCGCAGGCACGACGATTTATCTCGCGTGCGGCGACGTGCTGCCTGGCGTGTGGAGGAACTTGCGCGAAGGCCACGGTTTCACGCCCGCGTTGGGCGTCGCGGCAGGTCTCGCGTTTATGTGGCTGGCTGCGGCGTTCGACCACGCGCACTAAACAGATAATGCACGTCCGTCGCCGTCGGAGCGGGCCGTCATTCGTCCGGCAACCAACGCGCTTCCGACTTCAATGGTCCATGCACACCAAACAACTGCTTGAACTGCGATGGCTGTGAGCGCAAGTACTGCTTGGGCGCGCGTACTTGCGCGCCAAGTACGGCGGCTGCATGCCACGGCCAGCGAGGGTCGTACAGCACCGTGCGCGCGAGTGCGATCATGTCCGCATCGCCGGTGGCGATGATCGCTTCCGCCTGCGTCGGCTCGGTGATCAAGCCGACCGCCACCACCGGCATGCTCACTTCCGCTTTCACCGCACGCGCCAGCGGAACCTGATAGCTCGGTCCCACCGGAATCTTCTGCGCAGGATGCAAACCGCCACTGGAAACATGGATGGCGTCGCAACCGCGCGCTTCGAGCGCCTTGGCGAAGACGATGATCTGTTCGACATCCAACCCGCCTTCCACCCAATCAGTGCCCGATACGCGTACCGTCACCACCTTGTCCGCCGGAAACGCAGCGCGTACTGCATCAAACACTTCGAGCGGAAAACGCATGCGGTTTTGCAGCGATCCGCCGTATTCGTCCGTACGATGATTCGACAATGGCGAAAGAAATTGATGCAGCAGATAACCATGCGCCGCATGCAGCTGCACGGCATCCACGCCAAGTCTGGCGGCGCGCTTCGCAGCCGCCACAAAGGCTTCGCGCACGCGCACCATACCTTCTTTATCCAGCGCTGCCGGTGTCTGATAACCATCATCGAACGCTAGCGCCGATGGCGCCTGGATCGGCCATCCATGCGGATGATCGGCGGCCATCGGTCCGCCACCAGCCCAAGGCACCTCCGTCGAAGCTTTGCGTCCGGCATGGGCCAGCTGCACTGCGATGGGCATGCTCGACCAGTGGCGGATGCCATCCAATACACGGCGCATGGCGGCTTCGGTCTGGTCGTCGTACAAGCCGACGTCCGCATACGTAATGCGCGCCTCTGGCAAAACCGCTGTCGCTTCGATGGTCAACAGCGCCGCACCGGACATGGCGAGATGGCCCAGGTGCATCAGGTGCCAGTCGTTCATGCAGCCATCCACGGCCGAGTACTGGCACATCGGCGCAATCACGATGCGATTCGCCAACGCCAGGTTGCGCACATGGATGGGTTTGAAAAGCGCTGGCTGAGCCATGTCGAAACTCCTGCAATAAATCATCTTGCCAGTGGGGATGGATCGCCTGGAACGAAAGTTATGCGAACGGGAATCTCGCAACCGGTGGCGGGCGACAACCAGACCCTTTGTGTATGGGCGCCTTCCTGGCTCCTCAAGTCACCTTCTTGAGGGTTTTGAGAAACGCTTCGCTGGTAGGGCCCACATGGGCGCCGGTCCGGCGGATGATGCTCAATGGCCGCAGCACTCTCAGCCGTTTGATGGGGAGTATTTGCAGGCTGCCTTCGCGCAGCTCCTGCGTCACGCTGATCAGCGGCAGCCATGCGATGCCGCCACCGTGCAAGGTAGCCTGCTTCAGCGCCTCGGTGTTGCCGAACTCCATCACGCTACCCTGCTGGATGCCGTTCTGTTCCAGCAGTTCGGCAATCAACTCGCGCGTGCCGGAACCTTTCTCACGCATCAGCAGCGGCTGGCCCGAAATATCTTCCAGCGCCAGGCGTTTTTTCTGCAGCAATTCGTGTTGTGCCGATACGACAGGTACCAACTCGTCTTTCTGGAAAGGCTCCGCTACCAAGCCGCTTACATGTAACGGGCCTTCGATGAAGCCAAGCGTGAAACGCATGTCCGCAACACCTTGCGAAACCTGCGCGGTATTGCCGACATACATCGCAATACGCACGCCCGGATTGGCGCGGCGAAACACCGCCAGCATGCGCGGCAGAAGATAAGTGCCCACCGTATTGCTGGCACCGATCGACAGCAGCCCCTGACGGGCGTCGGCGATTTCCCGCATGGCCGACTCCGCCATGCGGGAAATATCGAACAGGCGATTCGCATAGTCGCGCAGCACTTCGCCCGCGTGCGTCAGGCGCATGCCGCGCGGCATGCGTTCGAACAAAGTCACGCCGAGGCGCGCCTCAAAATCCTTCAGTTCCCGCGATAGCGCGGGCTGGGAAATGTAAAGCCGCTGCGAGGCGGCGGAAATGCTGCCGGTCTCGGCAATCGCATGAAAGACGGCAAGGTGATGGAGGTTCATATGCATTTAATGCATGAGTCGATGGCATTAATTGTATTAGCTCTATGTCGCGGCCGGAGCAAGACTACGCGCCATCCACCGCAGCCCGAACGCTCTGGCCAATGGCTACGGATGTCCACCGAGTAAAGGAATTCGCCATGCGCACTTTCACGACCCTCCTTGCCACCGCCGTTCTTGCCACCGCCTCCGTCACGGCCAGCGCCGGCGATACTTCCGCGTCGTTCTGGGCCACGCCCACCATCACCGGCTACGGCAAGATTCATTATTTGCCCAATGCTGCGTACAAGCCGCAGCGTGACCAGACCTATCGGATTGTTTTCGCGCTTACTCAGGCGCCTAAATCACCGAATCAAGTCAATCCGGCACTGGATCACGTCGCCCGCACCGTCAACTTGTATGCAGCTGCCGGTGTTCCCCTCGATCATCTGAAGTTCGTGGCCGTGGCCTATGGCGCCGCGACACCGCTGGCGCTGGATGACGCGCACTATCGCGCCGCCTACGGTGTGGCCAATCCCAATCTTGCCCTGATTACCGAACTGCACCATGCAGGCGTTGACGTCGCCGTGTGCGCCCAAGCGGTTGCGGAACATCACTTCCAATACGGCTGGATCGCGCCCAGTGTCACCTTGGCGCTTTCCGGCCTGACCACCGTCACCACGCTCGAAACCCAGGGCTATAGCCTCATGCAGATGTAAGGCCGCCCGCATCGCGGTTTGCACGGATGCCGAACGCATCGCAAGCATCTTCTGGAGAAAATCATGTCGATCAAACTCTCAGCGGCCATCGC
The DNA here is from genome assembly GCF_058216415.1 of Dyella sp. SYSU CM1112. Classification (NCBI taxonomy): domain Bacteria; kingdom Pseudomonadati; phylum Pseudomonadota; class Gammaproteobacteria; order Lysobacterales; family Rhodanobacteraceae; genus Dyella; species Dyella sp. SYSU CM1112. The sequence continues at coordinate 14,850 of NZ_JBZEGI010000004.1, read as the reverse complement.
CGCCTGGGCACTGGCCCTTGCTGCCCACGCAAGTCCCCTGCCCAATACCTCCGCCCTCCCTCAAAGCGCCAACGCTGCCAGCGAAAAGTTCGCGCCGCCATGGCAACACGGCGAAAACAACGACGCAGCCCATCGCGGCTTCGAGTTCACCGTACCCGATGCGGACAACCTCGCCGATTTCCACGGCAACCCTTTGCATCCCGCGCTATCGCTCTACGTCGGCGGCAATTACTTCTTCGCGATGGCGCCGCTCGTTGCCGCTTTTGAAGCGAAATACCCCGAATACAAAGGGCGCCTGTATTGGGAAACCATTCCCCCTGGCCTGCTCGTACGCCAGATGAAAGCCGGCGGCACGGTCACCGTCGGCAACATGACCTGGACTGTGAAACCCGATGTCTACCTGGCCGGACTCAAGGCCGTGCAGAAGCAAATCGGCACCGGCATGTTGCAGGCCCCGGCTGTGCCGTACGTCACCAATACGCTGACCATCATGGTGCCCGCCGGCAATCCCATGCACATTACCGACCTGTCGAACCTGAGTCGCCCGAGCTTGCGATTGGCCATGCCCAATCCGGAGTTCGAAGGCATTGCACGACAGATCCAGGCATCGTTGATCAAGAGCGGCGGCAAGACGTTGGAGACCGCGGTGTACGACACCAAGGTCAACCAGGGCAGCACCGAACTGACGCACATCCACCACCGGCAAACGCCGCTGTGGATCATGCAGGGACGCGTGGATGCAGGCGTGACCTGGCAATCGGAAGCGATCTTCCAGGAACGTGCCGGCCATCCGATCAGCCACGTCGATATTCCCGCCAGTGAAAACACCACGGCCGTCTATGCCGGCGCCATCGTGAAAGGCACGCCGCACACGGTCGCCGCCCAACGCTGGCTGGATTTCATCCGGTCGAAGGAAGCCTTGGCGATTTTCCAGCGCTACGGCTTCAAGCCCTATACCGCTGCCGCGCACTGAGCGCGTACCGGCGCGACATTTCTCATCGCGCCGGGCCACAGGACATTTATTTATGCAAACCGCATCGCCTGCCATCAAACACACTCCCGACTTTCAACACGCATGGCACCTGGCCGCCATGGCGCTCGTCACCGTCCGCTTCGTGCAGGGCTGGATCTACTGGGGTGGCGGTTCGCGCCGCTTCTTCTACGCACCCTCCAAGCTCGACCCGCATGCGCAGCATTGGATGGCTTACAAATTCCAGACCGCCATGCCCGGCGCGCTGCTTGGCATGGGACACGTGGTTTCCTGGCTCCTGCAGCATTTCGTGTGGCTCTATGCCAGCGTGATTTTCTTCAGCGCCATCGAATTGATTGCCGGACTCATGCTGATAACCGGCACGCTGACACGCCTCGCTGCCGCCTGCTCGATCGGCCTGGCCTTCATGCTGATGCTGCTGTTCGGCTGGCAAGGCGCCACCTGCATCGACGAATGGACGATGGCGGCCTGCAACTTCGGCATGGGCATCACGCTGTTGCTCGCCGGCGGCGGCGCCTGGTCGGTGGATAGCTGGCTGGCCCGCACGCGTCCGCAACTGGCGCAAGCGCGCTGGTTCCAGTGGCTCGGCGGCGTCGCGCCCTTGCCCATCAGCGATAAAGCCTTCAAGAAAACCAGCGCGGTGTTGTTCGCTCTCAGCGTGATCTTCATCGTCGGCACCTATGACTACTATCGCGGCTCCGTCGTATCGCCATTTCATGGCGGCCCGGTCAGCCCCACTGCTCATCATTGGGCATTGAGCGAAGGCCAACTGACCGCGGATGGACACGTCCGCTTCAAGGCCTACGTGGATGCGGGCACGCCGGAAGCGCCTTCCGACATCGTTCGCGCAGCACTGACGGATGCAAAGGGAAAGCTGATCCAGAGCTGGAATGCCGCGCAACTGTCCGCGCTACCCAAGGCGGCCTTCCGCAACGACTATGCCTACCAGAAGATCCACACCGGACCCTTCGGCCTGATCGGTCCGATCGGTTCCAAGGCAACGCTGACCCTGCCGGCCACACAACCCTCGCTCTCTCTGGCAAGCGGTCATTACCTGCTGCAACTCACCTCGGTGAATGGCCGCGCATGGACACTGCCGCTCAACCTTCCCTGACATCGTCACGCCAGGCAACGGCAGCCATGATCGGTTGGTCATGGCTGCCTGCCTGATGACGATCTGCCCTACAGTGCAGGCCCTGCACACTTACGATCTGCCCACACTCGCCCTACCGGCCCTCGATGGTCGCGTCGTCCATCCCTCAAGCTCGAAAACACCGGTCGACCGCGCCGCATCTTTCAGCGGCGTCAATGCCACACCAAGCACGGTCGGTGCCGTCGCCGGATCGCCATCTTCTCTAGCGTACGATCGCATCCCGTTTACGCGCGGCTCACACGCCTTCTCGCGCTTCCTATACACGGCACCGCTCATGATCTCCGCGGCTTGAGTCAGGCACAGCCATGAACCTGTTTCCCTTGCTGGTCAATCTTCAGAACATCACCGTGCTCGTGGTGGGTGGAGGCGCGGCGGCCGAACATGTTGTAGACGTCCTGCTTCACTCAGGCGCCAAGGTCGAACTCGGCGCGCCGCGCATTTCCCGTCGTCTTGCGGCGTGGTCGCGCGCGGGGCGCATCCACTATCGCAAAGGACTGTTCCATCCCGACTGGCTGGACGACGTATGGCTGGTCGTCGCTGCAACATCGCATCAAGCGGTGGATACCGAAATCGCTGCGCAAGCTTGCATGCGACGCATCCTCGCTTATGTCGCCGACAACGCGGCCTTGTCGCGCTTTCAGATACCCGCTGTGGAAGAGAAGCGCTGCACGTTCGCCCACCAGGTTGTTCCAGCCGATATCGTCGACGCGTCGATGCCCCACGCAGGCACGTACAGCCGCTCACCGCGGCCTCGATAACGAGGACGGCGCGATCTCGCATCGCCCATAACTGCTGACCTTACGAGCCATCCAAGCCGTGCTGCACTCGCCATGGCGCGACACCGCGCGTGGGCGGCGATGTTCATGCATGGCGTTCGACACCCTGTGGGGCATCGCAGACCAGACATTCAGGCGGCTATGCAGGGCTGGAATCATCCATGCATCAAAGGCATGGATAAGTTAGAAACATTGCATTTTTAGCCATGCTCACATCGGCGCACACTTCTTTTGCGCCAGGAAAAAACGAATCGAAACCGAAACGTTTTCGACATGGCACTGGGCACGAGGGCAAGCACAGCGCCTCACCCAACATTCTTCGCTAACGCCTGCACGGCAGGCGCCGAACGACAGAGGATCCGATCATGAACACTGCAAACCTTCATTCCATAGGCTCTCGCGCCCTGATGCTGCTTCCGCTTGCATTCGCCATGGCAGGCTGCCAAGGCACTTTGCATACGCGCTGGGCAGAGCAAGCCGACACTTACGACCGCTGGGCTCCGCAGATGGCGACGCTACCCGTCGAAGTGCATGGCACCATTCCCGGCCTGAGTCATGCCGAGACGGTGGCGCACATTCCGCAAGGCACAACCGCCAGGCGCTTTTCAGCCGAGCAACCGACGGCGCCCGGGCTGACTATCGCACCTCGCGTCGTGCTTTATGTCGGCGGCGACACACTCCCCACTAACAGCAGCTATTGCAGCGCCTCACCCGAGCTGCGCAGCGTCCACCACCACAAGGACGACGTGATGCTAGCTGCCGCCTTGTGCGACGGTCCCCGTCTCATCGATCGGTCCCGGCGCGTGGTGAACGCGGATCACCTCAGTGCAGCTGACCTGGATACCACGATCAAGAGCGTCGAGTCGCAATTACTGTTCGGGCTGACCGTCAGCCAGGCACAAACGCCGCCTGAAGATAACAACGGCTGATGCGTTCCGGGTGGTTGTTGCCATGACTGCTCGCCGAGGTGCCCGACTTCAGGCACTCGGCGAGCGGCTCAAAACAGTGTGTGATGGCAACCTGTCACGGATACACGTATTTCTCATTGGTTTTCGCACTCAAAGAGCCTCGCCATGTACTACCTCGACAATGCCGCCACTTCATGGCCCAAGCCGGAGACCGTGTATCAAACCCTTGATGCAGGTTTTCGCCATTTCCTCAGCGCGAAGCGCGGAACGTCCCGCATCTCGCGCGAAGGTGCGCTCACGCTCAACGAGGCGCGGCAGGCGCTGGCCGATCTGTTTCACATAGAAAACCCCTCGCAGATTGTTTTCACCGGCGGCTGTACGCAATCGCTCAATCTCGCTGTGCAGGCGTTTCCGTGGCAGCCGGGCGATGGTGTCGTGATAAGCGCGCTCGAGCACCATGCGTTGTCCCGCCCGGTGAGGAAGATGGTGCGCGACAAGCAGATCGAACTCTATGTCGTTCCCTATAGCGACAACGAACCCTTCCGTCTGGACGCATACGAGAAGCTGCTGCAAACCAAGCCGAATATCCGGCTGGTTGCGACGACACATGCCAGCAATGTCATCGGTTCGGTGCTTCCGGTCGAGCAGATCGGGCGCCTCGCCAGGCAATACGGAAAACGTTATGTGCTGGATGGCGCCCAGTCTGCCGGAGTGTTACCCATCGACGTGCAGCAGTATCAGGTGGACATGCTGGCGATTCCTGCTCACAAATCACTCTACGGTCCTCCAGGCATCGGTGCGCTGTACGTCAGTGACGATGTGGCACTGCCGCCCTTTATGGAAGGCGGAACCGGCAGCGACTCCGGTGAACACCTAATGTCACGCATCATGCCGGACATGCTGGAGGTAGGCACCCTTCCCGTCCCGCAAATCCAGGCCATGGCAGCCGGCGCTCACTGGGTGATGGACACCGGCCTCGACGCCATTCGCCAGCACGAAACACATCTGCTGGACTCTTTGCTGCAAGGGCTCGCAGAGATTTCCGGTGTGTGCATCTACGGCCACACCGATGTTCAGCACAAGACACCGGTAGTGTCATTCAACCTGACGGGAAAGCATCCCAAAGATGTCGGGCAGCTGTTGTTCGATCGCTATGACATCGCATTGCGCGCCGGTTTTCATTGCGCCCCCATGGCGCACGAGGCCATCGGCACATTGCCTTTGGGCGGCACAGTACGCGCCAGCCTCGGTTATTACACCACCCAGGCGGATGTCGATGCGCTGCTCTCCGCCCTCCGCGAACATGCGCGCTGGTAATCACGCTAACCATCGGCACCGGTCGTCCCGCTGTAACGCAGGCACGATCTAAGCGAAAGAACAGACGGAATGCCCCGCGAGCCGCTGCCGCGCTGCGCTCCGCCCTCTCTCAGAACGCGAGCAACCCTATGCACCCGTCCGCTTCGTCCGACCACACGCTGTCCACCGTCCTGGCACGCCTGGGAGGATTGATGTATGCCGCCTGGGGCATCTTTCACGTCCGCGTTGCATGGGACATCTATGAACTAGGCCATGCCCAGTCCGGGCTTGCCCAAGGCCGCATTTATCAATTGGCCGCCTACATGCTGACGATTGCCCTGTTCGTCTGCATCGTCGGCCTCAGCTTGAATTGGCGCAATGATCGGCGCGGCTATTGGCTCAACCTGTGCGTAGCCGGCTGGGCGGATTCCATCTGGGTGGCCGTCGTGGTGCTGCCGGGATATGTCGGCCTGGTTCGCGGCCTGGTGCCACCGGCCATCTTCGTCGCCGGTGCCCTTCTCACCAGCATCAGCTATCGGCTGCGTGCCCGCTCGACGCGGGGTTAACGTCCGCCGGGTTCCCGATAGTGTCTGCCTGAAAACCAATATATCCCGTCGATCCCGCCGGCGAACTGGCCACCCAGCGTGATTCGGCACCCACCGACCGGAGCACCCGCACGCTGTTGTCCTGATTGGATCGGATTACCCAGGATGGACGTGCCTCCGCATCCTGCTGCTTGTCCAAACCTTGAAGCGCTTCAAGCAGCTGCTTGGCGGCAGGTGCGTGCACGGCGAATCCTTCGTTTGAAAGACCCGCCCCTGCGATACCGAGCTTGCCGCACAGCATCTGCATGGCATGCGCCTGCTGCACCCCTTCTTCGCGCAGTTGCACGATCTGGTGGCGGGTCTCGGCATCGACGACTTCGCCATCACGCAGCAAAGGTGCGGATGCTGTCCATGCTTCGGGTGGACAAAGCTTGTTGGCCGGCGAGAACGCTATGAACGGATTGATTTCGGCCGGGTAAATACGACAAGCATGCGGCCGCTCCGCATAGATATTGCACCGAAAGTCCGCTTTCAGATTGGGACAGGCCCCAGCATAGACCGCGGTCAGCGTAGCGATCACACGTATCGGCAAATCACCGCTTCGTGCCGCAAACGACCGGCGCCGCTTGTAGGCCGCCAGGCCATTGGAAGGATCCGGTTCCTCCGGCCACGGTATGGCTTCGCATAGCAGCTCAATCACGCCGTTGCCGCGCATCAACCACGCGATCGCCTCGCGGGGCGTCAAGGGAAGGCGCAGGTCATGGCAACACTTGCCACACGACGTACATCCGAAATTGAAATCTGCCATGTTTCTCCTTTCGCTTCGGATGCCGACACTCGTCGCCGTCCTCGTACCTTGCTGCCGCCAGCCTGCCGTCCGGGCCTCATGAAGGCAGCCATCGTGCCTCCTCTGACGGAGGCACGACAGCTTGGCATGGCCGGCAAACGCCAACCTTACTCGTTGAAGCCCTGATCCTCACGCACAATCGCTATGCCGTTCGTGGCCGCGCTGGGGATCGTGGCAAGCCCTTGCAGCGTGAAATTGCCATCGCCGTCCACATTGAAAATGGAAACGTGCGAGACACTTCCATTCGCGTCGATCACAGCGGCCAGGTTTTCTTGATACGTAATATCCGTGGGATCACCACTGAACTTGGCGACCACCGCTGCGTCCTGGATGATCTTCTGGCCGTAGACCACATAACGCGATACCGACTGGCTGGGAGAATTGGCAGAGAACAGGAACGGGCCATCAAGCGTCACCCAGCACGGCGCCGACTGCGTACCGGAGCTCGTCACGGTGAGCACGGCATCATTGCGCACCAGGCTGATCTCGTTGGCATGCGCAATGGACACATATGCATCAGCGCCGCGCGTCGCCAGACCGAAAGGCGCGTTGACGTTGGAAGGAATATTCGCCACCAGTTTCGTCGTGCCGCTGACCGCGCCACGGCCATCCAGATTGACGGTTTCGATCGCATTGCTCTTCTCGGTCAGCATCAGCTGCCCCGGCAGCACACCCACCTGAGCCGCCGAACCGTCGCCAATGACCAGCTTCGCCTTGCCATCTGCGGTCGATTCGACGCCATTGCTATCGATGCGATGCGATTCGATATAGCCGGCCGTCAGGATGTACAGATGATCGTTGCCGAACGCGACGCTGACCGGATTGGTGAGCGCGGGCACCAGTTTCTCGAAACGCAACCCATTCTGGCCACGCTCTTTATCAAATACGGAAACATTGCCGGAACCAAAATTGACCACGGCCAGCTGATCGTGATCTTGCGCAATGCCGCCGGCATTGCCGCTCACGCCACCTTCACCGTGCGTCGGCACCTGCCCCAGCAGGGCGCCGTGCGTGTTGTAGATCAACAGCTGATTTTGCGCAGTATTGGATGCCGTCACGACGAAAACATCATTGTCCCTCGACAACGAACTGTCCTGTGCGTAGAGCGAACCGGCAATCAGCAAGGAAAGCAAAGCCATGCCACAAAGTGTCTTTTTCATGCGTACGTCCTCAATCGAACCAAAAGAGTGATCCCCCTGACCCGATGCGCAGTCAGGGAACCGGCGCATCGGGCTCTAGTTCTTCGTCGAGGAACAAACGAGGTTACGAATGCGATGCGCGAAAAATGTCGACGCGAGCACATTCCGGCAACGCCGCTCTCCAGCACATGCATCAAGACATCCTTGTATCCATGCACAAACATATAGCGTGCACATGCCTGCGCCGCACATGGCGCATGCCGATGTTTCGCGTATGCCGTTGTCAGGGCCGGCTGTCTTGTATCGATGCGCTTAGAATGTCTCCACCGCCACGCACTTGAACGAGCGCCGCTGTCATCAGATGAGACATGGAAGGCGGCGGCAGCGCGTAAGCCTGTTCATTTCCACGCCACGATCCCAGACGGATGAGTTCACGTACGACGTTACGCTGCGGCAAGGTAAGGCCACTGTTTTCGCCGCCGCCGATTGCCACGTGCAGCGTGCGCGGGTCATAACGCACCAGCCATACCTCACCGGCTCTATTCGTCGGCGCGGACTTCACGATAACCTGATCTTTCGACCACGCAATCGATGGTCCATCGCTGTCGGCGTGATCGATGGCGTCATCAAGGCGACGGCGATCATTCCCGATCAAATCCACATCGCCATTGACGTAGACCTGGGGCGTCCAGACCGTATCGCGGCTGCGATAGTGCGCGTAGTCCCATTGCCGCGCCGTATTGGCTTCGCTCGCGAACGTGTCCTTCCAGCCGAGACCGTCCCAGTAAGTCACGCCATAGGAAAGGGCCAATACGCCGGGCTCGCCGGCAATCGCGTTGAGGTTCGCCTCTGCTGGCGGACACGATGAACAACCCTGGCTTTGAAACAGCTCTACGACAACAAGCTTCTGCGGCGGCAACGAAGATGGTTCCTGAGCCGAAGCGATACCGCACAGAAGCACAAGACCTGCGGCAATCATCCGGTACATCGATATGAGACGGGGCATGGGAATCCTTGCTTGGTGCGAGCAGCCGTCTCCGTGCACGGCTGCCCATTCATGCACTTCTTCGCTCCCCCATGCCCGGGAGTTACGCCGTCCCGACAGATCGCTGACGTACGGCGCATCCGTGGATACGCTCGCGCAGACGCTCAGGCTTCACGCAAGGACTGATACGCACTCAATGCCGCATCCCGCGTCGCGGCCAGGTCGACCATTGGCGCCGGATAACCGGTGCGTCTGATCACCTCGGGATCCTTCCATGGTTCGTGCAGCAGGCTGATGGGCAAGCTCGCAAGCTCGGGCAGCCATCGGCGCAGGTAGACACCCTGTGGATCGAATTTCTTCGCCTGAAGCACCGGATTGAACACGCGGAAATACGGTGCCGCGTCGACCCCGCAGCCCGCGACCCACTGCCAGCCCAGTGTGTTGTTGGCCAAATCTGCATCCACCAAGGTATCCCAGAACCATTGGGCACCGCACAGCCAATGCTGGCGCAGGTTCTTAGTCAGAAAGCTCGCTACGGCCATACGCACGCGGTTATGCATCCAGCCGGTATGCCAGAGTTCGCGCATGCCTGCGTCCACCAGCGGAATACCGGTGCGCCCCTGCTGCCAGCGCTTCAACCGTGCCTCGGTGGCTGGCTCCCAGGGAAAATCAGCAAAACGTGGATTGAAGCTTTCGGTCAGCGTGTGCGGATAGTGGAATAGCACGTGGTAAGCGAATTCGCGCCAACCCAGTTCGCGCAGATAGGGCTCGATGTCCGGACGCCGGCGTGCCGTGAAACGCTGCATGTATTGATGCAGCGCATAATAAATCTGCCGCGGCGATATTTCGCCAAAATGCAGATGAGGAGAGAGGCGCGAGGTACCGTGACGGCCCGGCATGTCGCGCGCCTCTGCATAGTTGACCATGGCGTCTTCACAAAAAAGTTGTAACGCCTCGTGCGCACCGTGCTCGCCGGGACGCCAGTGTTCTGCCAGACCCGTATCCCAGCGAGCCTGCGGAAGCAGTTCGAAATCCGATAGCGGCAATCCGACCGGAAACTCGATCCAGTGGATATCCGCAGGCTCCGGCCATGGCGGAGTGAGGGTAATCTGCGGTCGCGCGCTTCGCCAGTAAGGTGTGAAAACGCGATAGGGATCGCCCTGCCTGGTCTGCACCTGCCAGGGTTCCGACCAGAGATTGGCCGAATAGCTGTGCACCGCAACACCCTGGTCGCGCAATGCCGCCTTGATCTGCCGGTCGCGCTCGATGGCCCACGGTTCATACCGTCTGCTCCAGAACACCGCCTCGGCGCCCGTGCGCTTGATGATGGAACGCAGCACCGCCAGCGTATCGCCCTTGCGCAGATGCAAAGCCGATCCGCGTTCACGCAGTTGCGTCCGCAATGCATCGAGCGAGTGATGAAGCCACCAGCGGCTGGCAGCTCCCATCTTCCACGGGTCTTCTTCCTCTTCCCCATAGATATAAAGCGGCAAAACGCGCGTATATGCCGCATTCGCAGCCACTAACGCGGTGTTGTCGAGCAACCGCAAGTCGCGACGAAAAAGCATGATCGCAAGCGTCATGGCAACACCCATCTTGCGTGACGATCGATATGAACAACCATGCGCACTGTCCCCCTAGCGTTTCACCGTCCCTCATCGAATCGCAGTGGCGCTGCCATGGACGCCCTCCATCCCTGGCAAGGTAACGAGCCGTGGCGTGATGGGCTCGTCGAAAACCCTGCCAGCGGGAAAAACCACCTGTCCCGGAGTATCCCCACCCCGCTCCTGCACGATCATAGCCCGTTCGCTGCGATGAAGAACGCATCCTGGCTTGCTTGCGCCGGCCGCGATGGCATGAGTGGCGCAATCACTCAGAACCGGGCCTGAACTGCGCGGCCTTTTAGTGGCATGACGAAGCAGACGTCTTTCGAAGACTCGCTCACAGACGTCACGGCCACCATGTCATGGATCGTTGCTGCAAAAAAGAGCGATGCCGCTCGCAAAGCGGCGGTCATGGAAGGATGCTGTTCAGTCAAGTGCGCTAGTCTCCTCTTCGGCCTCGAGCAGTCGAGCGTACGACTGCACGATCACTCTGGCCCATGGGGACCTTCACACGATGAAACAAAAGCTACTCGCAGCCGCATTCATTCCCTTTTTTGCGCTGACCTTCACGGCTTCCGCAGTGATGGCGCACAGCTATGACCAGGGCCAGGACTGGCATGGCGACGACCATGACCATGGCGATCACGATGATCATGGCCACCATGATGACCACGATGCTCACTGGCACGGCAATGAGCATGACGCCCACGGTCACCATGGGGGCTGGGATAGGCATTACGGTCGCGGCGACCACTTGCCCGAGCGCTACCGTGGACGGGAATTCTATGTCGACGACTACGCGCGCTATCACCTGCACGCACCGCCGGTGGGCTATCACTGGATTCGCGGCGACAACGGTCAATTCGTGCTGGTGGCACTGGCGACCGGCCTGATCGTGCAGGAAATCATCGGGCACTGATCGCGTTCTGGCGCTGGCTTAGCTGACGACAGTCCCGCCCTGTGCGGGACTGTTTTTCCCCGATACGTTGTGTTCCTGGTTGATCCTTGCCATGCGATCGCTTCGATGCGCGGCGCCTCTGGCAACGGTCCTGATCCCACCCGGCCATCCGCCAAGGCGTGCATGGATCTCACGCTCGCACCCGTCGTGCAGCAGCACATTTTCGTGCAGTGCAGTGCAATGCATACCCGTTCTGCAAACGGCCTTGATCTGCGTGCACCAACGAGCCGTTAATCATCCAAAGCCGTGCACTCGCACGCTTATCTTTGCCGAAAAATCCACGCTGCCTCGGCGCCACGCCCGCCATGCAGAACGCATCTGGTCATCATGGTTGCACTTGCCACCCGTCGCCATGATGAAAAATGTCGCCGATCTCCTCGAACGACGCTTTCAACTGCGTCAACCACGCTGCTGTCTGCGTGCTCTTACAAAAGCGCGTGATACGTCCCTGACAGCACCCTGTGTCCGCCTCGTGCAAGAACAATAGCGCGACGAGCGTTCCGCTTGATCCTGATCAAGTCGCGGCATCACGCACCGCACAATGCTGTGCGTGCGGTCGGGGAAGGTGATTCGGTACACCGTGGCCTCTGCGCCACGCGCCTTGCCGAATTCCACATGCGGTGACCGCACTGCCGCCATCCGCGGGCGTGGACAGCGCGCGGACGGCGGCAGGTTTTGCCGATGTTTTCACGGCGGCATTCCATGACGGATTGATTTACGTCAATGCTTCGTGGGCTAAAGCATCGCAGCCTAAACGGCATGCCCGACTCTCGCTCATCCCCTCGACATCCGGCTGACCCGTGCCAGCTGCGCCATGCCGTCGATCATCAGGAGCGCTTTCATGCCAACACCGCTGTCACCCCAACACGTGGAACAAATGGACGCCTACTGGCGTGCCGCCAATTACCTCGCCGTGGGCCAGATCTACCTGCGCGACAATCCTTTGCTGGAAGAGCCATTGAAGCGCGAGCACATCAAGCCGCGCCTGCTTGGACACTGGGGCACCACTCCCGGCTTGAACATGCTCTACGTGCATCTCAACCGGCTGATCAAACAGCATGATCTGAACATGATCTTCGTCACCGGTCCCGGCCACGGCGGCCCGGCCCTGCTGGCGCAAACCTATCTGGAAGGTTCGTATACCGAGCGGTATCCCGCGATCGAGCGCAGCCGCAACGGCATGCAGCGTTTGTTCCGGCAATTCTCCTGGCCTTACGGCGTGCCGAGTCATGTGGCACCGGAAACGCCCGGCTCCATCCACGAAGGCGGCGAGCTCGGCTATTCGCTGGCGCATGCCTACGGCGCCGCGTTCGACAATCCGGATTTGATCGTGGCCTGCGTCGTCGGCGATGGCGAAGCCGAAACCGGTGCCCTCGCCACCAGCTGGCACTCCAACAAATTCCTCAATCCGGCGCGTGATGGCGCCGTGCTGCCGATCCTGCACTTGAACGGCTACAAGATCGCCAATCCGACCGTGCTTTCGCGCATCCCCCGTACCGAGCTGCTGGATCTGTTTCGCGGTTACGGATACGAACCCTACGTTGTCGAAGGTCACGATCCTCACACGGTGCACCACGAGCTTGCCAGTACGCTCGACGACATCCTTGCGCGCATTCAATCCATTCAACGCGCTGCACGCACCGGTGATACGACATGCAAACGCCCGCGCTGGCCCATGCTGGTGTTTCGCACACCCAAGGGCTGGACCGGCCCCAAGGAAGTGGACGGACTGCCAGTGGAAGGCACCTGGCGTTCGCATCAGGTGCCGCTTGCGCACTTTGAAAATCCTCAGCACGTCCAGCAGTTGGAAACATGGATGAAGAGCTATCGGCCCGAACAGTTGTTCGATGAAAACGGTCGGTTTCGCCAGGAAATCGCCGCCATTGCACCGACCGGCCATCGGCGCATGGGCTCCAATCCGCACGCCAACGGCGGCGAGTTGCTGAAGCCCTTGCAGTTGCCGAGTTTTCGCGAGCATGCCATCGATGTGCCACAACCGGGCGCGGTGCAAGGCGAAGCCACGCGGACACTCGGCGGCTTTCTGCGCGAAGTGATGCGGCTCAATCTGGCTGAGCAAAATTTCCGCCTGTTCGGGCCCGATGAAACGGCTTCGAATCGACTGGATGCGGTCTATGACGTTTCCGGCAAGGAATGGATGGCCACCATCGAACCCTCCGACGATCATCTCAATCGCGACGGTCGCGTGATGGAAGTGCTCAGCGAACATCTTTGCGAAGGCTGGTTGGAAGGCTATCTGCTCACCGGACGCCACGGCTTCTTTTCCTGCTACGAAGCGTTTATCCACATCGTCGATTCCATGTTCAACCAGCATGCGAAGTGGTTGAAGGTGGCGCGGCATATTCCCTGGCGCACACCGGTCGCATCATTGAACTACCTGCTCACGTCGCATGTGTGGCGACAGGATCACAATGGCTTTTCGCATCAGGATCCCGGCTTCATCGACATCGTCGCCAACAAGAAGGCAGAGACCGTCCGCATCTACTTGCCACCCGATGCCAACTGCCTGTTGTCGGTCGCCGATCATTGCCTGCGCAGCCGCAACTACGTCAACCTGATCGTTGCCGGCAAACAGCCTTCCTGGCAGTGGCTGGACATCGATGCGGCCGCGAAACATTGCGCGGCCGGCGCAGGCATCTGGGAGTGGGCCAGCAATGACAACAGCGATCCCGATGTCGTGATGGCGTGTGCCGGCGACGTGCCTACGCTCGAATGCCTGGCTGCCGTATCGCTATTGCGCGACTACCTGCCCGATATCCGCATCCGCGTCGTCAACGTGGTGGACCTGATGGTGCTGCAACCGCAGTCCGAACATCCGCACGGATTATCCGACCGCGACTTCGAAGCGCTGTTCACCGCCGACAAACCGGTGATCTTCGCCTATCACGGCTATCCGACACTCATCCACAAGCTCACCTATCGCCGCCGCCACGCCGACCGCATCCACGTTCGCGGCTACAAAGACGAAGGCACCACCACCACGCCCTTCGACATGGTGGTGCTCAACAACCTCGACCGCTACCAGCTCTCGCTCGACGCCATCAGCCGCATTCCGCGTTTCAACGCGCAGGTACCCACAGCCACCGCGCGCTATTGGTCGATCATGGAAAAGCACAAGCTCTACATCAGCGAATACGGCGAAGATCTCCCAGAAGTGCAGCATTGGCAGTGGCCGATACACATCGAAGCCAACGTGCTTTCTTCGGTGCGATAAAAGCCGCTGCGGACGCGATTCGAACATCGCGATCCGATGGGACCAATCCCGTACCTTCGCGATACGCAGCTCACCCTCTCCTGTCGCGCAGCAGAGGGTGACGTGGCTTGAGCCTGCCGCCATCAAATCCGGTGGCGACCGTGTCCCGTGCGTGCCTATTTATCGGCTGGCCACACTTTGAGACTGTTCGGGCTTTTGCGCCCCCACATGCAAGCCCTATGTTCCCTGCCTCATTTGCCTGACGCGCGCCGCTTCTTCCGCGCGTCATCACTACAGGGAACTTCACATGTCCGGTCATCAGGACATCCTTGCTGCGTCGTCGCACGGCTTTTCTCACCAGACCTACTTCACCGATGTCCCCGGTGTCAGCGGTGCCGAAGCACTGGATGTGGTGTCCTTCGACGTGCACGAAGCCC